>DATMEO010000136.1:0-4469 GCA_035556515.1 Gaiellaceae bacterium
CCAGAGGGCGTCCTCGCGGAACTCGAGCTCGATCGAGTCGTAGCCGAAGAAGCGCTGGTACTGGCGCGTGAGCGCGTTCTTGGGCTCGGTCAGGATCTGGACGAGATCCTCGCGCCGCAGCTGGTGCACGGCGGAGATCACGGGTAGCCGGCCGATGAACTCCGGGATCAGACCGAAGCTGAGCAGGTCTTCGGGCATCACGTCGGCAAGCAGCTCGGCGCTCTCCTCAGCATGACTCGAGCGAATGTCGGCGCCGAAGCCAACCGAGTTCTTGCCGATCCGCCGGCCGATGATCTTGTCGAGTCCGGCAAACGCGCCGCCGCAGATGAAGAGGATGTTCGTCGTATCGATCGAGAGGAACTCCTGGTGCGGATGCTTGCGCCCGCCTTGCGGCGGCACCGAGGCGACGGTTCCCTCGAGGATCTTCAGGAGTGCTTGCTGGACGCCTTCGCCCGAGACGTCGCGCGTGATCGACGGGTTGTCCGCCTTGCGCGCGATCTTGTCGACCTCGTCGATGTAGATGATCCCGGTCTCGGCCTTCTTGATGTCGAAATCCGCCGCCTGGATCAGCTTCAGGAGGATGTTCTCGACGTCCTCGCCGACGTAGCCGGCCTCGGTCAACGCGGTCGCGTCCGCGATCGCAAACGGCACGTTCAGGATCCGCGCCAGCGTCTGCGCCAGCAGCGTCTTCCCGCAGCCGGTCGGGCCGAGCAGGAGGATGTTCGACTTCTGCAGCTCGACGTCGCCGTCCTCCTGGCCCATCCGGACGCGCTTGTAGTGGTTGTAGACCGCGACCGCGAGCGTCCGCTTCGCTTCTTCCTGGCTGACGACGTAGTCGTTCAGCACGGAATAGATGTCGAGCGGGCGCGGCAGATTGTCGAGGTCGAGCTGCGTCGGCGTCGTCAGCTCCTCGTCGATGATCTCGTTGCAGAGATCGATGCACTCGTCGCAGATGTAGACGCCGGGGCCCGCGATCAGCTTCTTGACCTGACGCTGGCTCTTGCCGCAGAAGCTGCAGAGGAGCTGCTCGTTGCCTTCGGATGCGCGGGCCATGTCTCTCTTGTACTCCAGTTTCGGGGGAACCGCTAGGTCAGGTTCAGGGCCAGTTTCTCAGCGATGCTCGATCACTCTGTCAATGATTCCGTACTCGTTCGCTTCTTGCGCCGTCAGGAAGTAATCGCGCTCCATGTCCTTGGAGACCTTCTCGATGTCCTGCCCTGAGTGCTGGCTGAAAATCTCCTCGAGCCGTCGCTTCAGCGCGATCGTTTCGCGCGCCGCAATCTCGATGTCGGTCGCCTGTCCCTGGAAGCCGCCCGACACCTGGTGGATCAGAATCTTTGCGTTCGGCAGCGCCATTCGCTTCCCTTCCGCACCACCGGCGAGCAGGAGCGCGCCCATGCTCATCGCGATCCCGACACAGATCGTCTGGATGTCCGGCTTGACGAACTTCATCGTGTCGTAAATGGCCAGGCCGGCGTAGACGGATCCGCCGGGCGAGTTGATGTAGATCGAGATGTCCTTGTCCGGGTCCTCCGACTCGAGATGCAGCAGCTGCGCCACGATCAGGTTCGCGATCTGGTCGTCGACCGGGGTGCCGAGGAAGATGATCCGCTCGTTCAGCAAGCGGGAGTAGATGTCGAACGAGCGCTCGCCGCGCGACGTCTGCTCGATCACCATCGGGATCAACGGGCTCATGCAGTCTCCTTGCCAGTCACATCAGTTACCTGGGGTCCACAACTTTGTCTCTTGCTCCGGTGATTCCTTGTCGGGCGTCCAGATCGCGTCGCGCGCCTGGGCCTGCTCGAGCGGAATCGGCTTCACCTCGGCGGCGACGCGGTCGAGCGCGGCGCGGAGACGCAAGTCCTCGCGCAGCTCCTCTTGGCGTCCGTGCTGCCAGAGATCCTCGATCACGTTGTCGGCATCCTCGCCCGCCGCTTCAGCCTGCTCGCGGATCAGCTGCTTGACCTCGTCGTCCGAGACCTCGATGCCAAGCTTGTCCGCGACGGCCTCGAGCGCCAGCTCGCGCGCGACCGAGAGCGCGGCCTCCATCTGCATCGAGCTGGTCAGCTCCTCGGCCGAGCGGCCGGTCAGCTGCAGATAGGTCTCGGGGGCGATGCCGCGGCGCTCGAGCGAGCGGATGAAGCCGGTCAGCAGCTCGCGGGTGCGCGACTCGACGAGCGGACCGGCGGGTGCGACCTTCGAGGCCGCGACCAGCGCGTCGACGGCGTTGGCCCGGAAGGCGTTCTCGATCTCGGCGTCGACGGCCTCGCGCAGCCGCTGCTCGATGTCGGCGCGCAGCTCGTCGAGCGTGTCGAACTCGCTGGCCGAGCGGGCGAGCTCGTCGTCGAGCTCGGGCAGCACCTTCTCGCTGATCTCCTTGACGGTGATGTCGACGTTCGAGGTCGACTCGTCAGCGAGCTCATAGGCGACGCTCTTCGTCTCGCCGGCTGAAGCGCCGACGAGCGCCGCCTCGACTTCCTCGACGAGACGCCCGGAGCCGAGCTCGACGACCGTGTCGCGCTGCGCTTCGCCGTCGGGCGAGACGATGTCGACGACGAGCGTGTCGCCTTCCCGCGCCGGCCGCTCACCGGCGGGAACGAGCTCGGCAACCGACTCGCGCAGCGCCTCGAGCTCCTGCGTAACCAGCTCTTCGGGCACCCCGGCGTCGGGCTTGCCGACCTCGAGCTCGCTCCAGTCGACGACGTCGACCTTCGGCTGCACGGGCACGGTCGCCGTGAACTCCCAGTCGGCCCCGTCGCCGGTCGGGAGCTCGTAGTCGTAGTGCGGCTGCGCGACGGGGCGGATGCGCGCGCGGGCGGCGGCGTTCCAGAACCAGCCGCCGATGTGGCTGTCGACCGCCTCGGCCATGATCCGCTCCTTGCCGAGACGCTGGGTCAGGATCGGCACCGGCACCTTGCCCGGCCGGAAGCCCGGGATCTTGACCGACTGCGCCAGGTCGGAGGTCGCGTGCTCGACGGCGTGGTGGACGTCGTGCGCCGGCACCTCCACCTTCAGGCGGACGGTGTCGCCGCCGAGCTCCTCGACCTGCGCCGTCATTGGACCATTCAAGCAGAGGCCGCTCGGGCCGAGTCGAGCCCTCGAGCCAGCGCCGCGACGCGCTGCTCGATCTCGTCGCGCAGCTCACGGACCTGTTCGAGCGACATCCAGGCCGGATCGTCGAGCCCCCAGTCGATGTAGCTCGTGCCCGGCAGAACCGGGCAGACGTCACCGCAGCCCATCGTTACGACCACGTCGGCCCAGGCCGCGTCCGCTTCGGGCTCGAGCTGCCGTGGCGTCCGGCCGGAGAGGTCGTAGTCGATCTCGCGCATCGCCTCGACCACCTCCGGGTGCAGGTGCGCCTCCGCGCGACTCCCGGCGGAGCGAACCTCGTGCCCGCCGAGGCGTTCGAGGAACGCGTGCGCCATCTGGGAGCGTCCGGCGTTGCCGATGCAGAGGAAGAGGACCTTCGCCATCGGCATAGGCTAGACGGATGCGGCTGTTCGTCCTCGTCCGCCACGGTCAGTCGGAGCTGAATGCGACGCAGCGGATCAACGGTGACCCGTCGGTGAGGGTCGCGCTCACACTGCAGGGCGAGGCGGAGGCAACGGCCCTCTCGGTTCAGCTCACGGGGATCGCGCTCGACCTCTGCCTCCACACCCGCTTCGGGCGCACGCAGCAGACGGCGGAGATCGCGCTCGCCGGGCGCGCGGTGGCGGTCGAGGTCGAGCCCCTGCTCGACGACATCGACGTTGGCAAGCTCGAAGGCGAGTCGATCGAGGCCTACCGAGCGTGGAAGCGCGGTCGCGGTCGCGCCGACGCGTTCCCCGACGGCGAGAGCCTCGACGCGGCGGCGCTCCGCTACGCCGACGCGTTCGAGCGGCTACTCGAGCGCAGCGAGCAGCGGATCCTCGTCGTCTGTCACGAGATCCCCGTCCGCTACGCCGTCAACGCGGCCGCAGGCTCGGACGAGCTCGACGGTCCCGCCCACGAGATCCGCAACTGCGTCCCCCACCTCTTCGACGAGGACGGGCTCGCGCGCGCGGCGGCGCGGATCCGAGCGCTGGCCGGCTGACTCAGACCGCCGCGGGCTCGCCCCCGCTCGCCTGCGCCTTCCAGACGCCGTTCAGCCCGCTCTGCATGTAGGCGTAGAGCGCCGGCGAGATGACGATGTAGAGCACGAGCCCGAGCCAGCCGTTGATCGGCGTCTGCCCGGTCAGCCGTTGCGCAGCCTGCACCCGCTTGAACGTGGTCACCGTCGTCCACAGCGCCGGAACGATCAGGAGTGCGCCCGGAAAGAGCGCAAGCGTCGAGCGCGCCGGGCTGTCGCCGAGCTCGCTCGTCCCCTTCGCGCGGCCGAGGTCTGCGAGCTCGCGGTTGATGAAGTACCACCAGCAGACGAGATAGATCGCGAGCGTGACCACCGCGAGCACCGCCACCGCGATCGGGTTCCGCACCTTTGCCGTCGTCCC
>DATMEO010000137.1:0-2913 GCA_035556515.1 Gaiellaceae bacterium
CCGCCGCAGCTTTCGAGCTGGCGGAGTACTCCGACCGTGCGCAGCGCGACGCCACGATGGCGAACTGGCTTCAGGAGCAAGGGGTGCGGCTCGTCGTCTGCGCCGGCTACATGCAGCTGCTGACGCCCTACTTCCTCGAACGCTTCCCCGACCGCATCGTCAACGTCCATCCCTCGCTGCTGCCGGAGTTTCCCGGCGCCCGCGCGATCGACGACGCGCTCGCCGCCGGCGTCGAGACGACCGGCGTCACCGTCCACCTCGTCGACGAGGGGCTCGACACCGGCCCCGTGATCCGCCAGGAGCCCGTTCGCGTGCAGCCGCGGGAGACGCTGACGCAACGGATCCGGGCGGTCGAGCACCGGCTGCTTCCCGAGGTCGTCAACGAACTCGTTCGGAGTCCTCGGTGACGCACCTCACGTTCCTGGGACGTCGCTCGCGTCGCGTAGGCCGGCGGCACAGTACGGACGTACGAAGGCGGCCAGGGACGTGAGGCGTGCGCTGATCTCGGTCTTTGACAAGACCGGCCTCGATACGTTGGCGAAGGGCCTCGCCTCGCTGGGCTGGGAGCTCGTCGCGAGCGGCGGCACCGCAGACTCGATCCAGGAGCTCGGCCTCGAGGTGACGAAGGTCGAGGACCTGACCGGGTTCCCCGAGATGCTCGGCGGGCGAGTGAAGACGCTCCACCCGCGCATCCACGCCGGCATCCTCGCCCGCCGCGAGGTCGAGACGGATCTCGCCGCGCTCGCCGAGCACGGGATCGAGGTGTTCGACCTCATCTGCGTCAACCTGTACCCGTTCGAGCAGGTCGCGCGCGAGCACGGCGTCCGCGAGGAGGAGGCCGTCGAGATGATCGACATCGGCGGCCCTTCGATGCTGCGCGGGGCGGCGAAGAACTTCGCGCACGTGGCGCCGGTCTGCCGCCCCGCCGACTACGAGCCCGTGCTCGCGGAGCTGCGCGAGACAGGCGAGCTCTCGGTGGAGACGCGCCGGCGCCTCGCGGCGACAGCCTTCGCGACCTCGGCGGGCTACGAGGCTGCGATCGCGACCTGGTTCGCGGGGCGCGAGTCGTTCCCGCCGGTCTTCACGCCCGTCTTCGAGAAGCACCTCGACCTCGCCTACGGCGAGAATCCGCACCAGAGCGCGGCCTACTACGCCGAGCGCGGCGTCCGCACACACCTACTGGCGCGTGTCGAGCAGCTGCACGGCCGCGAGCTCTCGTTCAACAACCTCAACGATCTCGACGCGGCGCGGATGCTCGTGCGCGAGTTCGCGCTTCCCGCCTGCGTGATCGTCAAGCACGCGAACCCGTGTGGCGTCGCCGTCGGCGCGTCGATCGAGGAGGCCTACGAGATCGCGCTCGGCGCCGACCCGGTCTCCGCGTACGGCGGCGTCGTCGTCCTCAACCGCGCCGTCAGCGCCGCTCTCGGCGAGCGGCTGGCGGAGCAGTTCGTCGAGGTGTTGTTCGCGCCGGGTTACGACGAGGTCGCACTCGAGGCGCTGATCCGCAAGCAGTCGATCCGGATCCTCAACGACACCGAGCGGCGCACGGCAGAGGCGTCGGAGCGCGACTACAAGCGCGTCCTCGGCGGCCTGCTCGTGCAGGATCGCGACTGGGACGTCGAGGACCGCGAGGGGATGGAGGTCGCGACCGGCGAGCCGAGCGAAGCGCAGTGGGGCGACCTGCTCTTCGCCGCCCGGGTCTGCAAGCACGTCGCCTCGAACGCGATCGTGCTCGCGAAGGACCTGCAGACGATCGGGATCGGCGCCGGGCAGATGAGCCGCGTCGATTCGGTGCGGATCGCGATCGACAAGGCGCACGAGCACGGGCACTCGCTCACGGGCGCGTCACTCGCCTCGGACGCGTTCTTCCCCTTTCCCGACGGCCCCCGGCTCGCGCTCGACGCGGGTGTCGACGCCTTCATCCAGCCGGGCGGCTCGAAGCGCGACCTCGACGTGATCGAGACCGTCGAGAGCGCCGGCGCCGCGATGGTCTTCACCGGGCGCCGGCACTTTCGACATTGACCTAGGTGCGGTCGCCCGTCCGGTCGCCCGTCCCGAACGTGCGGTCGGCCCAGCCGAGGCTGGTGGCCAGGAACGAGCCGGCGAAGGCAGCGAGGCCGAGGCCGGTGAATTCCGGGAAGTTGGTGTCACTGAAGGCTGCAAGTACGAACAGCGCGATCGCGACGAGGAGCAGGATCGCTCCGAGGCCGAAGTTCATCGATTCCTCCTTGATGACGGATACTCGCCGCGTGGACGAGGTCGACCTGCGTATTCGCAACCACCTCTACGGCTCCTTCGTCGCGGACGGACGCACACGCACGGCCGCAGAGACAGCCGCGGCGCTCGGCCTCGGCGAGGAGGAGGTCGCGGACGCCTACAGGCGTCTCCACGACGGCCATGCGCTCGTGCTCCACCCGGGCACGACCGAGATCCGAATGCTGAACCCGTTCTCCGCCGTCGAGACGCCCCACCGGGTCGAGGCGGACGGACGCTCCTGGTTCGCGAACTGCGCCTGGGACGCCCTTGGGATCCCGGCTGCGCTGCACACGGACGGGTCGGTGAGCTCCGCGTGCCCCGACTGCGGCGAGCCGCTCGAGCTCGAGCTTCGAGACGGGGAGCTCGTCCACGGCGCCGACCTGCTCGTCCACTTCGTCGTCCCCGCCCGGCAATGGTGGGACGACATCGCCTTCACCTGAAGCACGATGGTCTTCCTCCGGTCGGAGGAACATCTCGGGCGCTGGCTCGACCGGAACGGCTGGGAGCCCGGCGCGACGATGAGCGCTGCGACGTTGAACGAGCTCGCGCGGCTCTGGTGGTGGACACGCGTGGAGCCCGACTGGCGGCCGCGCACGCCGTCTGAGTCACAGGCGATCCTCGGCGAGCTGGGGCTGACCGGCGACTTCTGGCGCCTGA
>DATMEO010000138.1:0-7095 GCA_035556515.1 Gaiellaceae bacterium
AGATGGCGAAGGCGGGGCTGAAGGCGATCTACCTCTCCGGCTGGCAGGTCGCCGCGGACGGCAACCTCGCCGGCGACGTCTATCCCGACCAGAGCCTCTACCCCGCCAACAGCGTCCCGGCGATGGTGAAGCGGTTGAACAACGCGCTCATGCGCGCCGACCGGATCGAGTGGGCGGAGGGCAAGACCGACGCGGTGGACTACCTGCTCCCGATCGTCGCCGACGCCGAGGCCGGCTTCGGCGGCCCGCTGAACGCGTTCGAGCTGATGAAGGGAATGATCGAGTCGGGCGCTGCAGGCGTCCACTTCGAGGATCAGCTCTCGTCGGAGAAGAAGTGCGGTCATCTCGGCGGCAAGGTGCTCGTCCCGACCGGCCAGTTCATCCGCACCCTGCTGGCGGCACGGCTCGCCGCGGACATGCTCGGCGTGCCGACGCTCCTCGTCGCCCGCACCGACGCCGACGCGGCGACGCTGATCACGAGTGACGCGGACGAGCGGGATGGCGACTTCATCACCGGCGAGCGCACGCCCGAAGGCTTCTATCGCGTCCGCCCCGGCGTCGAGGCGGCGATCGCCCGGGGTCTGGCCTACGCACCCTACGCCGACCTGGTCTGGATGGAGACGTCCACTCCCGACCTCGGCGTCGCGCGCGAGTTCGCGGAGGCGATCCACGCCGACTTCCCGGGCAAGCTGCTGGCCTACAACTGCTCGCCCTCCTTCAACTGGCGCCGCCATCTCGACGACGAGACGATCGAGCGCTTCCAGCGTGAGCTCGGTGCGATGGGCTACAAGTTCCAGTTCATCACCCTCGCCGGCTTCCACGCCCTCAACGAGTCGATGTTCGAGCTCGCTCGCGGCTACGCGGCCGAGGGGATGCCGGCCTACGTGCGCCTGCAGGAGCGCGAGTTCGCGCTCGAGGACGTCGGCTACACGGCGACGAAGCACCAGCGCGAGGTCGGCGCCGGCTGGTTCGACGAGATCGCGCAGGCCGTGTCGGGCGGCACGAGCTCGACGCTCGCGCTCAAGGGCTCGACCGAGGAAGCGCAGTTCGAGAACGGCAACGGCGCGTCCGACCACTGAGGCTTGGCATAGTCCCCCTTCGCATGGAGGGGGGACCGCGGATCCGCGTGCTCGTGGTGGACGACCACCAGATCTTCACCCACGCTCTGACGACGGTGCTCTCCCAGGACGGCCGCTTCGAAGTCGTCGGCACCGCGGCGACGGGACGGGAAGCCGTGAAGGCCGCCAAGAGCACCGCGGCCGAGGTCGTCCTGATGGACATGTCGATGCCGGTGCTCGACGGGCCCGCGGCGACGCGGCGACTGCTGGCGCTCGAGCACGCGCCGTGCGTGATCGCGCTCAGCGGCCACACCGACGGGCTCTCCCGCGCGGCCGCTCTCGAAGCCGGCGCGAGCGCCTTCGTGACCAAGTCGGAGGCCTTCGACGAGCTCGTCTCGACGATTCTCAGCGTCTACGGCCGCGAATAGCGGCCAGCGCCGCCGCTATCCTCCTTCTCGCCTGGCCCCCATCGACTAGCGGCCTAGGTCACCACCCTTTCAAGGTGGCTGCACGGGTTCGAATCCCGTTGGGGGCATTGCACAACCAGGGCGGTTAGCTCAGCTGGTAGAGCACCTGCTTTACACGCAGGGGGTCGGCGGTTCGATCCCGTCACCGCCCATCGCTAGATCAAGCCGTTTCTGCCCTCTCAGCTCCGGTGTCAGAGGGCATGTGGTCAGCGATGTGGTCAGTGGAGCCGAACGGGTGTCCAATCCGGGCTCGACTTGACGCAGGACTTGACGCCAGTCTGAGAGCTAGGGAGCGCGCCTTCGCAGCGAAAGGGGGCAAGCCCCCGGCGCACGGCAACTTCCGACGGCGCGGCTGGGATGAGGCCGTCGCGGCAGCCGGTCTGACGGACGGGCCGAAGGTGACGCCGCACGACGCCCGCCACGCCTTCGCCTCGATGATGGCCGAGTTCGGGCTCACCTCTGCGGACGTGGCCGAGGTGATGGGGCACACGACTGCGGGCGTCACCGAGCGGATCTACACGCACGCGTTCAATCGGGAGGCTCGCGAGGAGCGGATCCGCCAGGCTCAGGCTGCGGCGGAAGCTGCTGCCGCTGGATGACGGTCAGGCGAGAGGGACGCTGGCCCAGGCGGGTTTCGCTCTCTCGGCTGCGGGTCGCCGCGAGGTGGTGACCTCGGGCAATGCGGCATGGCGATCTGCAACCCGATCTGCCACGCTTTGAGTAACGACCGGAATCGGAGGCTCGGAGATGAAGCGTGTGATCGCTCTTGCCCTCGCAGTCGCAGCATTCGCGGTGCTCCCCGCACAGGGCGCACCACCGATTGGCAAGCAGGTCGTTCAGCTGAAGCGACAAGTCGCCGCGTTGCAGGAGAAGGTGGCGACGCTCAATGCTGCTAAACGCAAGCTGACGGCGACGAACACCGAGCTTCGAAAGCGTGCGGAGTACCTCGAGGCCGACAACACCGCGCTGCGCCGTCAAATTGCTACGAACTTCGGCTGCCCAGTCACGAATCCGAACAGAAGCAACCCACCCGGCGTCTCCGCGGCTGACAGCACGAACGTCCACGGAAATGGCGTTCTCTGGGTCTCTCTCTGGCCGGGCGCGGTGATTACGGCTGGAGCGAACACTTTGCAGCCCGACGGATCGATCCGCACCAAGTTCCCGTGGTGGCGGGGCGTCTCCGGCCAACTGAGGATCAGCGGTGGGCGGCTCGACGCGTCGGCACCGCCGTTACGGGGTGAGGTTCCGAACGGCTACGGCGACATCGGCTTCCAGGCAAGCGGGGTTATCTTCCCGACCGTCGGCTGCTGGGAAGTGACCGGAAGGGCTGGGTCTGCAGAGCTGACGGTCGTCGTCCTAGTAGTCAACATTTGACGTGTCTTCTGGCGGTCGCTCGCCCTCACGGGTCAGCCCAGACGAGCGTGGTCAGTCCGTGGTCAGTAACACTCGGCCTTCATCGGCAATCGCGGCCGTCAGGAGCCGTGCATCACGAGTTACCACGCCGGTTGACGCCGGGGCGCGCCGCTCCAATCTGTCTTTACACGCAGGGGGTCGGCGGTTCGAGCCCGTCACCGCCCACTCTCCGAGCCTCACGGCTCCAGGCAGCGGACATCGGGGATGGTGTCCCCGTGCCCTTGTGCGTCGACCGGCCCGATCGCGCTGATCGCGCCGTATCGGCACTCGATGTTCCCACTCGATGCCGCCGTCTGGGCAAACAGGAAGACGGAGGCGAGTGCTGCGGCGCCGACCGCGAGCACGCACGTGTCCCTTCTGCGACGACCCCTCGTCCTCATCAGTCTCACAACGCAGCTGGTGGGCGAATCGCTACGGGTTCGCCGGGCAGCGGTAGGGTGGTACCCGATGACAAGGTTCGTCGTCGACGCCGGCGCCGTCCTCCACCTGGCGAGCGCGGAGGTCGAGGTCTCGGGCGCGCACGAGCTCCTCGCACCGACGCTCCTTCGTTCCCAAACACTGTCGGCTCTGCACGAGGCCGTCCAGCGGGGCGAGCTCCCGGCAGACGTCGCGCGCGACCGCCTCACCCGCATCGGGCGGATGCCGATCAGGCTGCTCGGCGACGCCGTGCTCCGGCGTCGAGCATGGGAGCTGGCGGATCAGTTGGGATGGGCGTCGACCTACAACGCCGAGTACGTTGCGCTCACTCAGCTGCAGGCGGACGCGTTCATCACCCTGGACGCAGAACTGGCGCGCAGCGTCGAAGGAATCGTGACGACCGCGTCCGTCGACGCGCTGCGCTAGGTCAGCCGGAGGCGCCGGTCTCGTCGTGCGGCGAGCCCACCGGCTTCGACTCGGGCGAACCTCGCTGGCGCAGGTAGATCGTGAAGACGGCCATCGTCCCGACCGCGAGGAACTCCGACTGCCAGTTCTGGAGCGAGCGCTCCCAGAAGTCGGCGCCCAGCACGTACTCGGACCAGCCGACAGTCTGCTCTCCGTGCTCGCGCAGCTCGTCGTTCTCCGCGCGCCAGTTGTTCAGCGACTGGCCGGCCCAGGAGAGCAGGAAGATCCCTGCCATCGCGAGCACAAGCGAGTTCTCGTACCAGAACCGTCGCCTGGCGTGTGTCGACTTTGCTGGCCGCGGCGCATCGTCCGGCGCATGGCGGCCGACCTGTTGCTCGCGGTCCGACTCGACGCCGGCGTCCTCGAGCCGCTTCGACTCGTTCGACCCCTTCTGCACGAGCCAGACGGTGGCGAGGATGAAGAGCGTGAACTGGAGGAACTCCGACTGCCAGTTCTCGAGCACGGCACCGCCGAAATCGGGCGAGAGCACGTAGTCGAGCCAGGAGACCGGCTGGGACTCGTGGGCGAGCTGGTCGGCGTTGAAGGCTCGCTGCCCGGCGAACGACTGCGCGATCAGCGTCGCCAGGAAGATCACGCCGAAGAAGAGCGAGAGGCCGTTTTCGAACACGAACCGTCTCAATCGACCACCAGCCCGACACCGATCCAGAGCGCGAGCCCGCCGAGGATCAGGAACCAGTAGATCGCGAACATCGTTCGCACGGCGTCGAGGTTCCCGGCCGAACCGGAAAACGAACCGCCGGGATAGAGTCGCGTCGATGCGACCGCGGAGCCTGAAGCCGCCGCTGCCGTCGCGGCCGTCGTGGTGGCTGGAGGAGGCGCGCGCACACCGGTCGGAGACGGTCGCGCCTCCCCTCGCCGGCTCGCTCGAGGTCGACGTTGCCGTCGTCGGCGGCGGCTACACCGGGCTCTGGACGGCGCTGGCGCTGCGCGAGCGCGACCCCGCGCTGAGCGTTGCGCTGCTCGAGGCGCGCGAGATCGGCGACGGGCCGAGCGGTCGCAACGGCGGCTTCCTCCACGGCTACTGGTCGTCGCTCGCGACGCTCCGCGCCGTGCTAGGCGACGGCGCCGCACTCCAGCTCGCGCACGCGTCGAGCCGGGTCGTGCCCGCGGTGCGCGACGTGCTCCAGCAGCGAGGCGAGGACGTCTGGTTGCGAGAAGGGGGCCTGCTCAAGGTCGCCGCCACGGAGGCCGAGGAGGCCGTGGTCGAACGCTCGGTGCGAGCGGCGCGCGAGCTCGGCGTCGAGGAGGAGGCGGTCGCACTCGGACGCGAGGACGTACGGCAGCGGCTCGACTCGCCGCGCTTCCGGTGCGGTGTCTTCTTCCGCGACGGCGCGATCGTGCAGCCGGCGCGGCTGGCCCTGGCGCTGAAGCGAGCCGCCAAAGCCGCTGGCGTCCAGCTGTTCGAGCACACGCCTGTGACCGCGGTCGAGTCTGGGAGGGTCGCGACGCCCGATGGGACCGTTCGCGCCCGCGAGATCGTGCTCGCGCTGAACGCCTGGGCGACGGGCTGGCCGCTCGGCGGACGGCAGACGACGTTCGCGAGCGCGGTCGTGCTCACGGAGCCGGTGCCGGTGCTGCTGGCACAGATCGGCTGGACCGGAGGCGAGGCGGTCACGGACGGCCGTATGTTCCTCCACTACTTCCGCACGACGCCCGACGGCCGCGTGCTGATGGGCAGCGGCTCCGGCCGGCTCGAGCCGGGCGGCAGGGTCGGCCCCGGCGTGCTCGAAGACGTCGCCGCGCAGGCGCGCGCACACGACGGGCTGCGAACACTGCTCCCCGCGCTGGCGGATGCGCGAATCGAGGCGCGCTGGAGCGGCCCGATCGACGTCTCCGCCGACAAGCTGCCCCGCTTCGGGACGATCCCGGGCACGCGGATCCACTTCGGCGCCGGCTATTCCGGCAACGGCGTCGGGCCAAGCTGGCTCGGTGGCCAGATCCTCGCGTCGCTTGCGCTCGGCACGCACGACGAGTGGACGGCGCTGCCGCTCGTCGACAGGCGGGCGCGGCGGCTGCCGCCCGAGCCGTTCCGCTACGTCGGCGGCAAGCTCGTCCGCTGGGGCACGCTCGCCTCGGAGGAGGCGCTCGCCGCCGGGCGGCAGCCGTCCGCCGCCGCGCGCGCCGCCGCCGCGATCCCGCGGCTGCTACGGATGCCGATCGGGACCCGCTAAGCCGACGGCGGCCTCAGCGCTCGTCGCCTTGTGTTTCGGAAACACGAGGCTCGGCCGGACGCCGCGAGCTCGCCTCGTGTAGGGCCTCGCGCGTGTACCCGAAACCCGGGGCGCGGCCGGCTGCGACGTCGCCGAGCACGTCGCCCAAGACGTCACTCAGCTCGGCGCGCCGCCTCCGCTCGGCGAGGACGAGCCGTCGAACGTTGGCATAGCTCGGACGCGGCAGCCCACGGAGTGCCGCAGCCTCGCCGACCCGCCGCCACGTCTCCGCGATCGGCTGTCCCTCGCGGTCGAGCTCGATGGCGAGGTCGTCGATGCACGGGAGGCTCGATCGGGGAATCGCGAAGCGCACGCTTCGATCGTGCCGCTCGAAACGTCACGGAAGCGTGACGGGATCGTGCCGAAAGGCTGGCGGAGGAGCCTTGTGTTTCCGAAACACAAGGCTCCTCGCGGGCCGAGCGGCTTAGGTCCGGCAGGTCGCGCGGCCGCTCTTGACGAGGTACTGCTGGTGGTACTCCTCCGCCGGCCAGAACGTCGATGCCGCTGCGATCTCGGTCGCAATCGGCTGTCCGAACCGGGCTTGCGCCCGCGCCTTCGATTCGGCCGCGACCTCCGCCTGCTCCGGCGAGTGGGTGAAGATCGCGGAGCGGTACTGGGTGCCGACGTCCCAGCCCTGGCGGTTCACCTGGGTCGGGTCGTGGAAGCTCCAGAACCTGTCGACGAGCTCGCCGTAGGAGACCTCGGCCGGGTCGAACGTGACCTCGACCGCCTCGGCGTGACCGGTCGTGCCGCTGCAGACCTGCTCGTAGCTCGGGTTCTCGGCGTGCCCACCGGAGTAGCCGACCTGGGCGTCGGTGACGCCGGGCGTGTTGCGGAAGTCGACCTCGACGCCCCAGAAGCAGCCTGCGGCGAAGGTCGCCGTCTCGCTCTGCGCGCTCATGTCTTCTCCAGGTCGAGCGCGCAGGAGTTGATGCAGTAGCGCTGGCCCGTCGGGCCGGGACCGTCCGGGAAGACGTGGCCGAGGTGCCCGCCGCACGCGGCGCACAGGACCTCGGTGCGAACCATCCCGTAGCTCGAATCGGT
>DATMEO010000139.1:0-20086 GCA_035556515.1 Gaiellaceae bacterium
CCACGTGTATGCGGACATCGTCGTCATGCGAGCGGACGGCGGCGGCCGGAAGGTGCTCGCGCGCGGCGACTACGTCGGCGTCTCGCCGTCTGCAGCGGCCGCATCTTCGTCGTGCCGGTCGACGGCGGCGAGGCCCGCCCGGTCAGCCCTCAGTCCAGGACTTCTTGAACACAAGTCCCTCGTGGTCGCCGGACGGTGATCTCATCGTCTTCGAGCAGGACGAGTCGCTGTACACGATGTCGCCGGACGGCGGCGACCTCGAGGTCCTCGGCTCCGGATCGACTCCGCGCTGGACACCGGACGGTCGAATCGTATTCACGAATGGCTACGACCAGAACCACGTGTATGCGGACATCGTCGTCATGCGAGCGGACGGCGGCGGCCGGAAGGTGCTCGCGCGCGGCGACTACGTCGGCGTCTCGCCAGACGGGCGAACCCTCGCCTACTCCGGGCCAGGCGGAACTCAGCCCGCCGCGAACAAGCGCGCCGTCTACGTCATGCCGCTCGACGGTGGCGAGCGCCGTCGAGTCACGGACGACGGGTATGGGCCGATCTGGTCGCCTGACGGCGACTACCTCGCCTTTACGCGGATCACCGAATGCGGCCATGCCGTCTGCAGCGGCCGCATCTTCGTCGTGCCGGTCGACGGCGGCGAGGCCCGCCCGGTCAGCCAGCTGATCGGCGACCCGGGTGGCGCCGTCGCCTGGATCAGGTAGCGCTCTCACCTCTGGGCCGCGGTAGCGTCCGCCCATGAGCGACGGGCCTAGCGAGCACGAGCACCGCGTCACGCCGCTCGAGCTGTTCTTCGACCTCGTGTTCGTGTTCGCGTTCACGCAGGTGACGACGCTGATGTCGGACGACCCGACGTGGGGCGGGCTCGGCGACGGCCTGCTGGTCCTCGCTGCGCTGTGGTGGGCCTGGGCGGGCTACGCGTGGCTGACGAACACCGTCGACCCGGACGAGGGAGCGGTGCGCGGCGCGATGCTGGTTGCGATCACCGCGATGTTCGTCGCTGCGCTGGTCGTTCCCGACGCGTTCGGCCTGCACGGCGTCCTCTTCGGGGTTGCGTTCCTGATCGTGCGCGTCATGCACGTGGCGCTCTTCGCGCTCGCCGGACGTGGCGACCGCGACCTGCTCGAGGCCGTGCTCCGGATCGCTCCCTCGACGGTGGCGGGAGCGGGGCTGATCATCGCCGCCGGGTTCGTCGACGGCGGGCTCAAACCGTTGCTCTGGCTGACCGCGCTGGCGGTTGACTACTTGGGTCCGCTCCTGAGCGGCACGAGTGGTTGGCGCGTCCACCCCGGCCACTTCGCCGAGCGTCACGGGCTGATCCTGATCATCGCGCTCGGCGAGGCTCTGATCGCAATCGGAGTCGGCGTGGGCGACACGAGGATCAGCGCCGGTGTGATCCTGACGGCAGTCCTGGGGCTCGTCGTCGCGACGTCGATGTGGCTGGCGTACTTCGACTTCTTCTCGATTCGCGCGGAGCAGATGCTGACCGACCGAAGCGGCGCAGAACGCAATGCCGTCGCGCGCGACGTGTTCAGCTACCTGCACCTGCCGCTGGTCGTCGGCATCGTCCTCGTCGCGCTCGCGCTGAAGAAGACCCTCGCCCACGTCGGCGACCCCCTCGAGACAATTCCGGCGCTCGGCCTCTTCGGCGGCTCGGCGCTCTACCTGCTCGCGTACGCGGCGATCCGGCTGCGCGTGGCGCGCACGCTCAGCCGGGGCCGCTTCCTCACCGCGATCATCTTCGTCGCGTTGCTGCCGGCCGCGGTCGCCATCCCGGCGCTCGCGGCGCTCGCGCTCGCGACTGCGGTCTGGGTTGCGCTGCACGCCTACGAGCTGATCTGGTGGCGCGAAGCCCGCGCCGACACGCGCGCGCAGCGCTTCCAGGAAGCATGACCGTGGACATCGCTCGGCTGAGGGATCAGACCCGGCGCGGCTCGCGCCGACAGCCCAATCATGCGCCGCCGCCGCATCACCGCGCTTCTGCTCGCGCTCCTGGCGATCGCTCCGGCGTACGCGGCGGCGAGCTCGGAGACGGTGCCACAGGCGGCCAAGGCAGTGCGGTCGGCGATCCCCGCGATCGAGGCGTATCGCGCCGACCGCGGAACGTACGTCGGCCTGACGCTGGCCAGGATCCGCGCGTACGACAGGGCTGTCCGCGGTGTCGCCGTCAAGCGGGCTGCGAAGAACGGGTACTGCCTGCAGAGCACGGCACCCGGGCCGGTCGTTCACTACGACGGCCCTCGCGGCCCTGTTCGGAAGGGTCGTTGTGGTGTCCGCGGCGCTGTCGTCGCCCAGCCTGCACCCAAGCCGCCCGCTACCAGTGACGCCGCGGCGACCGCGCAAACCCGCTTGCGCGCGGCAGTCCCCGCGATCGAGGTCTACGCCGCCGACAACGGTGGCTACACAGGCCTGACGCTGGCGAAGATCCGCGTCTGGGACTACGGCGTCCAGGGGATCAGCGTCGTGTGGGCGCAGCGCAGCGAGTACTGCATCCAGAGCACGGTCGGCGCCGTGACCTACCACCTGCGAGGGCCCGCGCACTCTGTCGCGCCCGGTCGCTGCCCGGCCGCGCCCTAAGAGCGCGTTTCGAAATGAAGCCTTGAGCAGGCGGGCCGCGCTGGGCGGCACGATCGCGGCGTCCTCAGTCGCCCCGATAGCTCCACTATCGGGGCTCCCTGCGTCCTTGCGCTCGCACCACCCAGCCCGTCCCGACGGCGAAGCGTCATTCCGAAACGCGCTCTAAGGAGCGACGTTGTGGTTGAGGTGGAGCAGGTTCTCGGGATCCCACTCGCGCTTGAGCTTGCGTAGCCGCTCGTACTTCGCCGGGCCGCCGTACGCCGCCAGCTTGCGCGCCTCGGTCACGTCGCCGCCGATTGCGTTGACGTAGACCGCGCCGGTCGTCCAGGGTGTGAGCGTCGCTGCGAAGCTCCGGGTCCAGTCGCGGTGGATTGCGTCCTCGTCCGGGTCGGTCCACTGGGTTGCGACCCAGACCGCCCAGGGTGCCGACCGGTCTCCGAACGCGGTTGCGTCGGCCGGCACGCGCGCGGTCTCGCCGCCCATCGGGAAGATCAGGATCTCGGTCAGCGGCGAGCTCGTGCTGCCGCCTCCGGCGACCAACGCCTCGATGACGCCGTCGGAGAGGTCGGCCAGGTAGTCGCCGCGCTCCCAGTAGCGGTGACCGTGCGGATCGACGTCGTCGAGCGCCGCCTGCAGCGCGGTGTAGGGGATCGGCCCGTGCATGTTCGCGAAGGGCGACCCGAAGGAGGTGAGCGGCTCGAGCAGCGCCGGACCGCGGTCGAGGTCGGTGCAGAAGGGGACGACGGCGAGCACCGGCGTGCCCCAGCGCTCCGGCGGGTACGGCGGCGCCGGCGGCACGTGCGTCAGCACGAGCCAGAGCGAGACCTCGTCGGGCGCGTCGACGAAGTAGTCCCGGGCGTTGCGGAGTACGGCCGGCGCGTCGTCGAGCTCGTAGAGGAGCGGTCCGCCGAGGACGAGCGGGCCGACGTCGTGCAGCCGGTACTCGAAGGAGACGACGACGCCGAAGTTGCCGGAGCCGCCGCGCAGCCCCCAGAAGAGGTCGGGATGCTCGGTCTCGGAAGCCGTCACGAGCCGGCCGTCCGCCGTGACCAGTTCGACCGAGAGGAGGCTGTCGATCGTCAGGCCGTACTGGCGCGAGAGCCAGCCGATGCCGCCCCCGAGCGTGAGCCCTGCGATGCCCGTGTGCGAGATCTGGCCGCCGGGGACGGCGAGCCCGTGCGCCTGCGTCTCCCGGTCGACGTCGCCCCAGAGCGCGCCCGCCTGCGCGCGAGCGACCTTCGCCTGCGGGTCGACCCAGACGGCCCGCATGCGGGAGAAGTCGAGGATGATGCCGCCGTCGACGGTCGAATAGCCCGCGGAGGAGTGGCCGCCGCCGCGCACCGCCAGCTCGGTTCCCGTCTCGCGCGCGTAGTCGACCACGGCGACGACGTCGACTGCGCCCTGCACCTGCGCAATCGCCGCGGGCCGGCGGTCGATCATCCCGTTCCAGACGAGGCGGGCCTCGTCGTAGGCCGCGTCGCCGGGTGTGATCAGCTCGCCGCGGAGCTGCTCCGCGAGTGTTGCCAGTGGGTTGGTCTGGGGCATGGTGGTCATCGCTCGCTCCTTTCGCTAAACTCTCTTTAGGAGTCTTATAAACTCTCATTAGGAGTTAGTCAAGTGAAAGGGCCCGCAATCGCCGGCGACCTCAACAACGTGTCGTACGTGACGCTCGCGCTGATCGGCGACGGCGGCGCATCGCCGCAGGATCTCGTCGAGATGAACCGCAGCGGCGGCGCGATCTTCTACGCCGTCGCGGCCTCGCGCCTCTACGCGGAGCCGAAGCGCCTGGAGCGGCTCGGCTACGTCACCTCGGAGAAGCGCCCCGGCAAGACGCGGGAGCGCTCGTTCTACACGCTCACCGACAGCGGCCGGCGGGCGCTCCGCGAGTGGATCCTGGAGCCGCCGTCGCTGCCGCGGATCCAGAACGAGGCGGTGCCCAAGCTGATGTCGGGCGACATCCTCGGCGACGACGAGCAGCTGCTCGAGGTGCTGCTGACGCTGCGAGGGGAGATCGAAGGACAGCAGGCGAAGCTCGACGTCGCCCGCGAGCGGCTGGAGCAGCTGCCCCACCGGCGGAGCTATCTGCTCCTGGTCTCCGATCTCGGCAACCGCCTGCTCCAGGTCCAGCGCGACTGGCTCGACGAGGTCGAGCGGGAGCTGGGCCGGTCCAAGTAGCGGCGGCTGACTTTCGCGATCCACCCTGTCACGATGGGTGGCCGAATGGCAGTCGAGGTCGTCGGCAGGGACGAGGAGCTCAGCTCGCTGTCTGCGTTCCTCGACCGGCGCGCGGACGAGCAGGGGCCGATCGCGCTCGCGCTGGAGGGCGAAGCCGGAATCGGCAAGTCGACACTCTGGCGCGCGGCGGTCGAGGATGCGCGTCGGCGTGGGCTCCGCGTGCTCTCGTCCCGTCCGGCCGAGTCGGAGCGCGGGCTCGCGTACGCGGGGCTCGGCGACCTGTTCGACGGCGCCCTCGATGAGGTGCTGTCGAGCCTGACGCCGCCGCGGCGGCGGGCGCTCGAGGTGGTGCTGCTCGTCGAGGACGCGGTCGGGCGGCCCGTCGACCAGCGGGCGCTCGGCGTCGCCGTCCGCAGCGCGTTGGAGCTCCTCGCAGAAGATGGGCTCGTCCTCGCGGTCGACGACCTCCAGTGGCTCGACGCCTCCTCCGCGAGCGCGCTCGGGTTCGCGCTCCGGCGGCTGACGGAGGCGAACATCGTCTTGCTCTGGACACGGCGGCTCGGCGAGCCGGGGCAGTCGACGGCGGTCGAGGACGCACTCGACGCCGACCGGATCGAACGTGTCCAGGTCGGGCCGCTCAGCGTCGGCGCCACACACCAGGTGCTGCGCAGCCTGCTCGCCGGCGGCCTGCCGCGGCCGACGCTGCTCCGGCTGCACGAGGTGTCGGGCGGCAATCCGTTCTACGCGCTCGAGCTCGCCCGTGCGCTCGGCAGCGAGGGTGCGATCCGGGACCCGACGCAGCCGCTGCCGGTGCCCGAGCGGCTGGAGGAGCTCGTCTCCGCCCGCCTCGACGGCTTCACCGGCGTCACGCACGACGCACTGGTGCTGGCGTCCGCGGACGCGCGTCTGACACCTGCGCAGCTCGCGGGCGCGGGGATCGAGCAGGACGCGCTCGACCCGGCGCTCGGCGAGCACGTGATCGAGGTCGCCGGCGGCACGATCCGCTTCACGCACCCGCTGCTGGCGTCCGTCCTCTACCAGGAGCTGCCCGCGAGCGAGCGGCAGCGCGCCCACCGGCGCCTGGCCGAGCTCACCGAGGATCCGCTCGCCCGCGCGCGGCATCTCGCGCTCTCGACCGACGTGCCCGACGCCCAGCTCGCCGCTCAGCTCGAGGCTGCCGCCGGGGCCGCGGCTGCGCAGGGCGCGCCGACCGTCGCCGGCGAGCTGGGGGAGCACGCCGTGCGGCTGACGCCGCCGGGGAACGGCGCCATCCTCGATCGTCGCGTGGCCGCCGCAGCGCGTGCACACCTCGCGGCCGGCGAGGTGGAGCGCGGGCGGGCGCTTGCGGCCGAGCTTGCGGCACGGGCGGAGACGGGCGCGGGGCGAGCCGAGGCGATCGTCCTGCTCGCGGACGGCGAGGACATGCCACGCGCCGTCCCCTTGCTGAAGCAGGCGCTGCTCGAGCCCGGGACGCCGGCCGCGCTGCGGGCGTCGATCCACCAGCGGCTGAGTCTGGACGTGCGGTTCCTGGAGGGGCTCGACGCCGCGGAGGAGCACGCACTCGCAGCGGTCGAGCTGGCCGAGCAGGTGGGAGACGCGGGCCTTCGCGCGTCGGCCCTCGGCGGGCTCGCCCTGATTCAGCTCAACGCGGGCAGGCCGGGCGCGCTCGAGCTCGCCGAGGAGGCCTACCGGCTCGTCTCCGGTGCCAAGCCCTCGCAAGCCACGGCCGACGCCGGCTTCTCGCTCGCGCACGCCCTGCTCTGGTCGGCCCAGTTCGAGCGCGCGCGAGCACTCCTCGAGACCCTCCACGCGGACTGGAGCGAGCGGGACGAGCGAATGGCGGCGTACGCGCTCTGGTATCTCGCGATGGTCGAGCTGCGCACGGGGAACTACGTCCTGGCGGAGCAGCGCGCCCTGCAGTCACGTCAGCTGAACGGCCCGTACGTGCGCGACGACGCCGCGTCCCCGACGAGCCTGTTCCCGCTGACCCTCATTGCCGCGCACCGCGGAGACCTCGCGCGCGCCCGTGAGCTCGCGGAGCAGGGGTGCCGGCTGTCGGAGCTGCACGCCGTGCGCCTGCACGGGCCGTTGGCGACGCTCGGCACGGTCGAGCTCTGGAGTGGCAATGCGGCCGCAGCCGTCGACCGCTTCCGGGTGGTGGAGGAGATGACGGACGCTGCGGACGGAGCAGAGCCGACCATGCAGCTGTGGCGGTCCGAGCAGGTCGAGGCGCTGCTGGAGCTCGGCCTCGTCGACGAGGCGGCCGTCCGACTCGACGCGTGGGAGGCGGGATCGCGCCGGCTCGGCCGCGCCTGGACCCTCGCGCACGCAACGCGCTGCCGCGGCCTCGTCGCGTCCGCGCGCGGCGACGTCGAGGCGGCGGTGCGTCTCTTCGCCGACGCGGTCGAGCAGCACGAGGCAGTGGGCGACCCGTTCGGCCGGGCGCGGGCGCTGCTCGCGCTCGGTGTCACGCGGCGGCGGGCGCGGCAGAAGCGGCCGGCCCGCGAGGCGATCGAGCAGGCGCGGGCCGCGTTCGAGAAGCTCGGCGCCGAGGGCTGGGCCGCGCGGGCGCGCGAGGAGCTCGGCGCGATCGGCGGGCGCACGCGCCAGGAGGGGCTGACGCCCGCGGAGCGGCGCGTCGCCGACCTGGTCGCGAACGGGCGGACGAACGCGGAGGTCGCGGCGGCGCTCTTCCTCGCCGAGCGCACCGTCGCAAGCCATCTCACGCACGTCTACGCCAAGCTGGGCGTGCGCTCGCGCACGGAGCTCGCCCGCAAGCTCGCGGAGACCGAGAGCGTGGTGCCGACGCGCTGATGCCGACGGTGACTGCCAACGGCGTCGGGAGGGTCGATGGCGGCCGCCTGATCAACGCGGCGCACCCGGTGGTGCTTCGCTTCGTCGATGAGGTGCTCGCTGCGCCGTAACCGGCGCAGTGCGAAACTCGACGGGTCGATGCGGAAACTCCAGAGCCAGGGCAGTGCTCGGCATGCCCTTCGTCTTCGAGCAGCCCGTCATCTCGCGGACGCGATCGAGGCGCTCGCTGCCCTGTCGCGCTCGCTCTCGGACGACCGCTCGCCGAAGAACCCCTACAGCTAGGAGGAAGCCGTGGCCACGAACACGTTGAGCATCCTGAAGCCGAGCGTCAACAATCTGACGGTGCGGATCTTCGTCCGCGCCGCCGGGCTCGAGTTCGACGAGCTGGACGTCTGGGGCAAGAAGGGCACCCCTGAGTTCCTCGCCAAGGACCCGGCCGACCTGACGCCGCTGCTCGAGGAGGAGGGTCTGCCGAAGGGCGCGCTCTGGGAGAGCTGCGCGATCATGCAGTACCTCTGCAACAAGCACGGCCTCGACCGTTTCTACCCGACCGATCCGGGCGAGCGCGCGATGGTCGACAGCGCGATGTTCTACCTGATCGGCACCTTCTATCCGCTGCTCGCACGGGCGACGTATCCGACGCTCGGCTTCGGCCAGTACCCGGGCGAGGTGGGCACCTCCGATGCCGACGACGACGCGAAGGCCAGGGCGGCCAAGGACGCCGAGGCGGCTCTCGCCGGGCCGCTCGAGGTCTACCGGACGTTCTTCCTCGCCGACCGGCCGTTCATCGGCGGCGACGGCCCATCGATCGCGGACATGAGGCTCGCGGCGACGCTCGAGTTCCTGCGCGCGGTCGACTATCCGTTCCCCGACTGGGCCGAGGACTACATGAGCAGGATGGAGGAGACGCTCGGCGACGCGTACTCGGAGCCGGTCGCCGACGTTCGCGGGTACATCGATTACGTCCGCCCGCAGAGTGGGTGAGCGGCGGCCGCAGGCCGTGACCGCGATCAGCCAGGCCTATCCCGACCGGGTCGAAGTGCGCGGGCGCGATCTCGCCGGCGACTTGATGGGCCACGTCGGCTTCACCGAGTACTTCCACCTCCTGCTCACGGGCGACGAGCCGACCGACGAGCAGCGCTACTTCCTCGACCTCCTGCTGGTCGCGATCGCCGAGCACGGCCTGATGCCGAGCAACGTGGCCGCGCGGATGACCCTGGCCGCCGACCCCGGCTCGCTGCAGGGGGCAGTCGCCGCCGGCATCCTCGGCGCCGGCTCCGTCGTGCTCGGAGCGTCGGAGGAGTGCGCGCAACTACTCGAGCAGGCGGTCGCCGCGGGTCGTGAGCCCGACGAGGTCGCACGCGAGATCCACAGCGCCGGCGGCAAGGTGCCGGGCTTCGGCCATCCACTGCACAAGCCGCTCGATCCCCGCGCAGAGCGGATCCTCGCGCTCGCAGACGAGCGCGGTGTCAGCGGCCCCCACGTGGCGTTCGCGCGCGCGCTTCGCGATGCCGTCGCCCGCGAGTGGGGGATGCCGCTGACTCTGAACGTGGCGATGCCGATCGCCGCGGTGCTGCTCGACCTCGGCTTCCCCGCGGTCGCCGCGAAAGCCGTGCCGATCCTCGCCCGCACAGCCGGCCTGCTTGCGCATCTCGCCGAGGAGCAGGAGCATCCCATCGGCTTCCTGCTCGCGGAGAGAGCCGCGCAGGCGAGCGACTGATGCTCGCGCCCGAGGTCGAGATGCTGCCGTGGGCGGAGCAGCTCGCCGTCGACGACGCGAGCTACCGGGCGCAGCTCGCCTACCTGCTCGAGCGCTCGGCGTTCTACCGCGGCAAGCTCGCCGGCGTCGACACCGGGGGAGGGCTGGCGGAGATCGGGCAGCTGCCGCTGACCGAGAAGGACGAGCTGCGGGAGACCCGTACGCCCGACAATCCTTTCGGCGCCCACCTCTGCGCGGAGCCGGACGAGATCGTCCGGATCTACTCGACGAGCGGGACCACCGGCGAGCCGAGCTACATCCCGCTGACGGCAGGTGATCTGGAGAACTGGGTGGCCGGATCGGCGCGCAGCTATGCCGCCTCGGGTATCGCCGCCGGCCAGCGGATTGTCTCGACCTACAACGCCGGGCCCTTCGTCGCCGGGGCGGCACTGGCGGCGTTCGACCGGCTCGGCCTGTGCCACATCCCGGTCGGCACCGGTCACACGGAGCGGCTGGTGCAGGCGATCGACCGGCTCAGGCCGGCCGCGGCGGTGCTGACGCCGTCCTACGCTGCGTACCTCGCCGAGAGCCACGATCTGCGCCGCTCGAGCGTCGAGCGGGTGCTGGTGGCGGGTGAGCCGGGCGGTGGTGAGTCGTCGTTCCGCGCAAAGCTGGAAGTGGGTTGGGGCGCGAAGGTCACCGAGGCGATGGGAATCGGCGACATCGGCATCTCACTCTGGGGCGAGTGCGAGGAGCAGGACGGCATGCACCTCGGCGCGCGCGGGTTCGTGCACGCGGAGCTGATCGACCCGGAGACGGGCGCCGCGCTCGAGCTCGAGGACGGCGCCACCGGCGAGCTCGTGCTTACGCATCTGCGGCACCGTGCCGCGCCGCTGCTCCGTTTCCGTACCCGAGACCACGTCCGGGTGCGGACGAATCCGTGCCCGTGCGGTCGCACCGGCCCACGCGTCCGCTGCCTCGGCCGCACCGACGACATGCTGATCGTCCGCGGCGTCAACGTCTTCCCGGCCGCGATCCGCGAGGTCGTGAGCGCGTTCGCGCCGGACGTGAGCGGGCAGATCCTCGTCCGGCCGCGGGCGCCTGGGGTGAAGCAGGAGCCGCCGCTGCCCGTCAGCGTCGAGCTCGCGCCCGAGGCACGGCCCGACGCGGCGCTCGCCGGCGCGATCCGCGACCGGCTCCGCGAAGCGCTCGTCGTCCAGACGGAGGTCGAGCTCGTCGCGCCCGGGAGCCTGCCGCGGAGCGAGTACAAGTCGAAGCTCGTCGAGCAGGCGTCGTGAGCGGTCTCGGGACGACGGTGGTCGGCAGCTATCCGCAGCCGGACTGGCTGATCGACCGTGAACGGCTCGGCGAGCGGCTGCCGCCGCGCGTGCGGGCACGCGAGCTCTGGCGCGTGCCGGAGCAGTTCCTCGAGCAGGCGCAGGACGACGCGACGCGGCTCGCCGTGGCGGACATGGAGCGGGCGGGGGTGGACGTGATCACGGACGGTGAGATGCGTCGCGAGAGCTACTCGAATCGGTTCGCGACCGCGCTCGAGGGCGTCGACCTGGACGAGCCCGGCGTCGCACTCGACCGGACGGGCGACGAGAACCCTGTCCCGCGCGTCGTCGGACCGGTCCGGCGCGCGCGCCCGGTGGAGACCCGCGACGTCGAGTTCCTCCGCTCGCTCACGGACCGGCGGATCAAGATCACGGTGCCGGGGCCGTTCACGATGACGCAGCAGGCGCAGAACGACCACTACGCCGACGACCGGAGCCTCGCGCTCGCCTACGCCGAGGCGGTCAACGATGAACTGCACGACCTCAAGGCCGCCGGCGCCGACCTCGTCCAGATCGACGAGCCGTACCTGCAGGCGCGGCCCGAGGCGGCGCGCGAGTACGCGGTCGAGGCGATCAACCGTGCCCTGGACGGGATCGACGGCGAGACCGTCCTGCACACGTGCTTCGGCTATGCGCACATCGTCCACGACCGCCTGCCCGGCTATCCATTCCTGCGCGAGCTCGCCGACTGCAGCGCCACGCACATCTCCCTCGAAGCGGCGCAGCCCGAGCTCGACCCGGTCGTCCTCCGCGCGCTGCCCGGCAAGGTGATCGTGCTGGGCGTTCTGGATCTTGGCTCCGGCGAGGTCGAGACGCCCGACGTCGTCGCCGCCCGCATCCGACGAGCGCTCGAGGTCGTGCCGCCGGAGCAGCTCGTCGCCGCGCCGGACTGCGGGATGAAGTACCTCCCGCGTGAGCGGGCGCTCCGCAAGCTCGAGGCGATGGTCGCCGGCGCGTCGCTGGTCTCGGCGGAGCTGTCGCCGTGACGCCGCTGCGCGTCGCGGTGCTCGCGCCGGTGTCGTGGCGCGTGCCGCCGCGCCACTACGGGCCGTGGGAGCAGTTCGCCTCGCTCCTCACCGAGGGACTCGTCGCCAGGGGCGTCGACGTGACGCTCTTCGCGACTGCGGACTCGCTCACCGCCGGCCGGCTCGCCTCCGTCGTCGCGCGCAGCTACTCCGAGGATCCCGGCGCCGAGCCGAAGGTCGTCGAGTGCCTCCACATCGCGCACGTCTTCGAGCGCGCCGGCGAGTTCGACCTGATCCACAACAGCTTCGACTTTCTGCCGCTGACCTACAGCGAGCTCGTCGACACACCCGTGTTGACGACGATCCACGGCTTCTCGTCCGAGCGGATCTTGCCGGTCTACCAGCGCTACAACGCGACCTGCGCCTACGTCGCGATCAGCGACGCCGATCGACATCCGAGCCTCGACTACGTGGCCACGATCCATCACGGGATCGACACCGCCGCATTCCCGCTGCACCCGGCACCCGGCAGCTACCTGCTCTTCTTCGGGAGGATCCATCCGGACAAGGGGACCGCGGAGGCGATCGACGTCGCCGACGCCACCGGGCTACCCCTCGTGATTGCGGGGATCGTCCAGGACCAGGAGTACTTCGACGAGCGCGTCGCCCCGCGGCTCGACGGCGAGCGGGTCTCGTACGTCGGTCCGGTCGGCGTTGGCGAGCGGGCGGAGCTGCTCGGGGGGGCGCAGGTGTTGCTGCACCTGATCGGCTTCGAGGAGCCGTTCGGGTACAGCGTCGTCGAGTCGATGACCTGCGGCACGCCGGTGATCGCCTTCAGTCGCGGCTCGATGGGAGAGCTGATCGAGGACGGGACGACGGGCTTCCTCGTCGGCGATGTCGCAGGCGCCGTCGCTGCCGTCGAGCGGACGGCGAGCCTCGACCGCGGCGCGATCAGAGCCGACGCGGTGGCCCGGTTCGACGTGGCGCGAATGGTCGACGACTATCTCGATGCCTACGCCGCCGTCGTGTCTGTGCGACAATGAGGGCATGAAGGGTCAGCAGAAGCCGAAGAAGGTGGGCAAGAAACCGGCCCAGAAGACGCTGAAGGAGCGCCGGACCGAGAAGCGCGCCGCGGCGAAGCACAGCAAGTCGCTCGACGTCTAGTCGCTAGAGGTCTAGTCGGGCGGCGCGGCGAGCACCGCGGCGAGCAAGTCGTCGAGCCGCGCCGTGGCGAGGCAGATCGACGTGTCGGCGCCGCCGTAGTAGAGCCGGAGCTCGTCGCTCTCGACATCGTGGACGAGCCCGCACGGGAAGACGACGTTCGGAACGTCTCCCTCGCGCTCGTAGTGCGCGGACGGTCCCAGGATCCACTCCGGCAGCCGGTGGAGCACCCGTGTCGGCTCGTCGATGTCCGTGAGCGCGAGGCCGACACGGTAGATACCGCCCGTGATGGTCTCCTTGACGCCGTGGTAGATCAGCAACCAGCCGTGCTCGGTCCGCAGCAGCGGCGGGCCGATCCCGATCCGGAGCGAGTCCCACCAAGCCCCTTCGCGCGGCCGCATCACCTGCTCGGGCGAGCTCCAGCTGATCAGGTCGGAGGACCGAGAGAGCAAGATCTCGCCTCGTGAGGGCCCGTATTCGGTCCTCGGCCGATGGAACAGGACCCACTTGCCGTCGATCCGCTCAGGGAGCAGAGCTGCGTTCTTGTCCTCGGGCTGCCGGACGATCCCGTGCCGCTCGACGCTCCTGAAGTCCTCGGTCGTGGCGAGGTACACCGCAGGGCCGGCCGGACCGTAGGCCGTGCAGGTGATCACCCAGCGCTCGAGCTCGGGCACGAAGACGACGCGCGCGTCCTCGAAGCCCCACTGCTCGCTCTCGACTCCGTCCTCCGGCGCCAGCAACGGCTCCGGATCGATGGTCCAGCCGTCGACGCCGTTGGCGGAGCGTGCGACGGAGAGGTGCGAGATTCCGGTCAGGCCTTCGACGCGGGCGACGAGGACGGTCTCGGCGTCGAGCTGCGCCGCGGCCGGGTTGAAGGCGGCGTTGACGGGATACGGCCAGTCCTCCGCCGTCAGGATCGGGTTGGCGTCGTGGCGCTGAAAGAGCTCGCGGCCTGTCACGCCGCGGCGGTCTCGCGCGCGCGGTCGCGGATGACGGCAGGCAAGCCGGCCGCGTCGAGCAGCAGTGCCGAACGGTGGACTGCCAGCGTCGACTCGGCGCCCTGGTTGTCGTTCGTCGTCTCCTCGCCGAGCCCGTCGCTGCAGCCGCCGGTCGCGAAGTCATAGAGCGGCTGGTGCAGC
This sequence comes from Gaiellaceae bacterium, assembly GCA_035556515.1. Lineage (GTDB taxonomy): Bacteria > Actinomycetota > Thermoleophilia > Gaiellales > Gaiellaceae > Gaiellasilicea. The sequence continues at coordinate 13,880 of DATMEO010000139.1, forward strand.
CGGTTGCGGCCGAGGAACCAGTCGAACGCCCGCTGGGCACGCAGCGCGTGCTCGGAATCGCCTGTGGCGGCGTATGCCGCCAGCTCCGCCGCCACGAATGCCGAGGCGTCGAGCGGCTGCTCGTCGCCCCCGCCGGGAGCCGGCTCCGTGCGATGCCGGCCATGGTGACCGGTCAGCCGGAGCGTTCCTTCGACGAGGCCGGACTCGTCGCCGAGCCAGCGAAGGGCATTCAGTCCGGTCTGCGTCAGATCCTCATGCCCGAGTGCGACGCCGCCGACGATCAGGGCGTGCGGCAGGCAGGCGTTGTCGTAGCTGAGCGCGTCCTCGAACCAGTGCCACTCGGGGTCGGCGTGCGCCTCGTATGCCGCGGCAAGCCCGTCGACCAGGCGCTCGAGCAGCTCCCGGGCCGCAGGCTGCAGCCGGTCCGGGTCGAGCCGCGCCAATCCGAGCACGGTGTAGGCGCCGGTTCGCAACGAGAGCTTCGAGTCGAGCGTGCCGACGATCTCGTCGAGCAGGCGGCGAGTGGGACCGACGACGGCGGGCACCCATGCCGTCGAGAGGATGTCACCCAAAGCCCAGACCGCGCGGCCGACGTGGTCACCGATGTGCGGCTCGTCGAGCCAACGCCGGTCGTAGCCCATGAAGTTGCGCATCCCGCGCTGCGGATCGGTTGCGTCCTGGAGAAATGCGAGCGAGCGGTAGACGATCGACGTCCACGTCTGCTCGTCGTCGCCGCGGCGTGCGAGCTCCAGCGCCACGACCGCGAGCCGCGCCACGTCGTCGACGCAGTAGCCGCTCTGGCGGTTCGGAATCACGCCGTTTGCGTGCTGAACGATGCCGACGTCGTCGACGAGCGTGAGCAGGTGGCCCGTGCGCATGCTCACGAGCTGTGGGTCGAGCCGGGCGAGCGGCCGGCGGCGGCGCGGCGCCAGCTCGACCGCCTCGCGCAGGACGGACGCCGTTGCCTCGGCGACGGACGGCCAGGCGAGCTCCGCTCCGATCCGACGGGCTTCGGCGCGGGCGGCCGCGAGTCGATCCGGCTCCTCGATGTAGCGGCAGACGGCGTCGGCGAGCGCTGCGGAGTCGCCGAACGGGACGATCTCGCCGGCGCCCGACGCAAGCAGGTCCTGCGCGTACCAGTACGGCGTCGAGACGACCGCGCAGCCGGCAGCGACTCCGAATGTGAGCGCGCCCGAGGCGATCTGCTCGCGCCCCTTGTACGGCGTCACGAAGACGTCCGTTGCGGCGAGCAGGTCGGCGATCTCCTCGACCGCCAAGAAGCGGTCGTCGAATTCGACGTGATCCTCGAGGCCGAGCTCGAGCACGGCCTGCTCGAGCTTGAGCCGGTAGCGCTCGCCCTCCCGGTGTGCGACGTCGGGGTGGGTGCGACCTGCCACGACGTAGAGCACCTCGGGATGGCGGGCGACGATCGACGGCAAGGCCTCGATCACGGTTTCGATCCCCTTGCCGGCCGAGATCAGCCCGAAGGTCGAGAGCACGAATCGGTCGTCCTCCGCGGGGCTCTCCCCGGCGAGAGCCAGTGCGCGGGCCGCCGCGCGGCGCGCAAGCACGGTCGGCGCTCCGTGCGGTACGACACGAATCTTTTCTGCCTCGCACGACCCGCTCGCCACCAGAAGCCGCTTCGCGGTCTCCGTCATCACGATCACGAGCTCGGCCTGACGGCAGAGCCCCGTGAGCACGCTTGCCTGATGTGGCGTGGGCTCCGAGAGCACCGTGTGCAGGGTGACGACGAGCGGCTGCGAGAGATCCTGGGCCAGCGAGAGCACGTAGGCGCCGTCGTCGCCGCCGAAGATCCCGTACTCGTGCTGGAGCAGGACGACGTCGACGTCGAGCCGGCCGAGGATCCTGGCCGCGCGTACGTAGTCGCCTCGGACCGCCTGCGCGATCGTGGCCACGAGCCCCGGCCGCTGGGGACGGTTCGGGTCGTTGACGACGACGACCTTCTCGACGCGGTCGATTCCGTCGACCCCGAGCAGCGCGGCGCGGACGTCGGCTGCGAAGGTGCCGATCCCGCAGGCACGCGGCGGATAGGTGGAGACGATCGCGGTTCGCATAGCGGGGGGTTAGGCCGCGTCTTCGAGCAGGAAGCAGATCTGGCCGGGAGCGGTCTCCCAGACCTTGACCGCGGCGTACTTCTCCGGCTGCTCGAGCTTGACCTGCTCCGCGAGCTGCAGGATCTCGCCGACGAGCTTCTCGAGCCGCACGTCGAGGACGACCGGCTCACCGGCGAGCGCGCGGTGGAACATCAGCCGCACCTCGTTGTCGTCGTTGACCCGCATCCGGCTCAGGAGGGCCCGCGCATGACGCGGTGCGAGCGCAGGCGGGCGCGCCGCGGCGCGTCGTCCTCGCTCAGCGAGACCTCGACCGCGTGGCCCGGCTCGGCCGCGCGGAACGTCACCTCGACGCCGGCGCAGCGGCCGACGGGAGGCGCCTTGACGAAGTCTGCCGCGAGCACCTGGTAGGGCTCGCCGTCCTCGCACTCGATCATGCCGTCGCCACGGGTTTCGTTGAACCACCGCATCCGGCCGAGCACGGTTCAACGCTCCCGGTAGACGATGCGGCCGCGCGTCGGGTCGTACGGCGAGAGCTCGACCTTGACCTTGTCGCCCGGCGCCATCCGGATCCGGTAGCGCCGCATCTTGCCGGACGTGTACCCGATCGCTTCGTGGCCGTTCTCGAAGGCGATCTTGAACATGCCGCCGCCGAACGCCTCCAAAATCTCCCCGTCGAGCTCGACCTTCTCTTCCTTGACTCCCATGCTGCCTCCCTTCCGCATCGAGGCGACGCGGCGTCCGTTGTCAGGAAGCGGGGGGTCCCCTTTGCGCCCGCCTTCGCGCGAGGCGGTCACAGAGAAGGGCACGAAAGCGAACGGCCCCGGCACCCTCATTCTACTCGATCCGGCCCGATATGGCCGGATTCGCGGCGGTCAACCGCACTCGGGAGAGCCGGGTTGCCCGACGCCGGCCCACCTGTCGGCCGCCTTCCGCCTCGCGGGCCGGCCTGTGATGTTGGGCGCACCTGTTCCCGTGCGCAAGAGGAGCGACCATGAATTCGAAGCCAATGCAACGCGCGACACCGGCATGACCGTCGTCGCCACAAACCTCCCGTCCCGGAGCGCCCTGGCGCGCTTCGCGACCGAGCGGCGGCTCGCTGTCGCCTCGCTCGCGCTCGTCGGTCTCCACGTCGCCGACGACAACTTCCTCCAGCCCGAGCCCGGCCTGTCTGCCGCCGACCACCTCGCAGGCGGGCTCGTGCAGCTCGGTCTGGTGGCCGCCGCGGCGTGGGCCTATCCACGCGTCCGGGCGGGCGCACGCGGGGCGCTGGCGCTCCTCTTCGGCTTCTTCGGCGTGCTCGCCGGCACCGAGGCCGTCTACTACACCGTGGCGGAAGGCGCGTCGGGAGACGACTTCACCGGGTTCCTGTCGCTGCTCGGAGGCTTTCTGCTGCTCGGCATCGGGGTCGTCACGCTCTGGCGCACGCGGCGCACCGACGACAGCCTCAGGCGCCGATCTCTGCGGCGCGGTCTCGTCCTTGTGGGCGCTGTCCTGCTGGTCGGAATCGTGCTGTTCCCGGCTTCGATCGCGTACGTGGTCACGCACACTGCGCGAGCCGGCGTCCCGGCGCCAAACCTGGGCGCAACGCCCGAAGAGGTCTCCTTTACGACGAGCGACGGGCTGCGGCTCGAGGGCTGGTTCATCCCCTCGCGCAACGGCGCGACGGTGATCGCCTTCCCCGGCCGTTCCGGGCCGCAGAAGCACACCCGCATGCTCGTCAGCAACGGCTACGGCGTCCTCCTCTTCGACCGCCGCGGCGAGGGTGCGAGCGAGGGCGACCCGAACACCTTCGGCTGGGTCGGAGACCGCGACCTCCACGCTGCGACCGACTACCTTCGCAGCCGCCCGGACGTCGATCCCGACCGGATCGGCGGGATCGGTCTCTCCGTCGGCGGCGAGATGCTGATCCACGCGGCAGCGCACTCGGACGCGTTCAGGGCGATCGTCTCCGAGGGCGCCAGCGGGCAGTCGATCCGCGATCAGCTGAACAACACGAGCACGTTGGACGCCATCCTGGGCTTCTCCGCGGTGACCGCCGCGACAGCCGTGTTCACGAGCACGCTGCCCCCGCCGAGCCTGAAGGGCGAGGTCGCGAAGCTCGGGCCGGCCGCCGCGTTCTTCGTCTACGGCGAGAACGGCCAGGGCGGCAGCGAGGAGCAGCCCAACAAGGACTTCTACGCCGCCGCGCGCGGGCCGAAGCAGATCTGGGAGGTCCCGAACGGCCAGCACATCGCCGGGATCACCACGGAACCGGCCGAGTACGAGCGCCGCATCGTCGGCTTCTTCGACCGCCACCTCCGGAAGGAGACACCATGACGCAGGTCCTGCTCCGCCGCAGCTTCCTCGTCGCCACGCCGCTGATCCTCGCCTTCGTGCTGTGGTTCCACCCGGCGGGCGGCTCGGACGTCTACGAAGACGTGCGCGAGGACGTGGGCGCGTGGTTGTTCGTCCACACCGTCTTCCTGTTCTTCGTGCCGCTGCTGGCGATCGCGACCTACCTGTTGTTGAGAGGAGTGGAGAGCCGTGCCGCGACCGTGAGCCGCGTCGCGCTCGTCTTCTTCCTCGTCTTCTACACCGCCTACGAGGCGACGGTGGGCGTCAGCACCGGCATCCTCGTCGACCACGCCAACGGGCTGCCGGCATCCGAGCAGGCGGTGGTCGCCGACGCGATCCAGGACCTGAACCGGAACCCGATCCTCACCGACCCGTCGGTCGCATTCGTGCTCGGCGGGCTCGGGTGGATCGTGGCGATGGTCGCGGCGGCAGTCGCCTTCCGTCGCACGGGGTCCGGGTGGCCGGTCACCCTGCTGCTGGGGTTCTCGGCGCTGTTCGCCGTCCACCCGCCGCCGGTGGGTCCGGTCGCCCTCGTTTGCTTCGCGATTGCGGCGGTGCTGATCGACCGTTCGAGGTCGGCTGTCGACGCGGAGGTGCCGGTGCCGGCGATCGCGGCGCGATGAGTTTCGCCGGCTGGGGCTGTCCTACGTACGATGACGTGCATGCAGGAGTCGACGCCCATGGCCGGTCTTGCCGCAGGGGAGCTCGAGCAGCGGCTCGAGCCGCACCGGAAGGAGCTGACCGCCTACTGCTACCGGATGCTCGCCTCGTCGTTCGAGGCCGAGGACGCGGTCCAGGAGACGTTCATTCGCGCCTGGCGCGGCTACGAGCGCTTCGAGGGCCGGGCGGCGCTGCGCTCGTGGCTCTACCGGATCGCGACCAACGTCTGCCTCGACATGCTCAACGGCCGGGAGCGCCGGGCGCGGCCGATGGACCTCGGGCCGGCTCAGGAGCCCATCGCGTCCAACCTCAACGTCCTTCCGGAAGTGACGTGGATTCAGCCGATCCCCGATCCGGCGGTCGAGGTCGAGTCACGTGAGACGATCCGGCTCGCGTTCGTCGCTGCGCTGCAGCACCTGCCGCCGCGCCAGCGCGCCGCGCTGATCCTCTGCGAGGTCTTGCGCTGGAAGGCGAGTGAGGTCGCGGAGCTCCTCGAGACCAGCGTCGCGTCCGTGAACAGCTCGCTCCAGCGGGCCCGCGCGACGCTCGAGGCCGGCAACGTCGCCGCCCTCGACACGCCGCCCTCGGTCGACGCGGCGGACGCCGAGCTGCTCGCGCGTTATGTCGACGCATTCGAGCGCTACGACATGGAAGCGCTCACGGCTCTGATCCACGAGGACGCGACGCAGTCGATGCCGCCGTTCGACATGTGGCTGAGCGGCCGCGACGACGTCTTCAGCTGGTGGTTCGGCCCCGGGATCGCGTGCCGCGGCTCCCGTGTGATCCCGACCGTGTCCGCAAACGGCTCGCCCGCGTTCGGCCAGTACAAGCCGAGCGAGTCGGGATCGGGCTTCGACCCGTGGGCGCTGCAGGTGCTGGAGATCGAGGACGGGCGCATCGTCGAGCTCACGTTCTTCCTCGAGACCGACACCGTCTTCCCGCTCTTCGGGCTCCCGCCCCGGCTCGACAGCTAGTCCGGCAGCACGTCGGCGAGGCCCATGAAGGCGACGAGCTCGCGCAGCTCGGTGGACGCGTGGCGGAGCCGCACCTGGCAGCCCTGCCGCCTGGCCGCGAGCTGAAGCCTGCAGAGCGCGTCGACGGTGACGGCGTCGACGTCGACGGTGCGGACGTCGCAGCG
>DATMEO010000140.1:0-5728 GCA_035556515.1 Gaiellaceae bacterium
CGGCTCCGGCAAGACGACGCTGCTCCGTCTCGTCGCCGGTCTTGCCGCCCCCACCGGCGGCGAGCTGGACGTCGACGCCGGCCGCGGCGCGCTCGGCTACCTCGGCCACGAGCCGCTTCTCTACCGCGACCTGACGGCGCTCGAGAACCTCGACCTCTACGGCCGGCTCTACCGCGTGCCGGAGCGGCGCGAGCGGATCGGGATGATGCTCGAGCGCTACGGGCTCTGGGAGGTTCGCGCGGAGCGGGTGGCGTCGTACTCGCGCGGGATGACACAGCGGCTCGCGCTCTGCCGCGCGCTCCTGCACGAGCCGGAGCTGCTTGTGCTCGACGAGCCCTTCACCGCGCTCGACGCCGAGGGCGCCGAGCTGCTCGACCGCCAGCTCGCCGAGCTCGCCGGGACGGCCACCGTCCTGCTGACGACGCACGAGCCGGCGCGCGTCGAGCCACTCGCCACCTCGCGCCTGGCGCTCGCATGAATTACTTCGCCGACGTCGCCGCGCTTGCGCGCAAGGATCTCCGGCTCGAGCTGCGGGCGCGGGACACCCTCCCGGCGATGCTGCTCTTCGTTCTCTCGACGCTCGTCGTCTTCCATTTCGCTCTGCCCACCGGCGCGGACGAGGTGGCTGCCCAGGGCCTCCTCTGGGTCGCGCTCGTCTTCACGGCGCTGCTCGGGCTTGCCCGCGCCTGGGCGCCCGAGCGCGAGGGCGGCGCGCTCGAGGGGCTCGTGCTCGCCCCCTCCGACCGGAGCGCGATCTGGCTCGGGAAGTCCGCCGCCGTCTTCGTCTTCCTGGCGCTGATCGAGCTCGTCGCCCTGCCCGCGTTCGCGCTCTTCTTCTCGCCGCTGCAGGCCGAGGCCGTGCTCGGTGTGCTGCTCGCGAACATCGGCATCTGCGCGGTCGGGACGCTCCTCGCCGCGATGGCCGCGGCAAGCCGCACGCGGGAGCTGATCCTGCCTCTGCTCTTCCTGCCGCTCGCGATCCCGCTCGTCGTCGGCGGTGTCGGAGCGAGCGTGTCGACGGACCCCGGCCGCTACCTCATGTTTCTCGGTCTGTACGACGCGGTCTTCGCGATACTGTGCTGGGCGTCCTTTGAGTACGTCGTCTCCGAATAGCAGGGTCTCTCTCGTCTCGGTTCCGGCGCTCGCGGCGTTCTCCGCAGCGCTCGTCGGGCTGGCGATCGTGCTCGCGTTCTGGGTCGCCCCCGAGGACGCCGACCAGGGGATCTCGCAGAAGATCTTCTACTTCCACGTCCCGATCGCGCTGACCGCGTACGCCTGCTTCGGCTTCGGCGCGTGGAAGGCGCTGCGGCTGCTCTGGAAGGGCGGCGAGCGCTACGACCTCGAGAGCTACGTGGCCATTCACATGGGCACGATCTTCGGGGCGCTGACGCTCGCGACCGGCTCGATCTGGGCGAAGGCGTCGTGGGGGCACTGGTGGGTCTGGGACTCGAACCAGCTCGTGCTTTTTCTCGTCCTCTTCCTCTTCTACTCGGCGTACTTCATGCTCCGCTTCTCGATCGAGGAGGGGCCGCGGCGCGCCAACGTGTCGGCGGTCTACGCGCTCTTCGGCGTTGCGCTGATTCCGGTCAGCTTCTTCGCGATCCGGCTCGCCGAGGACTTCATCCACCCGACCACGTTCACGCGCGACGGGCCGCAGATGACGGGGACGATGTTCTTCGCCTTCTGCGTCTGCTGGCTCGCGATCACGCTCGTCGCCTACACGCTCTACCGGGTCGAGCTGCTCGGCAAGCGACTCGACGCGAACCTGCGCGAGCTCAGAGAGATACTGACCACATGAGCCAGAGCGATTACGTCGTGGCGGCCTACGGGATCGTCTTCGTGACCCTGCTCGTCTACGTCGCGATCATCGCCGCCAAGCTCTCGCGGCTCGAGCGCGACACCGCCGAGCTCGCGGAGCTGGCGCGGCAGCGTCGAGCAGATGGCTGAGTTCCTCGTCGTCCCGGCGCTGCTCGCCTACGGCGAGGCTGCGTTCGCCTACGCGGGCGAGCTGCGTGGCCCGGGGCTGGCCGGACGCCTCGCCACCTGGGGAGTCCGCCTCGGATGGCTCGCCCAGACCGCGCTCCTCATCGGCCAGGGCGTCTCGGCCGAGGGCTTTCCCTGGGGGACGTGGGCCGGCGCGCTGAACCTGTTCGTCTGGCTCGTCGTCGGCGCGTACCTGATCTGGGGCTGCACTCCGCGCTACCGGCTGCTCGGGCTGACGGTGATGCCCGTTGCGGCCGCGCTCCTCGCGCTCGCCTGGGCGGGCGGGGGAACCGCGCTCGATGAGGGCGATCGCTCCGGCGTCGTCCTCGCCGCGCACGCGGTTCTGATGCTCGCCGGCTTCGCCGGGCTGATGCTCGCGGCGGGCATGGCCTTGCTCTACCTCTGGCAGGAGCGCCGGCTGAAGCGGCACGAGCGCAGCGTCCTCCGCGTTCGGATGCCGCCGCTGGACGCGCTCGACCGGCTCGCCGCCCGCACGGTGCTCGGCGCGCTCGTCGTGCTGACCTTGGGGATCGGCGTCGGCGCCGCCAGCTTCGAGCGCGGCGACTTCGACGCAGCGATGGTCGTCACGCTCCTGATCCTCGCCACCTACGCGACGCTGCTCGTGCTGCGCCACGAGGGCTGGCGCGGGCGCCGGGCTGCCCTCCTGAACCTGACCGGCTTTGCGCTCGTGGCGATCGTCCTCCCCCTGACCCATTTCGCAGGGTGAGGTAGGCAGAGTGAAGCTGACGCTGGCAGGCGTGTCGCACCACAAGGCGCCGATCGAGCTGCGCGAGCGTGTTGCGCTCGACCTCGAGACGTGCGGGGCCCTCGCCGAGCGGCTCGAGGGCGAGGCGGTCTTGCTCTCCACCTGCAACCGCACCGAGCTCTACCTCGTCCAGGAGGAGCATGCCGAGGAGCTCGCGGTCGCGACGCTCGCGGAGCTCGCCGGCGACCGGGGCGACGACCTGTCCGCCGCGCTCTACCGTCTCCGCGACGAGGCGGCCGCCCTGCATCTCTTCCGCGTAGCCGCCGGGCTCGATTCGCTCGTTCCGGGCGAGGGCGAGATCCTCGGGCAGGTGCGGACGGCGTTCGAGGCGGGATCGGTGGGTCCGTTCCTCGACCGGCTCTTCCGGCAGGCTCTGCACGCCGGCCGCCGCGTCCGGCTCGAGACCGCGATCAACGAGAGCCCCGCGTCGGTGCCGTCGGCGGCGGCCGCGCTGGCGCAGCAGGTCTTCGACGACCTCTCCGGCCGACGGGTGCTGGTGCTCGGCGCGGGGAAGATGAGCGAGGCGACGGCCCGGAACCTCGTCTCGCGCGGGGCAGACGTCGCCGTCGTCGCGAACCGGACGTTGGCGCACGGAGAGGATCTCGCCCGGCGGTTGGGGGCGCAGGCGATCGAGCTCGCCGCGATCGGCTCCGAGCTCGAGCGTGCCGACGTGGTCGTCTCGGCAACGAGCGCCTCCGATCATGTGGTGACGCGCGACGGTGTCGCCACGGCGCTCCGCGCCCGCAAGGGACGCCCCTTGCTGCTGGTCGACCTGGCCGTGCCGCGCGACCTCGATCCGGCGATCAACGAGCTCGACGGCTGCTTCCTCTACGACGTCGACGACCTCGAGGCCGTCGTCGCCGAGACGCTTTCCGGCCGTCGGACCGAGGCGGCGCGGGCCGAGCGGCTCGTGGCCGACGAGGCCGATCGCTTCCGCGAGTGGCAGGCCTCGCTCGACGTCGTGCCGACGATCGCGTCGCTGCGCGCGCTGGCCGAGGAGATCCGGGATAGCGAGCTCGCGCGCGCGGGCGGGCGGCTCTCCGAGAGCGAGCGAAAGCACGTCGAGTCGGTGACCTCGCAGATCCTCGCAAAGCTCCTGCACCTGCCCACGATCCGCATGAAAGAGGCAGCCGCGGCAGCCGATGGGGTGGTCTATGCTGACGTCGTGAGGCATCTGTTCGGGCTCGAAGAGGAGGAGCGGCGCCGTTGAACACCCGATTTCTGACCGGCCGACCGCTACCGCTGCAGGTGCCGACCGCCTTCGTGCGGATCCGGCCGACCAGTGCGACCGGTAAACGCGGCTGCGGCGAGTCGAGGACGTTCTCATCGGCATTCGGGTCGCGTCGAAGCTGTGCTCATCCGCGTCGGCTCCCGCGGCAGTAGGCTCGCGCTCACCCAGGCGGAGCAGGCGGCCGAGAGGCTCCGTGCGCCCGGGATAGAGATCGCGCTGGTGCCGATCACAACCGCGGGCGACCGCGACCGGACGAAGCCGTTCGGTGAGATCGGCTCGCGCGGCGTCTTCGTCAAGGAGCTCGAAGAGGCGCTGCTCGAGGGCAGGATCGACGTCGCCGTCCACTCGGCCAAGGACATGACCGCGAGCGATCCGGACGGGCTTGCCGTCGGGGCGTATCCGCCGCGCGAGGACCCGCGCGACGCGCTCTGCGGGGCGAGCGAGCTGCGGGCGGGAATGCGAATCGGCACGGCGTCGGTACGCCGGCGCGCGCAGTTGCTGGCGCTCGAGCCGACGCTCTCGATCGAGCCTCTGCGCGGGAACATCGACACGCGGCTGCGCAAGCGCGGCGAGCGGGGTCTCGACGCGGTCGTCCTGGCCGCGTGCGGGCTCGACCGCCTCGGCCTTGCCGCCGAGATCGGCCACCGCTTCGAGCCGGCGGAGATGCTGCCGGAGGCAGGTCAGGGGTCATTGGCGCTGCAGGTGCGCGCGGGGGAGGAGGCGCTGGTCGCGGCGGCCGACGATCCCGAGACGAGACGCCGCGTGGAGGCAGAGCGACGCTGCGTCGCCCTCGTCGGCGGCGGCTGCCTCGCGCCGGTCGCGGCCTTCCACGACGGTGTATCGCTGACCGCCCTCGTCGCCGATGAGGACGGCGCCTGGATCGAGCGGCGCACCGGCGTCGATCCGGAGGCCCTCGCGCGCGAGTTGCTCGCCTTCGTCTCGTGAAGATCGTCGTCACTCGCCCGGAAGGGCAGGAGGAGGAGCTCGTCCGCGGCCTCGTTGCGCTTCGGCACGAGGTCGTCCGTTGCCCGCTGCTCGCGATCGAGCCGCTCGGGGACAGTCCCGTGGACGTGTCCTGTTACGGCTGGGTGATCGTCACGAGCGTCAACGGCGCGCGCGAGTTGAGGCGACGGATGACCGGGACTCCTGCGCGCGTGGCGGCGATCGGCCGGGCGACGGCCGAGGCGTTCGGCGGCGCCGACCTCGTGCCCGCGGTCTCGACGCAGGAGGGACTGCTCGCCGAACTGCCGCGGCCGGCCGGCCGCGTCCTCTTCGCCGGCGCGGAGGGAGCGCGCAGGCTTCTCGCCGACGAGCTCGAGGCCGACTTCGTGCCGCTCTACCGGACGCGCGAGCTGACGCCGGAGCGGACGCCCGAGGGCGACCTGGTCGTGCTCGCTTCCGCGTCCGCCGCGCGCGCGTTCGGCCGGCTCGGCGCCGACATCCCCGCGATCAGCATCGGGCCGCTGACGACGGAGGCGGCGCGTGAGGCAGGCGTCGATGTGGTGCGCGAGGCCGAGACGCACGACGTCGCCGGCCTGCTCGCCGCGTTAGATGGCTGGTCGGCGATGCGCGCACTTCCGGACGGCGCCCCAGACGCGGCGCCGTGAACCACCCTCGCGCTTGTCAAGGCCTGCCTTGACCGCGCGCGAGTGCCGCCCACGCCTTGGTCTGGAACGCCGCCGAAAGCACGCGCACCACCGACCAACCATCTAGGCTCCGCCGCGTGTTCGTCACCTTCCTGAGCGACT
>DATMEO010000141.1:0-3094 GCA_035556515.1 Gaiellaceae bacterium
GCGCCGGTCGCGCGCGACGAGCCAGTCGGTGAAGCGCGCGAGCGGGATCGTGATCGCGACGAAGAGCGTCGCCGCGACGAGGTAGTGGGTGAAGTTGAAGTCGGCCGAGACCTCGATCTGCGCCTGCTTGAACGCCTCGACGGCGCCGACGATCCCGACGAGCGCTGTGTCCTTCTGCAGGCCGATGAAGTCGTTCAGGAGCGGCGGGATCACACGCCGCACGGCCTGCGGCAGCACGACCGAGGCGAGTGCCTGCCCGCGTGTCAAGCCGAGCGAGCGCGCCGCGGCCTCCTGGCTCGGGTGCACCGACTCGATCCCGGCGCGGTACACCTCGGAGACGTAGGCCGTGTAGATGAGGACGAGCGAGACGACGCCCCAGAACGTCGTCGACGTGGGGACACCGTCGATCGCCAGCGCCGGCGCGCCGAAGCCGAGGAGTGCGATCACGAGGATCGTGGGCACGCCGCGGAAGAAGTCGGCATAGGCGATCGCGAGCACGCGAACCGGGAAGAAGACAGGCCCGGGAAGGCTGCGCAGGACGGCGAGCGCGAGTGCGGTGACGAGGATGATCGCCTCCGCGATGCAGAAGATCTTCACGTTCAGCAGGAAGGCGCGGGCGATCCCGGGGAACGAGCGCCGGTAGGCGTCCCAGTCGAAGAAGGCGGCCTTGACCTCGGGCCAGTTCGGCGCGTGCGTGACGCCGTAGACGAGGCCGAAGAGGACGACGGCCGTCGAGAGCAGCGCGAGGGTGACGGCGCGACCGGCGCCGCCACCCCCGAGGATCTTCGAGCTCCGGCCCAGTTACGTCAGGAGCTGCGTCATTTGAGCACCGGGGCGCCGGTGACCTTGGCCAGCCAGATCTGCTGGATCCGCTTCAGCACCCCCGACCGCTTCATCTGCGCGAGCGAGTTGTTCACACACGCGATCAGCGGATTGCCCTTCCGGAAGACCATCCCGAAGCGCTCCTGCGTGCCTTGCGGCGCCTGGAACTGGCCGATGATCTTCCCGTTCGGCACCTGCACCGCGGTCACGTAGAACGCGGTCGGGAGGTCGACGACGAGGCCGTCGATCTGGCCGTTCTTGAGCGCCGCTACCGCGGCGTCATTCGTGTCGTAGACCGCGACCGACGGGCTCGGCTTGATGTTGCGGACGATGTACTGGTAGCTCGTCGTCCCGAGCTGCGCGCCCAGCTTGTACCGCCGCAGGCCGGCGATCGAGCGCACCGAGGCGATCGGCTTGCCCTTCACCCCGACGATCGACTGGTTGACGTTGTAGTACGAGGCGCTGAAGCCGAGCGCCTTCGCCCGCTGGGGCGTGTACGAGACCTGGTTGATCGCAAAATCGAACGCTTTGCGACCGGGGGCGATCGTCTTGTTGAACGGCGAGTAGACCCAGACGACTTCGTTCTTGGCGAAACCGAGCCGCTTCGCGACCGCGTAGGCGACCGCCGGCTCGAAGCCCTGGCCCTTGGCCGGGTCGTTGATCTTCCAGGGCCGGCCCTTCGTCTCGCCGCCGGCGAACCACGGCGGGAAGGCCGGGTTGTCGGTACCGATCGTGAGCTGCCCGTCCTTGACGAGGTCGAGGTTGGCCTTGGCGCAGCTCGCGGGCGCCGCCGCCGCCACCTCGCCCCGGCCGCCAACGGCCGCCGCTGCGATCGCGAGCGCGATCACGGCGACCGGAATCAGAACCTTGCGCATGCCCGTCTCTCCTCTGGTGTCCCGGTTGGCAAAACGGCCTCGAACGTACCACGCAGGGGTACGGTTCCCGCAATGGCGTCCCCGTTCATCGAGCTCGAGGTCGGCAGCCGTGTCGTCAAGGTGACGAATCCGGACAAGGTGCTCTTTCCGGCGCGGCAAGAGACGAAGCGGGATCTCGTCGAGTACTACCTCTCGGTCGGCGAGGGGATCGTCCGCGCGCTCTACGAGCGGCCGACGCAGCTGCGCCGCTTCCCGGACGGCGTCGAGGGCGAGATGATCTACCAGAAGCGCGTGCCCGAGAAGCGGCCGGAATGGGTCGAAGCCGCGCGGGTGACCTTCCCCTCCGGCCGCCATGCGGACGAGCTCTGCGTCACCGAGGTCGCGCAGGTCGCGTGGGCGGCGAACCTCGCCGTGGTCGACTTTCATCCCTGGCCGTCCCGGCGTGCCGACGTCGACAAGCCGGACGAGCTCCGGATCGACATCGACCCGCAGCCGGGGACGTCGTTCGAGGACGGTAAGCGTGTCGCGGCCGTCGTGCGGGAGACGCTCGCCGAGATGGGGTGGACCGGCTGGCCGAAGACCTCCGGCAACCGCGGCATCCACGTCGCCTGCCGGATCGAGCCGAAGTGGGAGTTTCCGGTCGTACGCCGCTGCGCGCTCGCGTTCGCCCGCGAGGTCGAGCGCCGGAGCGAGCTCGTCACGACCGCGTGGTGGAAGGAGGAGCGCGGCGAGCGCGTCTTCATCGACTACAACCAGAATGCGCGCGACCGCACGATCGCGTCGGCGTACTCCGTGCGCGGGCGGCCGGACGCGACCGTGTCCGCGCCGGTGACGTGGGACGAGCTTCCGGACGTCGAGACGGAGGACTTCACGCTCGCGACGATGCCTGCGCGCTTCGCGAAGCTCGGCGACGTGCAGGCGGGGATCGACGAGGCGGTCTGCGATCTCGGCGTCCTGCTTGAGTGGGTGGCGCGCGAGGAGGCGGCGGGAGAGGGCGAGGCGCCGTACCCGCCGCAGTTCCCGAAGATGCCGGGCGAGCCGAAGCGGGTGCAGCCGTCGCGCGCGAAGAAACCAGCCTCGTAACAGACTGTTACAAGGAGCTGCGAGCGCCGCTACGTTGCGCGATCGAGCCAAGTAACAGACTGTTACTTGGCTCAGATCAGGCGGCGCTCGGCGGCCCAGCGCGTCAGCTCGTGGCGGCTCGAGAGCTGGAGCTTGCGGAGGACGGCGGAGACGTGGCTCTCGACGGTCTTCACCGAGAGATGAAGCCGCGCCGCGATCTCCTTGTAGCGGTAGCCGCGGGCGATCAGCTGCAGCACCTCGCGCTCGCGCGCGGTCAGCGTGTCGAGCTCGGGATCGACCGCGGCCTCGCCGGAGCGGAACGCGTCGAGGACGAA
>DATMEO010000142.1:0-23805 GCA_035556515.1 Gaiellaceae bacterium
GGCGGGCAAGCCAGCGCCGACGGTCGATCCGGTCGTGGCTCAGGCGGCAATGCTGCCGAAGCCGTGGAAGATCCAGGTCGAGGTGCTGAACGGCGCCGGCGACATCAACTGGACGCGCCAGGTCGGCAGCAAGATCCAGTCGCTCGCCTACACGGTCAAGAAGGTCGGGCGGGCCGACCGCTTCGACTATCCGCAAAGCGCCGTCTACTACTCGCCCGGCGGCCGGCTCGTCGCGATCCGCCTTGCGCGCCAGCTCGGCTTCATCACCCGCCCGCTTCCGGGCGGCACGAACCCGAACCGCCTGGTCGTGATCGTCGGCCCGCACCGCGGGCCCGGCTAGCGGGCTAAAGCCCGTCGGCCGTCGGGCCGCGGAGCTCGGTCAGCTTCGCGAGCAGGCCGGCAGGCATGCGCTCGCTCGCGGTCGTGCGGATGTAGCGGCGGAGATGCGCCTCGAAGCGATAGCGGCGGCGGCAGTACTCGCAGCCGCCGAGATGCCCCTCCGCAACCGTGACCTCGGCGGGCGAGAGGTCGCGGTCGAGGTAGCCCTGGAGCAGCTCCTCGCATTTCTCGCAGTCGGCGTCCCGGCTCATGTCAGGCTCTCCTCCGCCAGCGTCTTCTTCAGGATACGGCGGCCACGGTGGAGGCGCGACATCACGGTCCCGATCGGGATGTCGAGGATCTGCGCGGCGTCGGCGTAGCTGAACTCGCCCAGGTCGACGAGGACGACGACGTCGCGGAAGTCGTGCGGAAGCTCGGCGAGCGCGTTCACGACCCCACCCTGAGAGAGCCGCTCGACGACCTGCTCCTGCTCGAGCGCCTGCTCACCCTCGACGGCGGCGAGCCGGTTCGCGAGGTAGTAGTCACTCTCCTCGAGCGGCTGCGAGTCGGGTGTGCGCTGGATCTTGCGGCCACGGTCGGTGTTCAGGTTGGTCAGGATCCGCAGCAGCCAGGCGCGCATGTTCGTGCCGGGTGTGAACGACGTCCAGCTCCGGAACGCTCGCGCATAGGTGTCCTGAACCAACTCTTCGGCCTCCTCTCGCGTACCGACCATTCGGCGCGCGACGCGGTAGACCTGGTCGGCGAGTCCGAGCGCCTCCTCCTCGAAGCGGACACGCTCCCGGGCTTCCGCGGCGATTCGTCGCGCGGCTCCCGCTTCCGGGTCCTCCTCTGGCTCGGCTGCGCCGGACTCACTCACCCGGCCACCCTAACAATCGGTCTGACGGGGAGAAGAACGCCCCGGAGCGCGCGGGTATTCCCTGCTCAGACCTGCTCGACCTCGGGAAAGCCGCCCCGTTTCAGCGTTTCGACGATCGCGTCGCGGCTCGTCAGGCCGTCGTCCCAGCTGAGCGAGACCTGGCCCATCAGGTTCGCGTTCGCTGCCTCGATCCCGTCGACCTGGCGCAGCGTGCCGGCGAGCCGGCCGACGCACCGCTCACAGCGGACGCCGCTGACCTGGATCACGTCGCTGACGGTCGCCATCTCCCTAGCCTAGCGAGAGCTCTGCGTCCGCCTGCTCGATCAGAAGCGGATCGTGGGTGGCGCAGATCACGGTCGCCCCGGTCGTGCCCGCGACTTCGGCCAGGAGTGCCCCGAGCGCGAGCGCGTTGGCCCCGTCGAGCCGTGCGGTCGGCTCGTCGGCGACGATCACTCGCGGCTGGACGGCGACCGCGCGCGCCAGGGCGGCGCGCTCGCGCTGGCCGGCCGAAAGCTCGGCAACGGGCCGGTCGGCGTGCTCGGCGAGCCCGACCGCGGCCAGCGCCGGAGCCGCGCCGTCGCTCGGAAGCCCGCGGAGCTCGAGCGCCAGCTCGACGTTCTCGCGGGCGCCGAGGAAGGGCGTGAGACCGGCGGTCTGGCCGACGAACGCGAGCCTCGTCCGCCGCAGCTCGGCCCGTCCGGCCCGGTCGAGCCCGGCGAGCGAGACGCCGTCGAGCAGCACGTCGCCCTCGTCCGGCAGCTCGAGCCCCGCGAGCAGGAGCAACAGCGTCGTCTTCCCCGACCCCGACGGCCCGGTCACGACCGTGAGCTTCCCCGGCGCGAAGGTGGCATCGAGCCGCTCGATCGGCGCCGCCGCGCCGAACCGCTTCGTGAGCCCACGCGCCTCGACGATCGGAGCTTGTGTTCCTGTAACACAAGCTCCCTGAGCGGCTCCTGGAGCGGGCTCGGGAGCTTGTGGCACAGTCACACTTTCTCCTGCCGGCTGGAGGACGACCTCGCGGCCGCGGAGCTCGGCGGTCGCGTGGCGGTCGATTCCGGCCGAGCGGAGCACGTCTTCCGGGAGACGGAGCCAGCCGCCGCGGCCGACGACGATCGCGCCGTCGCCGGACGCACCGGTGACCCGCTCGTCGGAGATGCGCCCGTCGCGGACCTGGATGACGCGGTCGGCCCGCTCGGCCGAGGCAGGGTCGTGGCTGACGACGAGCGCGGTGCTGCCCGACTCGCGCACGAGCTCTGCGATCAGCGCGAGGACGTCGCGCGCGGTTGCCGCGTCGAGCTCGCCCGTCGGCTCGTCGGCGATCAGGAGCTCGGGACGGCCGGCGAGCGCAGCGCAGAGGGCAACCCGCTGCTGCTCGCCGCCGGAGAGCTCTCGTGGATGAGCGTCGCGGCGGGTGCCGAGCCCGACACGCTCGAGCAGCTCGTCGGCGCGTGCATGACGCTGCTCCGCAGGCACGCCCGCCAGCCCGAGCTGGACCCCGACGAGCTCGCGCGCGATCAGCTCGCCCGCGAGCGCACGCCAGTAGTGCTGGTCGGCGTAGCCGATCGCGCGCGAGCGGAAGCGGGCCGCTCCCCAGCCGCTGAGCGCACCGACGTCGACGCCGCCGACGCGGACCGAGCCGGCCGACGCGCGGTCGAAGCCGGCGACAATCCGGAGCAGGGTCGACTTGCCCGAGCCGCTCGGGCCGAGCACGACGCAGAGCTCTCCCTGCTCGACAGCCAGGCTGAGCCCCTGCAGCGCGGCGACGCCGCCCTCGGGGGAGGGATAGACACGGAAGACGTCCTCGAGCTGCACGAGGGCGTTCACTCCAGCACCTCCGCGCGCGCGGGCGCCGGAGCGGAGAACGCTCGCCGGGTCGCAACGAGAATCAGCGCCGCGGCCGCGAGCGCGTAGAGGACGACCGCGGCCGCGACGACCGCGGCGTCGACGTCGAGCACGAGGGGCGGCTCGGGCGAGGTCGCGCGCGCCGTCAGGCCGACGAGATCGGTGACCACGGCGGCCAGCGCGAGCCCCGTGACCGCACCTGCCACGAGCCCTGCCGCGGCGACCGTGAACGCACGCAGCCGCACGATCCGCCGCAGCAGCGACGGGGAAGCGCCCTGCGCTTCGAGATCGAGCAGCTCGCCACTCTCGTCGCGCAGGTCGCCGAGCACCGTCAGCACGACACCGGCGAGCGCCAGGCCGAGCGCGACGACCGCGGCCACGGCCAGCGCGATCAGCGTGCCGTGCGCGATCGGATCGCGGCGTGCCTCCGCCTCGAGCGCGTGGCGGGACTGGACGGCGAGGACGTCGAACGGCTTCGCGGCGAGCGCTCGGTCGACCGCGGCCGCGGCATCGGGCTCGCGGAGGCGCAACCAGACCTCGTTGACGCGGCCGGCGCCGGGACGCGCGAGATTCACCGCCGCCGAGAGGGCATCGACGTCGCCGACCACTGCCTGGCCGTCGACGCCGGGGAAGCGGCGGACGGTTCCGACCACCCGCACCGTCAGACGCTCGCCGGCGATCTGCAGCGGGAGCAGTTCGCCGTCGTCCGCGGCGGCGGCGAGGCGCGGCGTCGCGAGCACCGGCAGCGGCTCGGTCGGCTGCCGCGGCCGAATTCGGGTCGCGACCGCGTTGGTGAGCGTGTAGCGGACGGTCGAGCCGTCGATCCTGGCGCCGCCGACGCCGACCCAGTCGGAGATTCCGCCGGGGACATCTGGGAGCTCGATCGTCACGGATCCGGTCAGGGCCTGGCCCGCGTCGGCACCTCGCTCCTGCAGGCGCGTGTCCGGCTCGATCGCGATCCCGGCGAGCCTGCCGCCGCGCGCCTCCTTCGGCAGCGGCTCACCGAGGACGACGCGCGAGAAGCGGCCGGTCCCCCCCTCGATCTCGGCGAAAAGCCGCACCGGGCCGCCGGCCGTGCGCGCGCGCAGGGCGCGGCCGAGTCGAGGACCGTTCCGCGCCGGCGTTGCCTCGATCCGCTTCGCCAGCTCCTGCCGGGGCGCCGGCACCTCGCTATCGCGCCAGCCGTTCACGTGCTCGAGCTCGCGCGGATCGATGCCGAGGAGCGTGATCCCGCTCTCGCCCTCGAGCCGGCCGACACCGCCGGTGAGCCGCAGGACGGGGGCAACCTCGGCGCCCTGCAGCTCGCCGAACCGCGCCGGCGATGCCGCGTCTTGCACCGGGATCAGCCGCCGCAGATCCTCTCGCACGGCATAGTCGAGCGGAACGAGATGCGCAGCCTGGTCGCGCTCGCCGCGGGCGAGGGTCGAGCGGTAGCTCTCGGCAAAGAGCGCCAGCCCGAAGCTGACGACGAGGAAGGCAGTCGCTGCGACCGCGTAGCCCGGGTTGCGCGCGAGCGTGAGCGAGGCGATCCGGAGCCCGAGCGAGCGCCCGCGTGCGAGCCGCTCGACGAGGCGGAGCGCCGGTCGCAGCAGCCGCGCGACGAGGACGGCCGCGGCGAACGTGACCAGCGCCGGGAGCAGCAAGGGGAGATCTCCCTCGCCGTCGCCGCGCACGACCTCGAGGACGACGAGCGCCGCCGCAGCCAGCGCGGCGGCGTCGAGCAGCCCGAACCGCGTTCGCGCCGCACGCACGCTCACGGCGCCGACCAGAACGGCCGTCGCGAGGGCGGCAACGACGATCGCGAGCGCCAGCCCCTCGCCCGAAAGCACGCTGCGCGCCAGTACGTCGGCCACCGGCGCGCCCGCACGCTCCGCCACGAAAGCGCCTCCGAGCAAGCCGACGGCGAGCCCGATCGCCGTCCCGGCAAGTGCGAGGGCGGCCGACTCGGCGACGGTCACGAGCGCGAGCTGCCACCCGCGTGCTCCGTACCAGGCGAGCCGGCGCCGGGCGGCGAGCAGGTCAGGACGGAGTGTCATCGCTGCGAGCAACGCAAAGGCGAACAGGAGCGCCGCGGCCTCGCCGCCGACGACGCCGAGCCGCCGTCCCGCGGCGCGGCTGGTCGCCTGCGCCTCGCGCAGCTCCTCCACAGGGGCGAGCAGGTCGAACGAGAACGAGGCGGACTGCAGCTCCGAGCGCGCGGTCGCGACGTCGGCGGCGAGATCGTCGATCTCCCAGAGCCGCGGCACGCCCGCCCGGAGCGGCGCCACCCACACGTAGCTGCGGAAGATGCGGTCGAGCGCAGGCGCGGCCGCGAGCACGTCGACGCCATTGGCCAGGAAGAGCGGCGGCGGGGGTGGGCGGTGGTAGCCGGCCGCGCGCGCGAGCGACGGGCTCACTTCGGCCTCGGCGAGCGCGTTGTCGGTCGGTGCGAGGAAGTCGCCGAAGAGAACGCGGTTGTCGAGCACCCCCTCCCCGACCTCGACCAGCTTCAGACCGTCGGGCTGCGGCAGGCGGCCCTCGCCACGAAGTCGCAGGACCTCGCAGCGCTCCGCCGTGCAGGACCGCGGCAGCCGGCCGGAGCGCAGCGTCACCCAGCGGCCGAGATCGTCAACGCCGCCGAGCCCTGCGAACGTGCCGGCGACGGTGGTCTCGCGGAAGAGGACGACCGAAATCGGCCGCGCGACGCCGACCGCCGCGACCGCTTCGCGCGCCCGCGCGTCGAGCTCGGCGTGCGGCTCCTCGCCCAGCCCCGGGAGGCCGAACCAGACCGCGCGGACGGAACGCTGGCCGTCCGGGATCCGCTCGACCGCCTGCGCGACGGCGCGGTCCTGCGCGACGAGCGCGCCCGCGCGGCCGCCGATGACGACAGCGGCACCCGCCGCGATCCCGAGCACGACGAGGACGACCGGCGCGCTCCGGCGGCTAAGCCTCGCGCCGACGAGGCGGAGCGGATAGAGCGCGGCGCGGAGGCTCCTCATCCCGCCGCCGAGCGTTTCACAAGATCGGCCGCGACCGCCTCGAGCCCGTCCCGTCGGCCGACCTCGAGCTGGCGCAGGGCCTCGACCGGGTCGCGGAGGGTCTCGACGAGCTCCCAGGTGCCGAGCTCTCGTGCTGCCGGCTCAACCGCGGCGATGAGGTCGGGCCCCGGCTCCGGCGGCGCCGCGCAGAGCGCCTGCACGAGCGCAACGAGTGCGGCCGCTCGTTCAACCGACGTCGCCTGGTCGGCAATGCGGACCTCGAGCGTCCCGAGCCGGGGATGCGGCCGCGCGTCCCACCAGATGCGGGTGTAGTCGACTCCGGCCGCCGTGACCGCCGCCTCCCAGTCCGCCACCGTCTCCAGCCGTGGCGGCGGGCCGGCGCGAGGCAGCTGTCGCAGCCTGGAGAGCCGCGACGAGAGCGCGCCGGTCTCCTCGCCGACGAGGTAGGGCGAGTTCGCCGAGAGCTCGAGCAACGCGGGCAGCCACAGCCGGATCCCGGCAAGCGCGCGCAGACACGCGTCGAAACTCTCCATCCCGACGTGAACGTGGAGGCCGCAGACGAGCTGGGCCTTCGCGATCGACCCGAGCTCTTCGACCATCTCCAGATAACGCGGCTCGTCGACGATCGGCTGCTCCTCGGGGATCGAGAACGGATGGGAGCCCGTCGCGGCGACAACGAGGCCCTGGCGCGCCGCGCGCTCCACGACGAGGCGCCGCAGCCGCACGAGCTCCTCGCGCGCCTCGAAGGCCGTCTCACAGACCGGCGTGTTCGTCTCGACCAGGCAGGAGAAGAGCTCCGTCTTCAGCCCCTCCCGCGGCAGCAGCCGCTCCACCCCGGGCGCGAGCGCAAGCGTCTCCGGGTCGAGCAGCATCAACTCCTCCTCGACGCCGAGCGTCAGGCTGCGGCCGAAGTTATCGACCACGAACGGCGTGGACCGGGCGGCCCGCCGCCTCCCACGCGTAGTACGACGCGCTCGGCCCGTAGCCGTTCTCGTACGGGACGACACGCGGGTTGCGGCCGACCTCCATCGCTCGCTGCGCGTGCCAGAGCAGGTTCGGGTCGTCGCGCTCCTCCCAGACGAGGACGAGATGCGCCGCGGTCATGAAGACGGCCACGAAGGTGCAGCCGTTGGCCGGGCACGGAAACGGATCGGTGCGGACGCAGAACCAGCCGGCATGGTCGTCATCGGTGTCGTCGACCCAGACGAACTCGTGCTCCTCGAGCAGATCGTCCTGCATGGTCAGCGACCCCCGCCGCGGCTGCTGCGATTCCACGGGTGAAGGTTAGACGGATGGGGAGTGTGTCCGGCGGATTGCGTGGTCACAATGGGCACATGAGCGAGCGGGACGTCGCGATCGTCCTCTCCGGCGGCGGCGTGAACGGCGTCTTGCTCCAGCTCGGCTTCCTGCAGCGGCTGCGCGAGAGTGCGCTCTGGCCGCGGGTCGGCTGCATCTACGGCACCTCGGCCGGCGCGCTGACCGGCTCGATGGCGGCGCTCGACCGCCTGGACGCGCTGGAGGAGTTCATGCTCGGCCTCCAGCCGGGCGACGTCTTCGCACCGCAGCGGCTCTGGCAGCTGCCGCTGACCGGCCTCCATCATTACGCCCTGCCGGCGACGATGGCCGAGCGGCTGCTCGAGCCGACCGAGCTCGCGCGCGAGCTCGCCGCCGCGCCGATCGAGGTGATCGCGTTCGCGACCGACGTGTCCGGGGACGACGCGACCTCCTACGAGCTTGCCTATTCGTCCCACGAGACACCGGCCGAGACGATGGCGCAGGCCGTGCTCGCCTCCGCCGCGATCAGCGCCCTCGTGCTCCCCCTCCCGGTCGGAGACCGAATCGCCACCGACGGCGGCTGGGTGCGGAACTTCCCGCTCGGCTGCGCGCTCGAGCGGCCCGGCGTGGGTCTCGTCGTCGCTTTCCGCCACGTCCCCCGCTACCCACGCGTCGGCATCGAGCCGGTCCTCCGGCTGCGCCGCCGCCTCCAGCGCTTCCGGGCGGTTCCGCCCGTCCGAGCCCTCATTGCCCAGCTCGACGAAGCCGAAGCCAGGGCGGAGCGCGGCGAGCCGGTTCATCTCGGCGACATGATCGTGCGCCTGATGCGCGTGGCGATCCAGCGGAACACGGCGCTCGAGGAACAGCTCGCGGCAGAGCGCGACGCCGCGTGCCGCGAGCTGGAGGAGTTGCAGGCCGACGTCGTCCGGCTCGCGCGCGAGCACGCGCGGCCGGGCCGGCGCGCTCGGGCGGCACGGGCGGTCGAGGAGCGCTTCGCGCGCACGAGGCTGCCCCGGAACGTTCCTCAGATCATCGTGCGCGGCTCCGCCGGTACCGACAGCCTCGAGCACGGCTTCCGCGAGAGCCCGGAGTGGGCCGAGCACGCGAAGCGGGCGCTGATCCTTCGCGGCTGGAACGCCGCCGATGCCGAGCTGCGGGCCTACGACTCCGGCCTGCTCGAGCAGGCTTCCTGAGCTTCTATCCCTGCGGCGTCGAAGGCTGACGTCCGAGCGTCACCGGGAGGGTGACGATCTTCGTGCCGCGGTGGATCTGGACGTTGACCCTCTGACCCGGCTTGTGGCGAGCGAGTGCGTCGCGCAACTCGTCGCTCGAGCTGACGCGGCTGCCGCCGACAGCCACGATCACGTCGCCGCCGAGCACATGACTCTCGCCGGCGACGACGACATCCGTCGTGCCACCCTTGAGGCCGGCCCTCGCGGCCGCGCTCCCCTCCTCCACGCCTTCGATCAGCACGCCCTCGTCGACGGGGAGCCGGAAGACGTGTGCCAGCTCTGCGGTGACGGTGCTGCCGGAGATGCCGAGGTAGGCGCGGTCGACCCTCCCGGTCATGGTCAGCTGCGCGACCACCTCCTTGACGGTGTTGGAGGGGACGGCGAAACCGATCCCGACGTTGCCGGTCGATCCGTCGGCGCGGGCGATTTGCGAGTTGACGCCGATCACCTCGCCCCGCGCACTCAGCAACGGCCCGCCCGAGTTGCCGCTGTTGATCTGCGCGTCCGTCTGGATCACATGGTCGATCGGGTAGCCGTTCGGCGCCGTGATCGTCCGCTCCTGGACGGCGCTGACGATCCCCGCGGTAGCCGTCCGGCGGAGGCCGAACGGATTGCCGATCGCGACGACGGGGTCGCCGACGCGGACCGTGTCGGAGTTGCCGAACGCGAGCGGAGCGAGCCCGCGCGAGCTCGACTGGACGCGCAGGACGGCGATGTCGGTCGAAGGATCGCTGCCGACGATCGAGGCGGTGAGCGTGTCCTGGTTCGAGAAGCTGACCTCGATCGCGTCGGCGCCCTCGATCACGTGGTAGTTGGTGACGATGTGCCCCGTCTTGTCGATCACGAAGCCGGAGCCGAGCGCCTGCTCCGGAACGGCCTGCTGCTCGAAGGGAGCGAGCGAGGGTGTTTCCGACGCTCTCGTCGTCGACGTGATCTGCACGACTCCCGGCGCCGCGCGCGCATAGATCTCGCTGACCGTGAGCCCCCGGTCGTCGGCGACCGGAGCGGCGGCAGTGGGAGCAGGGGAGGTTCTCACCACCGTCGTCGTGCCCCCCTCCAGGTCGCCGGTCATCGCCAAGCCGCCGAGCACGATCAGGCCACCGAGAAGCGAGGCGGCGCCGAGCGCGACGGCGCGTATGGCAGTGGGGCGTGTCACCGGATCGTTGTACCGAGAGGGTCTTAACCCCCGATGTGAAGCGCGTTAAGCCTCCGTTGCGGCGGTTTTTGGGTTGGCTACGAGTCCGGATCGGGCGGACGCGGCGGCAGCGGGTCGGGCCGTGGATCAGGGCGCGGCACCGGTGGAACCGGGTCAGGAAGCGTCCCGCTCATGCGAGGGCGGCGGTCCGCTCCGCCGGTTCGCGGTCGGTGCCGAGAGCCTCGTCCAGCTTGGCCCGCAGCTCGCCGCTCTGGTACAGCTCCTCGACGATGTCGGCCCCGCCGACCAGCTCGCCCTTGATGAAGATCTGGGGGATCGTCGGCCAGCCGGAAAGCGCCGAGAGCTCCTGGCGGATCTGCGGGTCGGGCAGCACGTCGACAGCCGTCACGGGCGCGCCTGCCGCCCGGAGCGCGCGCAGCGCCCGGTCCGAGTTGCCGCACATGACGAGCTGCGGAGTGCCCTTCATGAACAGGCTCACCGGCTCGTTCTCGATGATCGACTTGATCTGCTCGCCCAACTGCGTCGTCTGCTCGCTCATGCCTGTCCTCTCGTCTTGATCCGGAGCTCGTGGATCGACCCGTCCCCGAGCGGCGCCGCGAGCGCCTCGTAGACGAGCCGGTGCTGCTCGACCAGCGAGAGCCCCTCGAAGCGGCCGCTCGCGATCGTGACCTGGAAGTGGTCGCCGCCGCCGGTGCGGTCCTCGACCGCGAGCTCGCTCGCGTCGGGAAACGAGTCGCGCAGGAGCGATTCGAGCGTCTGGGGGACGGCCATGGGATCATCGTAGCCGTGGGGCGCACCCGCTCCTTCCTCGTGTCCCTTCCCGAACGCTTGGTTCGGTCGCTCGTCGCGGTGGTCGGCGGGGCCGTTCACGAGACGGCGGAAGTCGTACTGCCGCGCTTCGTCCGCCGCTCGCGGCTGTACGAGGCGACCGCGAAGAACCTGCTCCGAATCGCGATCGAGCTCGTCGGCGACGTCGAGCGCCAGGCCCCGTCCGGCCAGCCCGGCGCCGGCGAGCTGCTGAAGCGGAAGACGGCCGGCAACGTCGTCGAGCTCGGCTCGATCGTTGCGTTCGGGTTCTCTCCGCTCTGGCTGCTGGCAGCGGCGTCGGATGTCTCGCGCGGCTCCCGCGTCTACCTCGAGTCGCTCGTCTCCGAACTGAAGCGCGCCGGCGTGCTCGCACAGGAGGCGGAGTTGGGCACGGTCGACGATCTGCTGTCGGCGCTCGAAGGGACATCCGGCACGACCGCGCGCCTGGTCGACCTGCCGCCGCTCGAGCTGGCCGAGCTGCGGGCGTCGCTCGCCGAGTTGCGCACCAGCGCGGCGGAGCTGCCGACGCCGCAGGAGCTCGCCGCGCTCTACGCGGGGCTGCAGCGAACGGCTGCGCGCGAGCGGCGCCCGCTGCTCGAGGTCTCGTCCGGGATCGGGCTCGCGTTCGTGCTGTCCGCGCGCAACGTCGGCCGCGTGCACCTCCTCACGCCCTACCGCGAGGACTGGAAGCCGCTGCGGGAGGAGGGCTTTGCCGCCTACTCACGCCGCGTCTCTG
This sequence comes from Gaiellaceae bacterium, assembly GCA_035556515.1. GTDB lineage: Bacteria > Actinomycetota > Thermoleophilia > Gaiellales > Gaiellaceae > Gaiellasilicea. The sequence goes on from DATMEO010000142.1 coordinate 11,222, forward strand.
AGCCCTATCGCGACGCCGTCGCCGGCCACTTCGACTCCGGGCGGGCGAGCTGGACCGACCGTGCGCTCGCGCGCCTACGCAGATGAGCCTTTTACCCTGCTCTTACCGCGGGCGAGTACCGTGTCCCGCGTGAAGCTCGGGCTCGCGCCGCTGGCGGCCTTCGTCGCGCTCGTGGCGGCCCTGCCCGCGCACGCCTCGACTCCGATCCCCTGGTGCGGCACCAGCTCCTCCGGCGTCGACCGGCTTCCCGATGCGACGTCGGCCTACGCCGTGCACGTCGCCTACGTCAGGCCACCGGGCGCCGCGGACCGGTTCGCCGAGTTCGCGCCGCGGATCGTCGGCGACGCGGCCGCGTTCGACACCTGGTGGCGCCGCGAAGATCCGGCCCGGACGCCGCGCTTCGATCTCTTCCCCGTCCCGGGCTGCGCGAGCGCGTTCGGGGCGCTCGACATCTCGAACGTCGAGCTGCCGCGATCGGTCGGCGGGATCGGCAGCGCCTTCCAGGAGCTCCGCCAGCAGCTCTCGTCCGAGCTCAGCTTCAACGAGCCGGAGAAGGCCTACCTCGTCTACTTCGACGGCCCCACCGGCCAGTCGGGCGACGACCACGTGTGCGGGCAGGGTGCGCGCGCCGGCGCCTTCGGCCTTGCCGGCATGGCGGTCGTCTACCTCGACTCCTGCGACGCGGACGTGGGAGATTCGCTGCGGCCGGTGGTGGCGGTGCACGAGCTCCTGCACGTGTTCGGCGCGGTCGACCGCTCGGCGCCAAACTCCTGCCGGAGCGGCCACGTCTGCGACTTCGAGCTCGATCTGATGACCGCCGTCCTGAGCGGCGAGGAGCTCGAGACGCATGTGCTCGACTCCGGCCGCAACGACTACTACGGACACGCCGGCACCTGGACAGACGTGCAGGACTCGACCTTCCTCGAGCGCCTCGACTCGCCCGATCGGACCCCGCCCACGCTTCCGGAAGGCCTGCGCGTCGGGGACGATCCCACCGGCTTCGTGCGCCTCACCTGGCGAGCCTCGGCGGACGACGTCGGTCCCGTCGCCTACCGGATCTACGAGAACACGCGCTTCGTCCGGCAGGTGACGACGACCTCGCTGCTCCTGCCCGACCCGGACGAGCTGGCGCTCTACTCGGTCCGCGCCGCCGACGCGGTCGGACGTCTCAGCTCGCCCGTGAGCGCGCGCTTCCGTCCCGATGTGGGCATGGTCGACGAGCGGGGCCGGTTGGTTCGCGACACCGTGCGTCCACCCGCGATCCTGCGGGTCACGATCAAGCGCACGCCGAAGGTGGCAGTGCTCACCTGGCCGGCTGCGCGAGATGCCGGTGGCCTGCGCGCTTATCGCGTCAGGATCGGCACGAGGACGCTGACCGTGCGCAAGCCCGCGATCACGATCACGCGGGCCAGGGTCAGCGGCCCGGTCACGATCGCGGCGATCGACCGCGCCGGCAACATCGGGCCGTCGCTCGTCGTCGCGCGCGCTCGCGTGCGTTAGTTTCGGCGACCGCGCCGCGCGGTACCAAGCGCCGCATGACGGAGTTCGGCTACTGGCTCTCGTCCGAGGAGCACCCCCCGCTCAACCTCGTCGGTGCTGCCGTGCGGGCCGAGGAGCTCGGCTTCTCGTTCGCGATGATCTCCGATCACTTCCATCCCTGGATCGAGGCCCAGGGGCAGAGCCCGTTCGTCTGGAGCGTTCTCGGCGGGATCGCGCAGGCAACCGAGCGGATCGGGGTCGCGACCGGCGTCACCTGCCCGCTGATTCGGACGCATCCGGCGATCGTCGCCCAGGCCGCTGCAACTGTCGGGGCGATGCTGCCCGGACGCTTCACGCTCGGCCTCGGGACGGGAGAGAACCTGAACGAACACGTGCTCGGCGACCGCTGGCCGGCACCCGACGAGCGGATCGAGCTGCTCGAGGAGGCGATCGGGGTGATCCGCCTGCTCTGGGCGGGCGACGAGCAGACGCACCGCGGCAAGCACTACACCGTGGACCACGCCCGGCTCTACACGCTCCCGGAGGAGCCGATCCCGATCGCCGTGGCCGCGTCGAAGCCGCTCGCGGCGGAGCTGGCGGGACGCGCGGGTGACGGGCTCGTGACCACCGAGCCGAACGAGGAGACGGTCCGGCAGTACCGCGACGCGGGTGGCGAGGGGCCTCGATACGGGCAGGTTCGGATCTGCTGGGCGGAGAGCGAGGAGGAGGCGCGGCAGACCGTCTTCGAGCTCTGGCGCCACAGCGGCCTCGGCGGCACGATCAACCAGGAGCTGCCGCGACCGTCCGACTTCAGCGCCGTCGCCGAGAGCGTCACGATCGAGATGGCGACGGAGGGCGTCCCCTGCGGCCCCGACCCGGCTCCGGTGCTGGAGCAGATCCGGACGTGGGAGCAGGCCGGCTTCGACCGGATCGCGATCCACCAGGTCGGGCCCGACCAGGACGGCTTCTTCCGCCTCTGGGAAGAGGAGTTGAAGCCCGAGCTCACCTGAGGACACGCCGGCTAACCAGGGACAGTCCCTGGGACATGTCCGAAGCGGCCCCGGCCGGGAGCGGTTCGATAGATTCGAGGTATGGCCGACGAGTTTTCCTCGCTTTCTACGCTCTCGGTCGGCAACCGCAGCGTCGAGATCTACCGGCTCGACGCGCTTCAACCGCAGTGGGACGTCGCGCGGCTCCCCTACACGCTGCGGATCCTGCTCGAGAACGTGCTCCGCAACGGCGACGCGGACGATGTCGAGGCTGTCGCCGGCTGGGTCGCCGCCGACGAGCCGAGCCGCGAGATCTCCTTCGCTCCCGCACGCGTCCTGCTCCAGGACTTCACCGGCGTCCCGGCGGTCGTCGACCTTGCAGCGATGCGGAACGCGATGGCCGACTTCGGCGGCGATCCGGAGCGGATCAATCCGCTGATCCCCGTCGAGCTAGTGATCGACCACTCGGTGCAGGTCGACGTCTTCGGAGCACGCGAGGCCTTCGCCCGCAACGTCGAGTTCGAGTTCCAGCGCAACCGCGAGCGCTACGCCTTCCTCCGCTGGGGCCAGAAGGCGTTCCGCGACTTCAAGGTGGTGCCGCCCGGAACCGGGATCGTGCATCAGGTCAACCTCGAGTATCTCGCCCGCGTGATCGAAGAGCGCGACGGCCAGGCGTTTCCGGACACGCTCGTCGGCACGGACTCGCACACGACGATGGTCAACGGGCTCGGCGTGCTCGGCTGGGGCGTCGGCGGGATCGAGGCGGAAGCGGCGATGCTGGGCGAGCCGCTGTCGATGCTCGTCCCCCAGGTCGTCGGCTTCAAGCTCACCGGCCGGCTGCCCGAGGGCGCCACGGCGACCGACCTCGTATTGACCGTGACCGAGCAGCTGCGCCAGGCCGGGGTGGTCGGAAAGTTCGTCGAGTACTTCGGCCACGGGCTCGCCTCGCTGCCCCTCGCCGACCGCGCGACGATCGGAAACATGTCCCCGGAGTACGGCGCGACATGTGGCTTCTTCCCCGTCGACGAGCTGACGCTGGAGTACCTCCGCCTGACCGGCCGCGGCGACGATCGAATCGCCCTGGTCGAGGCCTACTGCAAGGAGAACATGCTCTGGCACGACCCGAGCGAGGAGCCCACGTACTCCCAGGTGCTCGAGCTCGACCTGACGACGGTCGAGCCGTCGCTCGCCGGGCCGCGCCGCCCGCAGGACCGGGTGCCTCTCCATCACGCCAAGACTGCGTTTCTCGACTCGCTCGGCACGTTCGGGATCGGCGAGACGCGGCTGACGAACGGCAGCGCGGACAAAGCGGTCGCGGACACCTTCCCCGCCAGCGACCCGACGACCGAGCAGGCGCCGGGCGGGTCGCCCGAGCCCGAGCCGGACGCGGTCCCGGTCGCCGTCGTCGGCCCCGGCCGCGCCAGCGTCCACGTCAGCGGCACCGACTACGACATCGAGCACGGGAGCGTCGTGATCGCGGCGATCACGTCCTGCACCAACACGTCGAATCCGCAGGTGATGGTCGGTGCCGGCCTGCTCGCGAAGAAGGCAGTCGAGCGCGGCCTGCGCAGCAAGCCCTGGGTCAAGACGAGCCTCGCCCCCGGCTCGAAGGTCGTCACCGAGTACTACGACAAGGCCGGGCTGACGCAGTACCTCGAGCAGCTCGGCTTCCACACGGTCGGCTACGGCTGCACGACGTGCATCGGGAACTCGGGGCCGCTGCCCGAGGAGATCTCGGTCGCCGTCGAGAAGGGCGACCTCGTCGTCTGCTCCGTGCTCTCAGGCAACCGCAACTTCGAGGCCCGGATCCACCCGGAGGTGAAGGCGAACTACCTCGCCTCGCCGCCGCTCGTCGTCGCCTACGCACTCGCCGGCCGGATGGACCTCGACCTGCTCCAGGATCCGCTCGGCGAGGATCAGGACGGGAACGACGTCTACCTGCGCGACCTCTGGCCGAGCGCCGCTGAGATCCAGGAGACGATCACCGCCTCGGTGCGCGGCGAGATGTTCCGCTCGACCTACGCGGATGTCTTCACGGGCGATGACCAGTGGCGCGAGCTGCCGGTGCCGGAAGGCGAGCTCTTCGATTGGGAGCCCGGCTCGACCTACGTCCGCCGGCCGCCGTACTTCGACGACATGCCAAGGAGCCCGCAGCCGTTCGAGGACGTCGACGGAGCGCGCTGCCTCGTCGTGCTCGGCGATTCCGTCACCACCGACCACATCTCACCCGCAGGCTCGATCAAGCTCGAGTCGCCGGCGGGCCAGTACCTGATCGAGCACGGGGTCGAACGGAAGGACTTCAACTCGTACGGCTCCCGCCGCGGCAACCACGAGGTGATGGTGCGCGGCACCTTCGCGAACGTGCGGCTGAAGAACCTGCTCGTGCCCGGCTCGGAGGGCACCTGGACGGTGCACCTGCCGGACGGCGAGGAGATGACGATCTTCGAGGCGTCGCAGCGCTATCTCGCCGAGAGCACGCCCACGATCGTGATCGCGGGCAAGGAATACGGCTCGGGCTCCTCCCGCGACTGGGCCGCCAAGGGGCCGAACCTGCTCGGCGTCAAGGCCGTGATCGCAGAGAGCTACGAGCGGATCCACCGCTCGAACCTGCTGATGATGGGCATCGTGCCGCTTCAGTTCAACGCCGGCGAGACACCCGAGACGCTCGGCCTCACGGGCCGCGAGCGCTTTGCGATCGCGGGGATCGAGAACGGCGAGGCGAGCGAGGTGACCGTTCGCGCCGACGACACGACCTTCACCGCCCGTGTCCGGCTGGACACGCCGCGCGAGCGCGAGTACCTGCGTCACGGCGGGATCCTCCCGTACGTGCTCCGCCGCCTGCTCGCCGCCTGAACACGCGTTGTAATTGACATTTACCGAGAGGCGGCTACTCTGGCCGCCTCCTGGCGCCGAAGGGGGTCTCGGCGCCCGGTCTGGGGAGGGGGGACGAGCTGGGGCGCCCGCGTGGCGCCCCGGATCGTTCGTTAGAGTGCCGCCGACCGGGGTGCCCGACCGACAGGGCTGAGAACACACCCGCTGACCTGATCCGGGTAATGCCGGCGAAGGGAGGAGCGAGAGACGATGGACGACACGCCCGCCTGGGGAATCGCGCCGGTGCCGCCACGCCTGCGCGTGCTCGGCCTCGTCGACCAGGGCCTGCTCTGGGGCAACCTCGGCGTCTCGCTGCTCGTGCTCGTGGCAGGGACGTACCTCGTCCCGGCGCTCTCGCTGCCGGAGGCGTTCCTCGCGATCCTCATCGGCGGCCTGCTCGGCAACGCGATGCTCGGCGTCGCCGCGATGATCGGCGCCGACGCGCGCGTGCCGGCGATGGTGATGATGCGGGCGCCGCTCGGACAACGCGGCTCCTGGGCGCCGACGGTGCTGAACGCGGCACAGTGCATCGGCTGGGCGATCTTCGAGCTGCTGATCATCGCAACCGCGGTCGCCGCCCTCTCGGACGAGCTCGTCGGCTTCCGGGCGCAGTGGCTCTGGACGGTCCTGTTCGGCGGCGTCGCGCTCGCGCTCGCGCTGCTCGGCCCGATCGGGTTCGTGCGCAAGTTCGTGCGCAAGTTCGCCGTCTGGGCCGTGCTCGCGTCCCTGCTCTACCTGACCTGGTGGGCGCTCGATGGCGCCGGCTTCGGCTCGCTCTGGGATCGCGAGGGCGAGGGCGGCTTCTCGGTGCTGGACGGCGTCGATCTCGTCGTCGCGATCACCGTCTCGTGGATCCCGCTGATCGCCGATTACACCCGCTTCGCACGCAACCGGTCGAGCGCGTTCTGGGGTGCCGCGACGGGCTACTTCCTCGCCGGCACCTGGCTCTGGCTGCTCGGGGCGATCCTCTTCTTCTCCCGTGACATCACCGATCCGGCGGCCTTGCCGGTCGCGGTCGCGGCGGGCGGGTTCGGGGCCGTCCTGGCGTTGCTCGCGGTCACCGTCGACGAGACGGACGAGGCGTTCGCGAACGCGTACTCGGCCGCCGTCTCGATCCAGAACCTCGCGCCCGAGCTGCCGCAGCGCGCGCTCGTGGTCGTCGTCTCGATCGTCGCCACGGTGGGCGCGCTGACGATCGACCTGCTCTCGTACGAGAGCTTCCTGCTCATGCTCGGCTCCTTCTTCGTGCCGCTCTTCGGCGTCCTCCTGGCGGACTGGCTCGCCGCCGGTGCGCGGTACCGCGAGCAGGACGTCTTCGCGGGACCGGCCGTCCGCTGGGGGATGCTGGCGGCCTGGATCGCCGGGTTCGCGCTTTACCAGTGGCTGCACCCGGTCGGGCCGTCGTGGTGGACGGACGCGCTCGGCGACGGCGCCGGGCTCGGTCTCGGCGCGACCCTGCCGAGCTTCGCCGTCTCGCTCGCGCTCGGCCTGGCCGTCGCGACGGTGGGGCGACGGCGGATCTAGAGTGGCTGCGTGCGCGGCGTCGCGGTGATCGGGAACATTGCGCTCGACACGATCGACGGCGGCCGTCCCCGCGTGGGCGGCGCTCCCTACCACGCTGCGCGGGCGCTGCGACTCCTCGGCGGCGGCTCGTGGATCGTGGCGCGGTCGGCCGAGTCCGACCGCCGCGCCCTCGTCGGGCCGCTGGCCGCCCTCGGCGTCCCCTGGACCTGGCTCCCCGCGCCGAGCACGACAACCTTCGACATCCGCTACGACGGCGAGGAGCGGGAGATGTCGATCGGCAACCCCGGTTCCCCGTGGACGCTGGACGACGCCGAGGCGGTGGGGCGAGCGGGATGGGTGCAGGTCGGCGGGTTGACGCGCGCGGACTTCCCGCCCGACGTGCTGGCCGCGCTCGGGCGCAACCGCCGTCTCGCTCTCGACGGCCAGGCGCTCGTCCGGCCCGCGGTCGCCGGCCCGGTCGTCCTCGATCCCGACTTCGACCCGGCCGTGCTCCGGCACGTGACGGCGCTGAAGCTGAACGAGGAGGAGGTCGAGGCGCTCGGCGGCGAGGAGCAGGTGACGGCGCTCGGCGTCCCCGAGCTGCTGCTCACGCACGGCTCGACCGGCGCGCTCCTGATCAGCCGCGGCGTCCGTGAGCGGATCCCCGTGCGTCGGATCGACACCGACGACCCGACCGGCGCGGGCGACGCCTTCCTGGCCGCGTACGCGTGGTCGCGCGGCGCCGGCCACAGCCCGGCCTCGGCCGCCCGCCATGCGGCCACGACCGCCGCGCGGGTGCTCGAGCTGAGCGCCGCGCCGGCGGCGTGAGCTTGTGTCTATCAGACACAAGCTCACCATCGCACCGCATGGTTGAGCGAAACGCGCTCGGCTTGTGTCTGATAGACACAAGCGTTCGATGATCGCGCTCGTCCGCACCGTCGAGGGCGTCTTTCAGGTCGACGTGGAGACCGAGGTCGTCTTCGGGGAGGTCGACACTTCCGTCGATCAGGAGCGCCTCGAGCTCGAGCTGCCGCGGGTCGTCGCCGCTTCAGCTGCGGGGGCGACCGTCGTCGCGGTCGTCGACCGCCGGCCGCCGCTCGTCGTCTCCTACGACGCCGGTGCCACCTGGAGCGAGGCCGGCGGCGGGCTCCCTCCCGGCTTCGACGTCGCCGTCGATCCGGCCGACCCTGACCGGATCCTCTTCGCCGCACGCAACAGGCTCTACCTCTCCATCGACGGCGGCCGTTTCTGGCGCTCGCTCGCGCCGGAGCTCCCCGACGTGGAAGCCGTGGCCTGGAGCGACTAGGGTCGAGCCATGACCGAACGGCTGCCACGGCTGCTGCTCCATGCTGAGGGGCTGGCGGTCGCCGGCGCCGCGCTGACGCTCTACTTCCACGAGGGCTACGAGTGGTGGCTGCTGCTTTTGCTCGCGCTCGCACCCGACCTGGCGATGGTCGGATACCTCGCCGGGCCGCGCGTCGGCGCCACCGCCTACGACCTCGTCCACACCTACGTGGCGCCGGTGCTCCTGGCGGCGGCCGGAGTGATCTGGGATTCCGACACGGCAGTGAAGCTCGCGCTGATCTGGCTGACGCACATCGGCGTCGACCGCGCGGTCGGCTACGGGCTCAAGTACCCGAGCGGCTTCAAGGACACGCACCTGCAGCGCGTCTGAGACCCGTCAGGGCACCTTGAACTCGCCGCGGGCGACCGTGACGGCCGAGCCGCCGACCTCGACCGACCCGATCGTGTCGCCCGAGCCGGTCGCGCGGGCGTAGAGCGTCGAGCGCCGGCCGATCTCCGTCCCCTGCTCGATCTCGATCTCCGTGCCCCACGGCACGACTCCGTGCCGCCCGAGGTGGCACGCGAGCGGCCCCGCGGCCGAGCCGGTCGCAGCGTCCTCGCCGATGCCGTCATCCGGCGAGAACATCCGCATTTTCCAGCTCGCGTCCTCGCCTGCGCACGCGAGCGCGCCGACGAGGGCGTGCCCCGACAGCCCCTTCATGTCCGGACGCAGCGCCGCCACGTCCTCCTTCGACGGCAGCACGACGTACGCGTGCCGGATTCCGTTGTCGTAGACCTCGACGGGCAGCAGCGACGACGCGACGCCGAGCGCGGCGACCATCTGGTCCGCCCGCTCGTACGGCGCGAAGGCGGGGAGGGGCTGCGTCATCCGGCCGAAGACGATCCGTCCGCTCGGGTCGCGCTCCAGCTCGACCGGAACGATCCCGTTGCCGGTCTCGAGCGCGATCGTGCCCAGCTGCAGCGGCGCCCCGAGCACGAAGGCCGCTCCGAGGCAGGGATGGCCGGCGAACGCGATCTCGTTCAGGGGCGTGAAGATCCGGACGCGTACCGTCCCGCCCTCCCGCGGCGGCAGCACGAAGACGGTCTCCGAGAGACCGAGCTCGAGCGCCAGCGCCTGCATCGTCAGCTCGTCGAGATCGCGCGCGTCGGTGAAGACGGCGAGCTGGTTGCCGGCGAGCGGCGTGTCGGTGAAGACGTCGGCGAGGACGTAGCGGAACGAGCGCACGGATCGGAATCTATCCTCCGACTGTGCTCCGCTCCGTAATCCCATTGCCACTGTGGGGAGTGGCCAGGTGTGAACTGGTGGTGCGCGGTACCCGCGCGCGTGCCGGTGGCACGTGTGCGGGTGCCGAGCGCCGCCAGGCGCGGCTGGACGCCGCCACGGTCCAACGGGTTTGCGGAGCGGAGCACGGGTGCGCCTGATCCTCGTCCGCCACGCCCACTCGGATCCCGGCCAGCCCGACGAGTTGCGCCCGCTCAGCGCGCGGGGCCGCGACGAGGCGCGCGCGCTCGGCGAGCGGCTGGCGGCGGAGCGGCCCGACGTCGTCCTCACGAGTCCGCTGCTGCGCGCGCGGGAAACCGCCGCCGCGATCGCGAAGGCTGCAGGAGTGGAGCTGCGGGTCGACGAGCGGCTCGCGCCCGGCGCCGCCGCCGACGACCTCCTCGGCGCCGTCGACGGGGCGGGCGACACCGTCGTCGCCGTCGGCCACGAGCCGGACTGCTCCGAGATCGCGGCAGCACTCGGCGCCGGCGAGCGCGAGTTCGCACCCGCCGCCTACGCCGAGGTCGAGCTTCCGTGAGCGCGATCTCTGTCACCGGCCTGCGCAAGTCGTACGACGGAGTCGAGGCGGTACGCGGGATCGAGTTCGAGGTCGAGGCCGGCGAGGTCTTCGGCCTGCTCGGCCCGAACGGCGCCGGCAAGACGACGACGGTCGAGATCCTCGAGGGCTACCGGCAGCGCGACGCCGGCGAGGTGTCCGTCCTGGGCTTTGACCCCGGCCGCGCCGAGCGCGCCTTCCGGGAGCGGATCGGCGTCGTCCTGCAGCAGTCGGAGCTGTGGCCGGTGCTGACCGTGCGCGAGGTGCACCGGATCTTCGCCGGGTACTACAAGCGCCCGCGCGACGTCGACGAGGTGATCGGCCTCGTCGGTCTCAGCGAGAAGCGGGACGCGAAGGTGAAGACGCTTTCGGGCGGCCAGAAGCGCCGGCTCGATCTCGGCGTCGCGCTCGTCGGCGATCCCGAGCTCGTCTTCCTCGACGAGCCGACGACCGGCTTCGACCCGGCCGCGCGGCGGAACGCCTGGGCGCTGATCCGATCGCTCCGCGAGCTCGGCAAAACGGTCCTGCTGACGACCCACTACCTCGACGAGGCACAGCAGCTGGCCGACCGCGTGGCGGTGCTCCTCGCCGGCGAGATCGTCAGGATCGGCAAGCCCTCGGAGCTGACTGCGAGCGCGACGGTGCAAATCCGCTACCGCCGGCTCGGCGAGCAGGTCGTCCTCGAGACCGACCAGCCGACGCGTGCGCTGCACGAGCTGACCGCCCGCGCGCTCGCCGAGGGCTTCGAGCTCGAGGAGCTGGAGATCCGCCGCGCCACGCTCGAGGACGTCTATCTCGATCTGGTCTCGGAGGAAGGGACGTGACGCTCTTCTGGCACCAGCTCCGGGCCGAGCAGCTGACGTTCTGGCGCAGCCGCGAGGCCGCGATCTTCGTCTTCCTCTTCCCGCCCCTGCTCTTCGTGCTGCTCGCCTCGGTCTTCGGCGACGGCGTCGAGGACGGGCGGTCGATCACGAGCTATCTGGTCGCCGGCTTGATCGGCTACGCCGTCGCGAACACGGCGCTCGGCGGGCTCGCGATCACGCTCGTGATCCGGCGCGAGTCGGGAGTCCTGAAGCGGCTGCGCTCGACGCCCCTTCCCGGGGCCGTCTACCTCGTCGCCGTCCTGTTCTCGATCCTGTTGATCGTCGTGCTCCAGTCGCTGACGGTGATCGCGCTCGGCGTGCTCCTCTGGAGCGCCGACCTTCCCGAGCTGCCTTTCCAGTTCGTCGTCGCGCTCGTCATCGGCGCCGCCTGCTTCGCGGGGCTCGGCCTCGCGGCCGCCGCGCTGATCCGCTCCGCCGAGGCGGTCGCAGCGGTCGTCAACGTGATCGTGCTGCCGATGTCCTTCCTCTCCGGCGCGTTCGGCACGACCGACAACCTCCCCCGCCCGCTCGAGCTCCTCGCCGACGTGCTGCCGCTCAAGTACATGATCGAGCTCGTGCTCGCGACCTACGTCGACGGGGAGCCGATCTCGGAGCACCTAGGCGCGATCGGCGTCATGGCGGCCTGGGGGGCGGGCGGCTACCTCGTCGCCTACGCTCGCTTCGGCTGGGAGCCGCGCGAACGTTAGAGGACTTTCAACACCGGGTACTAGGACTTGCAATGCAGGATCTCGCCCAGATCGCATTCCTCGACGACGACGGAGACATCCGCGTCAACTTCGGCATGTTCGCCGGTCGCGAGGCCACGCGAGCCGAGATCGACGACCTCGCCAACGCGCTTCTGGAGGAGGTCGAGGTGATCACGATCGTCGCCGAGCAGCGCACGGTCGCCGACCGCGAGATGGAGGCCTCGGTGCACCAGATCCGGATCGAGCTGGGCGAGGACCGCGACGCGCAGCGCCCGCTCCTGATCACGGAGCAATGGGCCGAGGCCTGCGTGGCAGAGCGCCACGCGGAGATCACGGAAGCGTAAGTACCCTGCAGCGGTGGCCAGCCGCTCCGATCTCCGCAACGTCGCGATCGTCGCGCACGTCGACCACGGCAAGACGACGCTCGTCGATGCGATGCTCTGGCAGTCCGGCGCCTTCCGCGCCAACCAGGACGTCAACGAGCGCGTGCTCGACTCGATGGATCTGGAGCGGGAGAAGGGGATCACGATCCTGGCCAAGAACACGGCCTTCCGCTACGGCGAGACGAAGATCAACATCGTCGACACGCCGGGCCACGCCGACTTCGGCGGCGAGGTCGAGCGCGGGCTGACGATGGTCGACGGCGTCCTCCTGCTCGTCGACGCGAGCGAGGGGCCGCTGCCGCAGACGCGCTTCGTGCTCCGCAAGGCGCTCGAGGCGAAGCTGCCGGTGATCCTCGTCGTCAACAAGGTCGACCGTCCGGACGCGCGGATCGAGGAGGTCGTGAACGAGGTCTACGAGCTCTTCCTCGACCTCGACGCCGACGAGAGCCAGATCGAGTTTCCGATCGCCTACACCAACGCACGCGAGGGTCGCGCCGGCCTCGAGCCGGATGCGCTCGCCGACGACCTGCAGCCCCTCTTCGAGCTCCTGCTCGAGACGATCCCGGCGCCCGAGCACGATCCCGAGCACCCGCTGCAGGCGCTCGTCACGAACCTGGACGCGTCCCCGTACGTCGGCCGGCTCGCGCTCGCCCGCGTCCAGCACGGG
>DATMEO010000143.1:0-4896 GCA_035556515.1 Gaiellaceae bacterium
CGCAACCGCTGGCCGAAGTCACGCCCACGCCCAACAATCGTCGAAGACGTCGCGTAGACGCAGCTACATCCATTCAATCGTCTGCGCCGATCACGAACTGCGGCTTCAAAGAGAAAGGCCCTGCTACCAGGGCCTTTCGAGTAGCGGGGGCAGGATTTGAACCTGCGACCTCCGGGTTATGAGCCCGGCGAGCTACCTGGCTGCTCCACCCCGCGACGCGGCGTCCATTGTAGCGAAGCGGAGGAGCTACCGCAGGAGCGCGGGCAGACGGTCGCGGAGGATCGCCTCGGCCTCGGCGACGATCGCGTGCACCAACTCGCCCGCCGGCTCGACCGAGTCGACCAGCCCCGCCGACTGGCCGAGCCAGAGCGCCTGATACTCGACGTCGCCGTCCTCCACCGCCGCCGCGAGCCGCGCCCGCACGGCCGCGCGCCGGCGTCGCAACTCCGGTTCGCGGCCGAGCCACTCCTCGACGAATCGCGTCCGCGCCGCCCGCGACCAGGCACCCGGCCAGTCCCGGCCGGAAAGCGAGTCGAGCACGGTCGTCAAGACCGTGTCTTCGCTCTCGCACGCGACGACGGCGTCCTTGTACATCGCGTCCGCGTCGCACTCGGCACTCGCGAGGAACCGCGTCCCGAGCAGCACCCCGTCCGCGCCCAACCCCAGCGCCGACGCCAGGCCCGCTCCGTCGGCGAAGCCGCCTGCCGCGAGCACCGGTACGGGCGCCACCGCCTTCACGACCTGGCGGACGACCACCGTCGTCCCGATCTCGCCCACGTGACCACCACCCTCGGTTCCCTGCGCGACGATCACGTCGGCGCCCGCCTCGGCCGCCGCGACTGCGTCGGGCAGCGCCGTCACCATGTGCATGACCTTGACGCCGCGGTCGTGTGCCTGCGAGAAGAGCGCGCGCAGATCCTGGTCGTCGCGCGGCCACGCGGTCGAGAGCACGGCCGGCTCCAGCTCGAGCAGCGGCTCGATCAGATCCTCGTTGCCGAACAGGAGCACGTTGATCCCGATCGGCTTCGACGTCAGCGTGCGCGCACGCTCCACCTCGGCCTGCATCCGCTCCGGCGTCAGCCAGGAGGCGCCGACGATCCCCAGCGCGCCCGCTTCCGAGACCGCTCCCGCGAGCTCGCCACCTGCCGCGCCGCCACCCATCCCGGCCGACACGACCGGGTGCTCGATTCCGACGAGCTCGGTGAACGCGGTCCGGATCCCGCTCACGCGGCGCAGACGCGCGAGCTGCGCTCGCGGTTGCGGCCGCGCCACCAGCGCACGACGAGGAAGCCGGCGCCGATCACGGCGATCCCCGCGACCGCGTCGAGCACGAAGTGGTTGCCCGTCACGACGATCGTCAGCACGACGAGCGGCGGGTAGATCGCGCCTGCGAACCGGACGAGATGGGAGCGCGCATACCGGATCACGCCGACCCCGACGCCGAGCGCGTAGGCCGCGTGCAGCGACGGCACCGCCGCGACCGGATTCGAGAACGCGGCCGAGTCGGGTGAGCCGATGTCGATCCCGGAAAAGACGAGCAACGTGTCCTCGAGCCCGACGCCCGCAACAAGGCGTGGCGGCGCGGTCGGGAAGAGCCAGTGGACGACCACCGAGATCGCGGTCGCGATCAGGAAGGCGTCGCGGAAGCTGCGGAAGCCGGACCACGACCGTCGGTAGAGCCAGACGAAGAAGATGCCCGTGAAGACGAAGTGTCCGACGAAGTAGAAGACGTTGAGCGCCTGCATCAGGTCGGGCAGCGCGAGGAAGGCCCGCTGCAGCGACTGCTCCCAGGCGAGACCGAGCACCTGCTCGACCGACTCGATCCGGCGTGCGTTCGCGAACGCCTGCGCCCAGTTCGGCTCCATCGCATGCCGAGCCACCTCGTAGGCGGCGAACGCCCCGACGACGACGGCGAGCTGCGCGACGGCGTCACGTCTCGCCAGGACCTCCCTGACGCGCGGCATCCGTCTCATTGAAACACCGTTGCTAGCATCGCCGCAATGCCCCTTTTCTGGCTTGCGCTCGCCATCGCGATCGTAGCGATAGTCGCCTCTTCGATCTATCTAACGCGCAAGGGGCTCGAAGCCTTCCGCGGCGTGAAGAGGCTCGGCGGCGCCGTCACGGTCGAGCTCGAGCGGATCGAGCGGACGAGCGGCGAGATCGAGCGGCACCTCGCGCTCGCGACAGAGAGTGGCGCGAAGCTGGAAGCCGAGCTCGCGCAGCTCAGGCGGTCGCGCGCTCGGCTGAATGTGCTCACGAGCGCGATCGACGAGGTGCGGGCGTCGCTGGGACGCGTGACGGCGGTCTATCCGCGCAAGTGACAACGTCCTCACGTCTCTGGCGGGTCGCTCGCGGTGCGTAGGCGGGTGGAACAGTACGGAGGTACGGGCCGCCCGACGGAGCGCCGCGAGCGACCCGAGGCTGCGCCGGAGGCCGGCTCCGCCGGCCGGGAGGCGCAGCCGGCCAGGGGCGTGAGGAGGGTCGCGGCGGTCGATCTCGGCACGAACTCGACCCGGCTGCTCGTCGCGGACGCGAACGGCACGCTCGACGAGGTCGTCCGCAGGCTCGAGATCACCCGGCTCGGCGAGGGCGTCGACGAGCGGCGCCGCCTCCTCCCCGTCCCGATCGCACGTGTCCGCAACGTCCTCTCCTCCTACCGCCGCGAGCTCGAGTCGCTCGGGGCCGAGCGCACGCTCTGCATTGCGACGAGCGCGGTTCGCGACGCCGAGAACGGCGAGGCGTTCCTCGGCGAGATCGAGTGGAGCTACGGCTTCACGACGCGCCTCCTGAGCGGCGAGGAAGAGGCCGAGCTGACGCTCCGCGGGATCGGCGCGCTCGAGCCGGGAACGCTCGTCGTCGACATCGGCGGCGGCTCGACCGAGGTGCAGGTCGTCGGCACGGACGTCCGCAAGAGCCTCGACGTCGGCTGCGTGCGGCTGACGGAGCGCTACGGCGAGGACGTGACGGCGATCCGGGAGCACGTGCGCATGCTGCTGCCGGAAGCGCCGGCCGAGCGGGGTGTGGGCGTCGCCGGGACCGTGACGACGATCGCCGCGCTCGACCTCGGGCTCGAGCAGTACGACCCCGAGCGGACCCACGGCCACGCGATCTCCCGCGGCGCCGTGGCCGAGCAGACGGCGCGGCTCGCGTCGATGACCGTCGAGGAGCGCGCGCAGATCGTCGAGCCGGGCCGCGCGCCGGTGATCGTCGCCGGCGCGGCGATCCTCTCCGAGGTGCTCGACTTCTACGGCCTCGACGCGATCGAGGCGAGCGAGCGGGACATCCTCCACGGCGCCGCGCTCGCGGCCGCCGAGCTGCCCGAGCCGGAAGAAGGCGCGGCGCCGCCGGGCGCCTACACCTGCTGCTGACCGAATCGGACGGGTTGCGGCGCGATATCTCGGTTGGCACTCTTGTCTCGTGGACGAGGAGGCCGTGAACCTGACGCTCGGGTTCCTGGCGGACATCTCGGTCAACACGAAGCGCACCGTGGCACTGCTCGAGGAGGATGATGGCGAAGAAGCGGAAGAAGACTGATTTCACCGAGCAGGACGAACGAGTCCGGCAGGCGCGCGCGTACATCGCGCGCAAAGAGGAGGAGCGCAGACAGCGCGTCGAGCGCGAAGCCGCCGCGGAGGAGAAGAAGAGCTAGAGCTCGTCCTCGGCCGGGGGCTCGTCCTCGGCCAGCCGGCGCTGCAGCACCGCCCGCGAGAGGACGCCGACGAGCCGGCCGTCATCGAGCACCGGCACCCGCTCGAGGTCCTGCTCCTCGAGGAAGCGGAACGCCTCGTCGAGCGGGAGCTCGGAGCCGATCGTGTTCAGCGGCACCTCGGCGATCTCGCGCAGCTGCGTCGAGCGCGGGTCGCGCCCGGCCGCGACGATCTCGCGCACGAGCGTCTTCCGCGTCACCACCCCGAGGAAGAGGCCCTCGTCGCTGACGAAGACCGCGCGCACCTCCGGCCGGTAGAGCGCCTCGCCCGCCTCCTGCGCGCTCGCCTTCCCGTCCAGCTGAGGCGGGTCGATGACCATCGCGTCGCGCACCCTGTCCATCAGGGGTAGAGGCCGCGGGCGTCGAGTGCCGCCGCGACCTCCCGGATTCCGGCCACGAGCGCAGCGGTGCGGAGCGTGATCTCGCGCTCCGTCGAGATCTCCCAGACGCGGTCGAAGGCGTCGTTCAGCTTCTCGGCCAGCTTCCCGCGGATCTCGTCGCGGCCCCAGAAGAGCCGCCCCAGGTCCTGCACCCACTCGAAATAGGAGACCGTGACGCCGCCGGCGTTCGTGAGGATGTCGGGGAGGATCGGGATCCCGCGCTCGGCCAGGATCGCGTCGGCCTCGAGCGAGGTGGGGCCGTTCGCGCCCTCGGCGACCATCCTCGCCTGGACCCGCGGCGCGTTCTCCTCCGTCACCTGGTCCTCGCGGGCTGCGAGGACGAGGATATCGCAGGGCAGCTCCAGCAGCTCCTCGTTCGTGATCCGCATTCCGGACGGCCACCCCTCGAGCGAGCCGTGCTCGCCCGCGTAGTCGCTCATCGCGTGGACGTCGAGGCCGGCGGGATCGTGGATTCCGCCGGACACGTCCGAGACGGCGGTCACGGTGGCACCGCGGTCGGCCAGCTCGTGCGCGGCGATCCCGCCGACGTTGCCGAACCCCTGGACGACGCAGTCCTGCTCGGCCAGGTTCCAGCCGAGCCGCTCGCAGGCGCGGGCGATCACCATTACGACGCCGGCGCCGGTCGCCTCGTGGCGGAAGACGGAGCCTCCGATCGAGATCGGCTTGCCGGTGACGATCTCCGGCACCGCGTGACCGACCTGCATCGAGTACGTGTCCATCATCCACGCCATCGTCTGCTCGTTCGTCGCCATGTCGGGAGCCGGAATGTCCTCCTGCGGCCCGATCACG
>DATMEO010000144.1:0-12207 GCA_035556515.1 Gaiellaceae bacterium
TCGCTCCGGGGGATCGAGACGGTCGTCGTCGACAACGGCTCCTCTGACGGCTCGGCCGACGCCGTCGCCGAGCAGTTCCCCGACGTCGAGCTCGTCCGAGCGGGCGTCAACCTCGGCTTTGCGGGCGGCAACAACGTCGGGATCAGGCGGGCACTCGACCGCGGAGCCGAGTGGGTCCTGCTCGCCAACAACGACGCGACGGTCGAGCCGGGGCTCGTGGATGCGCTCGCCGCGGCGGCGGTCGCGAGACCGGACGCCGGAGTACTCGCCTGCAAGGTGCTCTTCGCCGACTCCGACAGGCTCTGGTATGCGGGCGCGGGCTTCGATCCCATCCTCGGGAGAAGCCGGCACGAGGGGTTCGGCGAGCCCGATGCGCCAGGCGAGCTGGCCGACACCGGCCGCGCAACGGGGGCAGCGATGGCCGTCTCGCGCGCCGCGATCGACGCGGCCGGCCTGCTCGACGAGGGGCTCTTCCTCTACGCCGAGGATCTCGAATGGAGCCTGCGCATCCGCAGGGCCGGCTTCGCGGTCGTCTACGTGCCCGAGGCGCGGGTCCGCCACCGCGTCTCCGCCGCCACCGGCGGCGCCGGCTCGCCGACGACGAGCTACTACGAGACGCGCAACATGCTCTCGGTCGTCGAGAGCTACCGGCCGCTGCCGCGCGGCCTGACCGGGCTCCGGCGCGGGCTCGTCGTCGCGCCGCGGGTGCTGCTCGCCGCTTACCGGCCGGCTTCGGCCTGGGCGGCGCTGCGCGGGTGGCGCGACTACCGCCGCGGCCGGATGGGTCGCCGCGGATGATTCATCTAGCCTCTGCGACGTGGCGAACGAGCGCAGTAGCTTCTACCGCCGCGTCCTTGAGCAGCTGCTCGAGGATGGGGTCGTCCGCCGCGACATGAGCGTGCTCGTCGTGGCCGGGGGCCCGGCCGACCGCGATGTCTTCCGCGGGCTCGCCTTCGACCGCGTGACGATCTCGAACGTCGACGAGGAGGTCGCCGCCGAGGGGCTCTCCCCCTACGAATGGAGCTTCCAGGACGCCGAAGCCCTCGGCTACCCCGACGCGAGCTTTGACCTGGCCGTCGTTTCAGCGGGCCTCCACCACTGCCGCTCCCCGCATCGCGCGCTGCTCGAGCTCTACCGCGTGGCAGGCGTCGTCGCGATCGGGCTCGAGAGCCGGGACAGCGCGTTGATGCGCGTCGCGATCCGCTTGGGCGCGGTCGACGAGTACGAGCTCGCAGCCGTTGCCGCCCATGAGCTGCGTGCAGGCGGCGTTGCGAATACGAGCACTCCGAATTACGTCTACCGCTGGTCGGAGCGCGACGTGGAGAAGACGGTCGCGTCGTTCGCGCCGCATGCACGACACCGGATCCACTTCTTTCGCGAGTTCGAGCTGCCCGAGTCTCTGTTGGAGGTCGACCGTGGCGCGCGGGCACGCGCGCTGCGCCTGGCGCGGCCCGTCGTCGCCGGGATCACGCGCCTGCTGCCGCGGCAGGCAAATCTCTTCGCCTTCGCAATCGAAAAGCCGCAGCTGCCGGCCGACCTGCAGCCCTGGATGCGGCTCGAGAACGGCGATCTCGTCCCCGATCCCGGGGTCGTCGGCCGGCGCTACGGTGCGCCCGGCCAGTGAACCTGGGGCGCCACAAGCAGGACTGGGAGCGGCTCGCAGAGGTCGATCCGCTCTGGGCAGTCCTCACCGTGCCCGGCCGGAAGGGAGGCGGCTGGGACGAAGCCGCCTTCTTCGCGACCGGTGAAGCGGAGGTGGCCGCCGTCTTCGAGCGAGTCGACGGGCTCGGCCGGCCCGCCCGCAGGGAGCGGGCGCTCGACTTCGGCTCCGGCGTCGGTCGGCTCACGCGTGCGCTCGGCACCCGGTTCGACGCGGTCGTCGGCGTCGACATCTCGGCGGAGATGATCGAGCATGCCAGGCGCCTGAACGAGGACTACCCGGCCTGCGAGTTTCGCCTGAACATGACCTCGGATCTGAGTCAGCTCGAATCGAGCTCATTCGACTTCGTCTACTCGAGCATCGTCCTGCAGCACCTTCCCTCCGCGGCGGACATCGAGCGCTATCTCGCCGAGCTGATCAGGGTTGCGCGATCCGACGGGCTGGTCGTGTTCGGGCTTCCGAATCACATCCCGTTTCCATACTCGCTCCAGCCGCGGCGACGCCTGTACGCGCTGCTGCGCGGCCTGGGCGTCTCGGAACGATGGATGCTCAGCCGAACGCCGTTGACCCCGATGCGGATGACGTCACTTTCCGATGCAGCTGTGCAGGAAGTCCTCGCGCAGCAGGACGCTCGTGTGCTGGACACGGAGACGGCTGACGGGCGGCCTGTAAGAGAGCGGCGGTACTACGTGGCGCCGACCGGCGCGACGTCCCGGTAGACGGCCTCGTGCCGGCGTGCAGTCTCGCCCCACGTAAAACGGCGTGCCTGCTCCGGCCCCGCCGCGGCGAAGCGCTCCGGTGCGTCGAGCACGCCCGAGACCACCGCGGCGATGTCCTCCACCTCCTCGGGATCGAAGAGCGCCGCCGCCTCTCCCGCGACCTCGGCGATCGCCGGGATGTTCGAGGCGGCGACCGGCGTGCGCGAGGCCATCGCCTCGAGCGGCGGCTGCCCGAAGCCTTCGTAGAGACTCGGGAAGACGAGGCAGGCCGTGCGCCGGTAGAGCGACGCGAGCTCCTCACCGGGGACGAGGCCGCGCACCTCGACGCCCGGCGGGACGGGCCGTCCTTCGTGCCCGCCGCCGGTGAGCACGAGCCGCAGCTCGGGCCGCTCCTCCCGCAGGAGCGCGAACGCCTCGAACAGGCGAGCGTGGTTCTTGTGCGGCCACGGCCTCGCCGGATAGAGCAGAAACGGCTCGCGCTCCTCGCCCCCGGGGCGAAAGCGGTCGTGGTCGACGCCCCACGGGATTGCATGGACGTGCTCCGGTGGCAGGCCGAGCAGCTCGATCGCGCGGCGGCGGACGAACTGGCTGGGGACGATCACCGCGTCCGCATTGCGGGCCGAGCGCTCGTGCGTTCTCGCCCGCCACAGCCGCTCGGCACGGGAGAAGAGCTCGGGATGGTCGAGGTGCTGGAGGTCGTGCACGGTCACGACCGTGGGCAGGTCGAGTGGCGGCAAGGCGATCGTGAGCGGGAAGTGGACGGCGTCGAGGCCCGCGAAGCGCATGCGCAGCCTCCCGGGCCGGATCGTCGCGAGCGCCATCGCGAGCAGGCGCTCGCCGATGCTGCGCGCGTTCCGGTACTCGGGCACGGGCGTCTCCGGCAGGCCCTCGCCGGCTCCGGGGGCGGCGGGGGGCGTATAGGCGACGTAGTCGAGCGTCCCCACCTCGGCCAGGCCGCGTGCGAGCCCGCGCGCGGACGTCTCCGCGCCGCCGACCTCGCCGGGAACGAGCGTGAGGAGGCTGAGCCCGACCCGCATCCGAGGGAGCGTATCCCTGCTGCCCGGTACAATCGTCCGATGTCCGACGGCTCTCCGGAAAATGGCGATCGTGCAGGGATTTCTTCGAGTGCAGAGACCGACCTTGCGGCGCTCTTCGAGCAGCTGAAGCAGGAGGTCCGGCGTTCGGGCGCGGCGCCCGGCGACGCCGGCGGCGCCGACGACCGGAGCGCGGCGCGCGCCGAGGCGGAACGGCTCTGGCCGGTGTCGGCCGACCGCAACCTACGTCTGCGCCCGGGTGTTCGCGGCGGGGTCGGAACGCCGGCGAAAGCGGTGCTCCGCAAGCTGATGCGCTGGTACGTCGAGCCGGTCGCCTACGACCAGCGCTCCTTCAACGCGGCCGCGCTGCGGCTGATCGACGACCTCGAGGCGCGGGTGGCGCAGCTCGAGGCCGAGCTGAAGCTGCGCTCATGAGGATCGCGGTGTGCGCTCCGCAGGTGCCCTTTGTTCGCGGGGGCGCCGAGATCATGGCGGACACGCTCGTCGAGGAGCTGCGCGGGCGCGGGCACGAGGCCGAGCTCGTCACCGTCCCGTTCAAGTGGTATCCGGGCACGCGCGTGCTCGACCAGGCCTTCCTCTGGCGCCTGCTCGACCTGAGCGAGTCGGACGGCCGGCCGATCGACCTCGTGCTGGCGACGAAGTTCCCCTCCTACGTCGTCCGGCACCCGAACAAGCGCGTCTGGGTGCTGCACCAGTTCCGTCAGGCGTACGAGCTCGACCGAACCGATCTGGGCCAGTTTTCCGAAGAACCTCGGGACCGGGCGTTGCGGCGCTCGGTCCAAAACCTGGACCGGATCGCGCTGGGCGAGGCGAAGCGGCTGTTCGCCACCTCCCGCAATGTCGCCGAGCGGATCGAGCGCTCCACCGGCCTCGCGGCCGAGGTGCTGCCGCATCCGCCGCAGGAGCTGCCCTACCGCAACGACGGCTACGGCGACTTCGTCCTCTCCGTCGGCCGGCTCGACCGGGCGAAGCGGAACGACCTGCTGCTCGAGGCCGCCGCGCTCGATCCGGGCCTGCGGGTCGTGATCGCGGGCGACGGTCCCGACCGCGACCGGCTCGAGGCGCTCGCCGCAGAGCGGGGCCTGAACGGGCGCGCCGAGTTCCCGGGACGCGTCGACGAGGCCGAGCTCGCCTCCCTCTACGCCCGCTGCCTCGCCGTCTACTACGCACCGGTCGACGAGGACTTCGGGATGGTCCCGTACGAGGCGTTCCTGTCCGAGAAGCCCGTGCTGACGACGACGGACGCAGGCGGTCCGCTCGAGGTGGTCACGGACGGCCGCACCGGCTTCGTGACCGCCCCGGAGCCGGCCGAGCTCGCCCGCGCGGCCGGACGCCTGCGCGAGCACCCGGACGAGGCGCAGGCCTACGGGCTTGCGGGCAAGGAGCTCGCGGCACGGGTGACCTGGGACAGCTGCATCGAGACGCTCCTCTCGTGAACTCGCTACGGGCCGTCGGCTGGAGCGCCGCGAGCGACGTCAGCCTTTCGCGGAGCCCGGCTCTGCCGGGCGGGAGCGAAAGGCGGCCAGGGACGTGAGGGTCGCCTACTACAGCCCGATGCCGCCGGAGCGGTCCGGGATCGCCGATTACAGCGCCCACCTGCTGCCGGCGCTGCGCGAGCGGATCGAGGTCGAGGTCGCCAAGCGGGGCCGGACGCGGCCCAGCCGCGGCACCGATCTCGCGCTCTACCACGTCGGCAACAACCCCGACGCGCACGGCTGGATCGTCGAGGCGCTCCGCAAGCGCCCGGGCGTCGTCGTGCTGCACGACTTCGTCCTCCACCACCTCGTCGCCGGGCTGACGATCGGCCGCCGCGACGGCCACGGCTATCTCGACGCGATGGAGCGGGAGGGCGGCGTCGTCGGCCGCCTGCTCGCGCACGGCGTCCTCGACAAGCGGATCCCGCCCCTCTGGGAGAGCCGCCCGGAGGAGTACCACCTCGCCGGCGAGGTGCTCGATCTCGCCACCGGGCTGATCGTCCACTCCCGCTACGTCGAGCAGCGGGCGCGCGCGGCCGGCTACGAGGGCCCGATCTGGCGGATCCCGCACCCTGCGTGGCCGGTCGCCGCGGCGCCAAGTGTTTCGGAAACACAAGGCCGCCCGTTGATCGGCTCCTTCGGGTACGTGAACGCGAGCAAGCGGATCCCCCAGCTGCTCGAGGCTTTCGCGCGACTGCGCCGCGAGCGGCCGCAGGCGCGGTTGCTACTCGTCGGCGCCGTCTCGCCCGGCTTCGATCTCGACCGGCGGCTGCAGCGTCTCGGCCTGTCCGATGAGGGCATCGTCCGGGAGGCGTACGTCGAGGAGGAGCGGCTCTGGGCGCTGATGGCGGCGTGCGACGTCTGCGTCACCCTCCGCTCGCCGACGATGGGCGAGACGTCGGGCAGCGTCATCCGCCAGCTCTCGCTCGGGAAGCCGGTCGTCGTCAGCGACGTCGGCTGGTTCGCAGAGCTTCCGGACGATGTCGCGCTGAAGGTGCCGGTCGGCGCCGACGAGACCGAGACGCTCTACGTGGCGCTCGAGTTGCTCGCACGCGACGAGCAGGTACGTGCGTCGATGTCCGCCGCCGGGCTCGAGCTCGTCCGCCGCGAGCACGACCTCGGTCGCGCCGCCGACCTGTATGCCGCCGCGCTCGAGCAGGCAGCGGGCGGCGAGGCGGTGGCGAGCGCTGTGCTCGGCGATGTCGCGGCTGCGGCCGCCGACGTCGGGATCGAGGCCGGCTCGCCCGAGGCCTCCGAGCTGGCGCGGCGCCTCGCCGAGGTCGAGCTTGGTCGATAGGCTGCGCGGCGTCCCGATGTGGGCGTGGCTCGCCGTCATCGTCGGCATCTCGATCGTCTTCCGCGCCTGGCTCGGCAGCCGGATGCCGGGGCCGTTCATCTTCACCGACGAGCTCCACTACCAGGAGAACGCGCGCAGCCTCGCTGCCGGCGGGGGCTACCTGGTTCGGGAAGAGCCGTTCGGGATCGCCAGCGTCCTCTACCCGCTGCTGCTCGCTCCCGCGTACCTGCTCTTCGACTCGCTGCCGGACGCGTACGCGGCCGCGCGGACGATCAACGCGGTCGTCATGTCGCTGGCTGGCGTACCCGCGTACCTGATTGCGCGGCGGTTGCTGTCACCCGGCTGGTCGGCGCTGGCGGCACTGCTCGCGGTTGCCCTTCCCTCACTTGCCTACACGGGCACGCTGATGTCCGAGAACCTCTTCTATCCGGTCTTCCTGCTCGCTGCGCTCGCGCTCATACGCGCGCTCGAGGAGCCGACGGTCGCCCGGCAGGCGGTGCTCCTGGCAGCGTGCGGCGTCGGAGTGCTCGTCCGAGCCCAGGCGGTCGCGCTGGTGCTCGCTGTGCTCACGGCGCCGCTGATCCTCCGCCTGATCGCGAGACGGCCGTTGCGGCCGTGGCTGCCCTCGTACGCCGTCGTCGCGGGCGGTGCGCTGCTCGTCCTGCTCGTCCAGCTTGCGCGCGGCGCGTCGCTCACGAGCCTGTTCGGTGCGTACCGCGTCGTGGGTGAGGAGAGCTACGACATCGGAGAGGTGCTCAAGTTCATCCTCTGGCACGTCGCCGAGCTCGACCTCTACGTCGGCGTGATCCCGCTCGCGGCCTTCCTGCTGCTCGTCCTGCGCGCGCGCTCGCTCGAGCCGAACGTCCAGGCGTTCGTCGCGGCCACGCTTGCACTGACGACCTGGACGATCCTCGTCGTCGCCACCTTCGCGTCCCGATTCGCAGGAGCGATCGAGGAACGGAACACGTTCATGGTGGCGCCGCTGCTGCTGATCGGGCTCCTCGTCTGGATCGATCGCGGCGCGCCGAGACCGGCTGTCTACGCGGTCGTCGCGGCGTGTGTGGCCGCGGTGCTGCCGGCGCTGATCCCGTATGACCGCTTCCTGCAGCTGAAGGTGCGCTCCGACACGTTGATGATCGTGCCGCTCTGGAACGTTCAGGACGAGGTGGGGCTGTCGCGGCTCGACGAAATCGTCCTGCTCGGCGGCATCCTCGCCGCCGCGGCGTTTCTGCTCGTTCCGCGCCGCTACCTGCTCGCGCTCCCCGCCTTCGTCCTCGTCTACTTCGCGCTCGCGATTCAGCCGATCCACGCCGGTGCACACGGGATGGAGCAGGCGGCAGCCGGCGCGCTCTACGAGGGGATCAGCGGCCCGCGTGACTGGATCGACCAGTCGGTCGGCGGGGACGAGGTGGCAGTGCTCTACACGGGGCTACCCCACCGCTTCACGGTGCTCCAGAACGAGTTCTTCAATCGCTCCGTCGCGCGCGTCTACACGAGCGGCGGCCCAATGGACGGCGGTCTCCCCGAGACGCCCGTGACGGTCGACGAGAGGACCGGCGAGGTCCGGCGGAGCGACGACGGCAGCGTCGTTCGCGTCCGCTACGCGCTCACCGACGGCTCGGTCTCCCTCGACGGCGAGCCGGTCGCCCTCGACAGACGCCTGGGACTGACGCTGTATCGGACCAGCGGCGCGCTGATCTCGACAACTCGCGTCACCGGCGTCTACAACGACCAGTGGTCGGGGCCGGAGGTCGGATACGAGCGCAAGCGGTGTCGCGGGGGCACATTGAGGGTCATCGTCGAGGGGGATCCCGGCCTCTCCGAGAAGCCACAGACCGTCGTCGCGACCGGCGGTAGCCGCCGTGTCGTCGCAACCGTCCCGCCTCGCGAGCTGGTGACGCTCGTCGTTCCGCTCGAGCCACGGGCAGGGGTGTGCTCCGTTCGCTTCACCGTCTCGCCGACGAAGATTCCGGGGCCGGAGGACATGCGCGAGCTCGGCACCCACTTCCGTGCCTTCGAGTACCACGCGCCGTGAGGATCGTCTACGACGTCTCGCCTCTTTCTCATCCGCTGACCGGCGTCGGCAACTACGTTCGGGGCTCGCTTGCCGGGCTGGTCGAAGCCGCGGGCGGCGAGCACGAGATCGTCGCATTCGCGCCGACGAGCCCCGCAGGACGGAGGGCGATTCCGCGTGCGCTCGACGGGCTCGACGTCGATCTGCGGCTCGTGCCGCTGCCCTTTTCGCAACGCTGGCGCGACGGCTGGAGCCGGCTCGGCAGGCCCTCTCTCGAGCGCTTCCTCGGCGACTTCGACGTCTTCCACTACTCGGACTGGATGTACCCGCCGCAGGCCGGCGGCGTCCGCGCCACGACGGTGCACGACCTCGTGCCGCTGCGCTTCCCCGAGTGGGTGACGCGCAGGACCGCCGCCATGCACGGGTCGAAGTACGCGGACACGGCGCGCACGGCCGATCTCGTCTTCGTCAACTCGGAGTACACGGGCGGCGACGTCGTCGAGCGACTCGGCGTCGGTGCGGAGCGGGTGAAGGTCGCATACCCGGGTGTGAAGGAGGTGTTCCGGCCGGAGGGCGAGCGTGCCGACCTCGGCCGGCCACATGTGCTGACCGTGGCGACGCTCGAGCCACGCAAGAACCTCCAGACGCTCGTCGCCGCGCACCGGCTGCTCGGCGACGAATTTCTGCTCGCGGTCGCGGGCGGAAGCGGCTGGGGCGACCAGCCCGAGCTGCGCGGCGCGAACGTCGTCCGGCTCGGCTTCGTCTCGGACGAGGAGCTGGCGCGGCTCTACCGCGGAGCCGCCGCGGCCGTCTATCCGTCCCGGTTCGAGGGCTTCGGGATGCCGATCACCGAGGCGATGGCGTGCGGCGTCCCCACAGTGGCCTCTGCGCACGCGTCGATGGACGAGGCCTCGGGGACCGCCGCCGTGCGGGCCGATCCGGACGACCCCGAGGCGATCGCGGCTGCGGTCCGGGAAGCCCTCAGACGCCGGGACGAGCTCGTTCCGGCAGGGCTCGAGCACGCTCGCCGCTTTACCTGGCGCGCAGCGGGCGAGTCGTTCCTCGCCGGCTACGAGGAGGCGTCGGCGTGATCCGGGCAGCGGTCGACGTCTCACCGCTCGTCCAGACCCGGGCCGGCACGTCGCGTCACGTCCGTGGTCTGCTCGGCGCCCTGGCCGGGCGGGAGGGGATCGAGGTGACGCCGCGCTCGTTCGGCGGCAGCGGCAAGGCCGCGTCCCTCGCGCGCGACACCTGGTGGTACTACGCGGGGCTGCCGCGCTCGGCGCGCGGATCCGACCTGCTCCACTGCACGACCTTCCGCGGCCCGCTGCGCGCGTCCGTGCCGTTCGCGGTCACGCTGCACGACCTCGCCCTCGTCCGGCACCCGGAGCTCTTCCCGCGCTGGCACCGCCTCTCGGGTCGCGCCGGTATCGGCCCCGTCGCGCGGGCCGCCGACCGGGTCTTCGTCGTCTCCGAGTTCACGAAGCGCGAGGCCGTCGAGTTGCTTGGTGTGTCCGACGAGCGGGTGGTCGTGATCGGGAACGCGATCGAGCCGGTGTTCACCTCGGAGGGGCCGGCTGCGGACGGCGACTACGTGCTCGCGGTCGCGACGCTCGAGCCGCGCAAGAACCTCCGCCGGATCGCCGATGCGGCGACGCGGGTCGGGGCCGAGCTGCGGGTCGTCGGCGCGCGCGGCTGGGGTGGTGTCGCGACGCCCGGCTGGGTCGGCGAGGTCTCCGACGAGGAGTTGGCCGCGCTCTACCGCGGCGCCCGCGCGTTCGTGTTCCCGTCGCTCTACGAGGGTTTCGGCATCCCGGTGCTCGAGGCGATGGCGTGTGGGGCGCCGGTGGTGACGAGCCGCGGCGGCGCGACCGAGGAGGTGGCCGGCGGCGCGGCAGCGCTCGTCGACCCGCTGGACGCCGGCGCGATCGCGGCCGGGATCGAGGAGGCGGTGACTCGGCGCGCCGAGCTGCGCGCGCTGGGGCTCGAGCGTGCCCACGCCTACTCCTGGCCGTACGTCGCTGACGCCGTCGAGCGCGTCTGGCGGGAGCTCGCGTGAAACCGCTCGTCGTCGTCGATGCGGACGTGCTCGGCCGCCGGCGCACCGGCGACGAGACCTATGTGCTCAACCTCCTGCGCGAGCTGGCTCCGCTCGCACCGGACGCGGGCCTCCGGATCGCCGCGGTGACGCGGCACCGCTGGCTTGTCCCCGAGGGAATCGAGGCCGTCGAGCTCGGAACCTCGTCGCAGGAGCTGCGGATGACCTTGATGCTGCCGCGCCTCCTCCGCGGCCTCGGCGCCGCGCTCGGCCACTTCCAGCACGCGCTGCCGCTCGTGCTGCCCTGCCCCGCGGTCGTCACGATTCACGACCTCTCCTTCGAGCGCGAGCCGGCGCTGATGAGCCGCAGGGATCGCCTCGTGTTCAGGAAGGTGGTGCCGCGGGCGGCGCGGAAGGCCGTCCGCGTGCTCACCGTCTCCGAGCGGACGCGCCGCGACCTGCGCGAGCTCTACCACGTCCCGGACGAGAAGATCGTCGTCACCCCGAACGGTGTCGACCCCGCCTTCACGCCAAGTAACAGTCTGTTGCAAGGCGACTATGTCCTCGTCGTCGGCGCCGTGCAGGAGCGGAAGAACCCGCTCGCGGCGCTCGCCGCAGCGGAGGCGGCGGGGCTGCCGCTCGTCGTCGCCGGGCCGGCCAAGGACGAGGCGCTCGCACGGGAGCTCGAGCGGCGCGGAGCCCGCGTCACCGGCTACGTCGATCAGGCCGAGCTCGTCCGTCTCTACCGCGGCGCTGCGTGCCTCGTGCAGCCGTCGCGCTACGAAGGCTTCGGCTTGCCGGTGCTCGAGGCGATGGCCTGCGGGACGCCCGTCGTCGCGGTGCCGGAGCCTGCGCTGAGGGAGGTCGCGGGCGATGCCGCCGTCTGGGCCGAGGAGCACGAGCTCGGAGACGGGATCCGCCGCGCCGTGGCGGAGCGCGAGCGCCTCGTCACGGCCGGGCTCGAGCGCGCGCGGCTGTTTTCCTGGCGCGAGTCGGCCAGGCGCACGCTCGAGGTCTACCAGCAGGCGTTGGGGCGGTGAGCGTTTCCGCCGTCGTCGTCTCGCACGGCCATGCGCGCGAGCTCGAACGCTCCCTGCCCGCGCTGGCGCCGCAGGTCGACGAGCTGGTCGTGATCGCCAATCTGCCCGGCAGCGTCGGCGCGGAGAGCTTCGGCGCCCGGGTGGTCGAGAACGCGCGTCCCGTCTCGTTCGCGGCGAACGTGAACCGGGGCGTCGCGGAGACCTCCGGCGAGTACGTCGTGATCTCGAATCCGGACGCCTACCCGGAGCCGGACGCCGTCGCCGAGCTGGTGCGCTTCGCGGCCGCCCATCCGCGCGCCGGCCTCGTGGGCCCGCTCGTGCTCTGGCCGGACGGGACCTGGCAGCCGAGCCTGCGCCGCTTCCCGACCGTGCTGGGGACGATCTGGCGGCGGACGCCGCTGCGGCTGCTCCGCGATCCCTACCGCCACCAGGTCTCGCACTACGGCTCGCGCCCGGGGGAGCCTGTGCAGGGCGACTGGCTGCTCGGCGGCGCCTGCATGCTGATGCGGCGCGCCATGCTGGATGAGCTCGGCGGCTGGGACGCCGGCTTCCGCCACTACGTCGAGGACATCGACCTCGCCTACCGGGCCGCGCAGGCCGGCTGGGAGCGCTGGCTCGTCCCGACCGCCGTCGTCCACCACGATTACGCGGCCGTCGTGGACAAGCGCTTCCTCGACCGGCACACCCTCTGGCACGCCCGTGGGATGGCGCGCTTCCTGCGCAAGCACCGTCTTTACCTGCCAAGCCGCTGGCGGGGCTGAGCCCCGCCAGCGGCGGCCCTGGCATGGGCGGCTGCTCGCGCTCCGCTAGTTCTCTTCGCCGAAGGGGAGGAAGTCGAAGCCGACCTGCGCGCCGAGCTCCCGCACGTCGCCACCTCCGCTGATCTTGTCCGGAACGAACGTCGGCGAG
>DATMEO010000145.1:0-15696 GCA_035556515.1 Gaiellaceae bacterium
CAGCTCGACGGCGAGGAGCTGCAGTGGAGCTTCCCGCGCGGGTTCAAGATCGTCGTGCTCGACGATCTCGGCAACGAGAAGCCCGACGACTGGTCGCGCGGGCGCCTCTACAGCCTCGTCAACGAGCGCGAATCGTCCCGCTCCCTGACGATCGTGACCACGAACCTGACCCTCGGCGAGCTCGACGACCGCGTCGGCAAGCCAATCGCGAGCCGCCTGCGGCGGCTCTGCCAGGAAGTGAGGCTGACTCCGACCAATGACTACCGGGCACTCGGTGCAGCGTAAGACAAGGGGTTCCGAAAGGAGCAATGGCATGATCGATCAGAAGGTGTGGCTGGCAGCGCGGGCGACGTCGTACACCGTCGTCTGCGAGGAGTGCGCCGCCGAGCACGGGTATCTCGGCGCGCGGGTGGAGGGACGGCTCGAGCTCGAGCGCGAGCACACGGCGACCTGCTGCACGCGCGGGCATCCCATCAGCGTCGTCCGCGCTTTCGACGAGCCGGTCGGCGCGCGACTCCACTGAACTAAGGCGGGTTCCGCGAAGCCCTCCTTCGGGCATGATCGCGGGGTGCCAGCGACCGTAATCGTCGGCGCCCAGTGGGGCGACGAGGGCAAGGGGAAGATCGTCGACCTGCTCGCGCAGGACTGCGATGTCGTCTGCCGCTACCAGGGCGGCCCGAACGCGGGCCACACGGTGATCGTGGACGGCGAGACGTTCAAGTTCCGCCACCTGCCGTCCGGGATCCTCTCCGGCAAGGTCAGTGTGCTCGGCGCCGGCTGCGTCGTCGACCCTGAGGTGCTGCTGGAGGAGATCGACGGGCTCGAGCAACGCGGGATCTCGTCCGAGCCGTTGCGGATCTCCGGCAACGCGCACCTGATCATGCCCTGGCACATCGCGATCGACGGCGCCGGTGAGAAGCGGCTCGGCAAGCTCCAGATCGGGACGACTCGGCGCGGGATCGGCCCCGCCTACGCAGACAAGGCCGCGCGCCTCGGGATCCGCGTCCAGGACCTGCTCGACGCCAAGATCCTGCGCCAGAAGATCGAGACCGCGCTCCAGGAGAAGAACATCTGGCTCGAGCGCGTCTACGAGCTCGAGCCGTTCGAGCTCGAAGAGGTGGCGGCGCGCTACGAGGGCTTCGCGCAGCGGCTGCGGCCGTTCGTCGCCGACACCTCGCTGCTCGTCGACGAGGCGATCCGAGGCGGCAAGAACGTCCTGCTCGAGGGCGCGCAGGGCACCCTGCTCGACCTCGATCACGGCACGTATCCCTTCGTCACCTCGTCGAACCCGATCGCCGGCGCGGCGGCGACGGGGATCGGGATCGGGCCGACGCGGATCGAACGCGTGATCGGCGTGTCGAAGGCGTACGTGACGCGGGTCGGCGCGGGGCCGTTCCCGAGCGAGATGGAGCCGGAGCTGGCCGCGCAGGTCCGAGAGCTGGGGCAGGAGTACGGCACCGTCACCGGCCGCGATCGCCGGCCCGGCTGGCTCGATCTCGTCGCGCTTCGCTACGCGGTACGGCTGAACGGGATCACGTCGCTGGCGCTGACGAAGCTCGACGTCCTCTCCGCGTTCGACGAGCTCGAGGTCTGCGTCGCCTACCGGCTTCCGGACGGCGCCGAGACGCGTGACTTCCCCGCCCACCAGAGCGACTTCCACCACGCCGCTCCGGTCTTCGAGACCGTCGCCGGCTGGGCGGAGCCGCTCGACGAGTGCGCGACCCTGGACGACCTGCCCAGGGAGGCGCGCTCCTACGTCGATCTGGTCGAGCGAGAGCTGGGCGTCACCGTCGAGCTGGTCGGGACCGGCGCGGCGCGCGAGCAGGTGCTCGCGCGCCGCTGATTCAGAGCGCTAGACGACCTTCCAGGGATCGACGTACACGTCGTCGATCCGCCACGTGCCGCTGCCGAAGAGCCCTCCGCGCGGCGTGAAACGCAACTGGATGTCGGTCGTCAGACCGTTGAGGGTCAGCGCGTTCAGGGCGCCCCCGAGCTGGAGCATGGGCAGGTTCGGAATCCAGCCGCCGGACGGGAGCCCGATAGGGAGCAGCATGATCGAGCGCTGGCGCCCGGCCGCATCCTTGTAGAGCGCGTCGACCTGCATGTACGAGAGCAGCGAGCCGCCGGACGAGAAGAAGCGCACGACCGGCAGGACGAGGCCCATGCACATGGGCGGGCTCGTCGCGGAGCTCCGCGCCGGGAGCATCAGCGAGCGCGACCCGGGGCCGGAGACGTTCCACGGCTCGTTCCCGGCTGCGACTCGCGCGCCGCCGGACAACGTCCAACCCGCGCCGCCTGCCTCGAATCCTCCATCCGGAAGAAGCGTGTAGGGCAGTGGGTCGAGAAAGCGCATGAACGGATGGCTGGCGTTGTAGCCGCATCCGAGCAGCGAATCGCCGTTGCTCGCCGCCTGCGCCGGGGAAGCGGCAAGCGATGCAATCGCCGTGATCGCCGCCAGGAGCGCTAGAAGCCGCGACGCCCGAGAACGAGACATTTCCGCAGTACCCATCAAAAGACTCTCCCTGTGTTCGAACCGCAGTCGTCGCAGTTTTCTCCGGAACCGCGTAATGGCCATCACCCTTGTGGGTGACGCAGCCTCGAAGCCCGAAGTTCACTCGATCGAGGGAATGCAGCGGCCGCTCAAGCCCGATACCCGATTAGTGAGCACTGCGGAGTTCGATCCGACCACCGAGGTCATGCTTGAGGACATGAGGGCGCGCCGCAGCGCGCGCCTCGGCAGCCGCGGGCTCTGGGCGAGCGTCGCCGACGGTGGGCTCTTCCTTGCGGTCGCCGTGCCGCTCGGCATCTGGTTCGACTCTTCCTCGACCGTCTCCCCCCTCGTCCTCGCAGCGCTCATCGGCGCCTACGCGCTTGCCTACAACGTCGAGTTCGAAGTCGGATCCGGACTCGCGGTCGGCACACAGCTCATCTTCGTGCCGATGCTCTTCCTCGTCCCGCTCGCCTACGTGCCGCTGTGCGTCGCGGCGGGCGTGATGTTCGGGAACATGCTCGAGCTCCTCGAAGGCCGGATCCGGCTCGAGCGCGTGCTCGGCCGGCTCGGCGAGTCGAGCTACTCCTTGGGCCCCGTGCTCGTCCTCGCCGCCGCAGGCGACCCCGCTCCGACGCACGCGGGACCCCTCGTACTCGTCGGTGCGCTCGCAGCGCAGTTCACGGCCGACTTCGTGCACGCGACGACGCACGCGCGAATCGCGCTCAGGATGTCGCCGCGAGCCTTCGTCAAGGACCTCTCGGTCGCTTGGGCCGTCGACTGTGCCCTTGCACCGATCGGGCTGCTGGCGGCCATCGTCGCCACCGACGCGTCGTGGTGGTTCCTGCTCGTGCTCCCGCTCGTCGCGCTCCTCCGCACCTTTGCCCGCGAGCGGAGGGCCCGCGTCGACCATGCGCTCGAGCTCAGCCACGCCTACCGCGGCACTGCGCTCCTGCTCGGCGACGTCGTCGAGGCCGACGACAGCTACACCGGCTCACACAGCCGCGACGTCGTCTCGCTCTCGGTCGCGGTAGCGGACGAGCTCAGACTCGATGCGCGCGCTCGGCGAGACACGGAGTTCGTGGCGCTGCTGCACGACGTCGGCAAGATCCGGATCCCGAACGAGATCATCAACAAGCCCGGCCCGCTGACCCCCGAGGAGCGGGCGATCGTCGAGACGCACACGCTGATCGGCGAGGAGATGCTCGACAAGGTCGGCGGCGTGCTCGGCAAGGTCGGCCACCTCGTTCGCTCCTGCCACGAGCGCTACGACGGCGCCGGCTACCCGGACGGCCTCGCCGGCGATCGGATTCCGCTCGTTGCCCGGATCGTCTGCTGCTGCGATGCCTACAACGCGATCACGACCGACCGTCCGTACCGCGCCGGCCGCTCGGCAGAGGAAGCCCTGGTGGAGCTGCGCCGCTGCGCCGGGACGCATTTCGACCCGCTC
Source organism: Gaiellaceae bacterium (assembly GCA_035556515.1). GTDB lineage: Bacteria > Actinomycetota > Thermoleophilia > Gaiellales > Gaiellaceae > Gaiellasilicea. The sequence continues at coordinate 3,939 of DATMEO010000145.1, forward strand.
GTGGTCGACGCGCTCGCCCGCGTCGTCTAGCGGCCGACGCCGATCGCCAGCACGATCACCGCCACGGCGGGGATCGTCGTGCCGACGACGATCCGGTTCATCAGCGCGGGCCGCACCTCGTAGACGCGCGCAAGGATCAAGAGGTGGAACGCGCTCGGCATTCCCGCGAGGAGATAGAAGACGCCGGGCACGCTGGCGCCGAGGAGCGCCCCGGTCCCGAGCAGCGCGAGCGGCCCGCCCGCAAACCGGATCGCGACCGCGCCCGCCGCTCGGCGCAGCTCCTCGGGCGGCCGCGGCACACGCGTGAACGTGAGCGAGAGACCGAGTAGGAAGAAGCCGTAGGGGCCGATCACCGCGCCGACAACGTCCTGTGCCGCAGCGGTGCCCGGGACGTCGGCGCCTGCGGCCCGCAAGACGAGCGCGAGCCAGAACGCATGGAGGGGCGGGTTCGCGAGCACCGCCCGGAGCCGGTGCCGCGGCGAGACCTCCACCTCACGGCGACCGTGCAATCGCGCGATCGCCGTCGAGATCGACGAGGCAGGCACGAGCCACGAGAGCCGGTCGTACAGCACGGCGAGCGCGAGCCCGTCGCCGCCGTAGGCCAGCTGCGCGAGCGGGAAGCCGACGAAGCCGGTGTTGCCGAAGCCCGCGGCGAGCGTGAGCGCCCCGCGCTCGTCGCGCTCTTTCGAGACGAGACGCGCGTACCCGTAACCGCCGAGGCCGACGAGCCAGCTGGCGAGGATCGCCGCTCCAAGCGCACGGCCGAGACCCTCGTCGAGGTCGACGGTGAGGAACGTGACGAAGACGAGCACGGGCGAGAACGTCCAGAAGAAGGCGATCCAGACGGCATCTCGCAGCCGCGCCGGCGCGCCGCCGAGCTGCACGGCAGCCCCGAGGAGGAGAAAGACGAGCAGCAGGAGGCTCTCGGCGAGCACTCCCGCAGGCTACTGAGCTACTCGGTGCGGCCCGGAGCGACCGCGGTACGGACGAACCGCAGGTTCTCGACCGCGGCGCCGAGGTCACCGGGATCGACGTCGTCGCCACGCTCGACCGCGTCAGCGATCTCACGGGCGGCGCGGTAGGTGGCCGCAATGTCGTCGCCTGCCGCGTCGACGTCGAGCATCTCCTCGATCAGGTCGCAGGCCTCGGCGAGCGTGCCGCCAGGGTCGTCCGCCAGAGCAAGCTCGAGCTCGGACCAGCGGGTCTCCCACTCGTGCAGATCGAGGCCGGGATCGCTTGCGTTCATGGAGGACTCATGCGCCGCGATGGCTAGCGCGAAACCCTGGGAGTAGACTCGGCCGCCGTGAAGGTGCTCCTCGTGGGGTCGGGCGGTCGCGAGCATGCGCTCGCGTGGAAGCTGGCGCAAGCGTCCGGCCTGACCGGGCTGCACGCTGCGCCCGGAAATCCCGGGATCGCGGCGCTCGGCGACTGCCATCCGGTGCGCGCGGACGACGCCGAGGCCCTGCTCGGCCTCGCCCACAGCCTCGACGTCGACCTCGCGGTGATCGGGCCTGAGGCGCCGCTGGTCGCGGGCGTGGCCGACGCGCTGCGCCGAAACGGGATTCGGGTCTTCGGCCCGAGCCGGGCCGCAGCGCGGATCGAGGGTTCGAAGAGCTTCGCCAAGGACGTGATGGCCGCCGCCGGCGTGCCGACAGCCGAGGCGCTTGCAGTCGCGCGGCCGCCGTGCGTCGTCAAGGTGGACGGCCTGGCTGCCGGCAAGGGCGTCTTCATCTGCGAGACCACCGAGCAGCTCGACGAGGGTTTGCGCGCGGCGTCGGCGTACGAGGGCCCGATCGTGATCGAGGAGCTGCTCGCCGGCGACGAGATCTCCGTCTTCGCGCTCTCCGACGGGCATCGCGTCGTCCCGCTCGCGCCGGCGCAGGACTTCAAGCGGATGGGCGACGGCGACACGGGGCCGAACACAGGCGGGATGGGCTCGTTTTCGCCCGTCCCCGGCTTCGGGCCGGCCGAGGTCGCAGAGCTGGTCGAGCAGATCCACCGGCCCGTGGTCGAGGAGCTCGCCCGCCGCGGGGCGCCGTTCGTCGGCGTCCTCTTCGCCGGCCTGATGCTGACGGAGACCGGGCCGAGAGTGCTCGAGTTCAACGCCCGCTTCGGCGACCCGGAGACGCAGTCGATTCTGCCGCGCCTCGAGGGCGACCTCCTCGGAGCGCTCGCGGCGGCGGCTGGCGGCGACCTGGACGGCGTCGAGCTCACCGTCTCCGAGCAGGCGGCGGTGACAGTCGTGCTCGCCGCCGGCGGTTACCCGGAGCGGGCGGACGCGGGCACGCCGATCGAGGGGATCGTGGACGCGGAGGCCGCCGGTGCGCTGGTCTTCCACGCCGGCACGGCTCTGCGCGGAGACGTGCTGGTCACGAACGGCGGCCGCATCCTCGGCGTCACCGGCACGGGCGCGACGGTCGCGGACGCCCGCGAGCGCGCGTATGCGGGCTGCGAGCGGATCCGGTTCGACGGCGTGCAATACCGGCGCGACATCGCTCTGGACGCCACCGCTGCGCCGGGCTGATCGAGCCGGGCTGATCGCCGGAACGAACGCTAGACTCGCTTGAGTGATTTCGCGCTACTCCCGCCCGGCCATGTCGGCGATCTGGTCGGACGAGACGAAGCTGCAACGGTGGCTCGACGTCGAGCTGGCGGCCCTCGAGGGCTGGGCGGAGACGGGAGTCGTGCCTCACGAGGCGGTCGACGCGATCCGGGCGCTGGCGGTGCCGCCGAGCGCCGAGCGGGTGGCCGAGATCGAGGCGCACACGCACCACGACGTCGCCGCGTTCGTCGACGCCGTGGCCGAGCAGCTCGGCGAGGAGGGGCGGTGGTTCCACTACGGCCTGACCTCGTCAGACGTGCTCGACACGGCGCTGTCGCTGCAGATCCGAGAGGCCGGAGCGCTCGTGCTCGACGGCATCGAGCGTGCATTCGCCGCCGTCACCGCCCGGGCGGAGGAGCACCGCGAGACGGTCATGATCGGGCGCACGCACGGCGTCCATGCAGAGCCGACGACGTTCGGGCTCAAGCTCGCCGGCTGGGCCTTCGCGCTCGACCGCGACCGGGCTCGGGTGACGCGGGCGCTCGAGGGGATGCGCGTCGGCAAGCTCTCCGGTGCCGTCGGGACGTACTCGGCGGCCGACCCCGAGGTCGAGCGGATCGCCTGCGAGCGGCTCGGGCTCGAGCCGGCGCCGAGCTCGACACAGATCCTCCAGCGCGACCGGCACGCCGAGGTGCTGAACGCGCTCGCGCTGCTCGCGGCCTCGCTGGAGCGGTTCGCGCTCGAGCTGCGGCATCTCGCGCGCACCGAAGTGCGCGAGATCGAAGAGCCGTTCGGCAGCGGCCAGAAGGGCTCGTCCGCGATGCCGCACAAGCGCAATCCGATCGTCTCGGAACGGATCTGCGGGCTCGCCCGCGTCGTCCGCGGCGGCGCAGTCGTGGGGCTCGAGAATGTCGCGCTCTGGCACGAGCGGGACATCTCGCACTCCTCGGCCGAGCGAGTCGTCCTGCCCGATGCGTTCCTCGCCGTTGACTACATGCTCGACCGCTTCGGGTGGCTGATCGAAGGGCTCGTCGTCCGCACCGAGCGGATGCGCGACAACCTCGACGCCGGCCACCGGCTCTACTTCAGCCAGCGCCTGCTGCTGGCGCTCGTCGAGTCGGGTCGTTCCCGCGACGACGCCTACCGCCTCGTGCAGCGGCACGCGATGCGGGCCTGGGACGAGGGCCTCGACTTCCCCGAGCTCGCACGGGCCGACGCGGAGATCGCCGGCGCGGTCGATCTCGACACCGTCTTCGACCTGGGCTCGTACACCCGCAACGCCGGTGTCGTCTTCGAGCGCCTGCGCGCGCTGCGCGAGGAGCACGTCCATGCCTGAGACCGCCGTTCATCTCGCGAGCGGGAAGGTGCGCGAGCTGTACGCGCTCGACGACGAGCGCTTGCTGCTGGTCGCCTCCGACCGGATCTCGACCTTCGACGTGATCCTGCCGACCGAGATCCCCGACAAGGGTCGCGTCCTCACCGGCCTGTCGGCGTTCTGGTTTGCGCGGACGCACGAGATCGTCCCGAATCACCTGCTGGCGCTGCGCGGCGACGGCCGCTCACTGGAGTGCCGGCGGCTGGAGATGCTGCCGGTCGAGGTGGTCGTGCGCGGCTACCTGTCCGGCTCGGGCTGGAAGGACTATCGCGCGACCGGATCGGTCTGCGGGCACGCGCTACCCGACGGGCTCGTCGAATCGGATCGGCTCCCTGCGCCGATCGTCACCCCGGCGACGAAGGCCGCTTCGGGCCACGACGAGAACATCGACGCGGCCACCGCGGCCGACCTCGTCGGCGCCGAGCGGTGGGCCGAGGTGGAGGCCGTCGCGCTTGCGCTCTACGACTTCGCGTCCCGACACGCGGAAGCGCGCGGGATCGTCCTCGCAGACACCAAGTTCGAGCTCGGTCTCGACCAGGCGGGGACGCTCGTCCTCGGGGACGAGGCGCTGACACCCGACTCCTCGCGCTTCTGGCCCGCCGACGAGTACGCGCCGGGCGGCCCGCAACCGTCCTACGACAAGCAGTACGTCCGCGACTACTGCGAGAGCCTCGGTTGGGACAAGACCGCGCCCGGCCCGGAGGTGCCCGCCGACGTGGTCGCAGGGACACGCGCACGCTACGTGGAGGCGTTCGAGTTGCTGACCGGGCTCGCGTTCGACTCCTACCTCGCCGACCCGCAGGTGGTGCTGCGGTGAAGGTCACGGTCCTCGTCCGGCCGAAGCAGGGGATCCTCGACCCGCAGGGCGAGGCGGTGCAGGGGTCGCTGCGCAAGCTCGGTTTCGCGGTCGGCGGCGCGCGTGTGGGGCGGCTCGTCGATCTCGAGGTCGACGCTCCGAGCTCGCAGGAGGCGAGAGCCCAGGTGGAGCGGATGTGCCAGGAGCTGCTCGCGAACCCGCTGATCGAGAGCTTCGAGATCGAGGTGGACGGCGCGTGAGCGACAGACCGAAGATAGCGGTGCTTGTCTTCCCAGGCTCGAACGACGACCGGGACGCCGCCTGGGCGCTGGGCGCGCTCGGCGCCGACGCCGAGCTCGTCTGGCACGCCCACGCCGAGCTGCCCCGAGGGACCGGCGCCGTCGTCCTCCCCGGCGGCTTCTCGTACGGCGACTACCTGCGCTGCGGTGCGATCGCCCGCTTCGCCCCGGTGCTGGACGCGGTGCGCGAGTTCGCGGCCGATGGCGGCCCCGTGCTCGGAATCTGCAACGGCTTCCAGATTCTCTGCGAGGCAGGCCTCCTGCCGGGCGTGTTGCGGCGCAACCGCGATCTCGAGTTCGTCTGCCGTGATGTGCGGCTCCGCGTCGACCGAACCGACACGCCGTTCACCGCGCGCTGCGAGCCGGGGCAGGAGCTGACGATCCCGGTGAAGCACGGCGAGGGCTGCTGGTACGCGGACGAGGAGCTGTACGGCGAGCTGGAGGCGGCGGGCCAGCTGGTGCTGCGCTACGCGGAGGACTGCAACGGCTCGGTCGGTGACGTCGCCGGGGTCTGCAACGAGGCACGGAACGTCTTCGGCCTGATGCCGCACCCCGAGCACGCGGTCGACCCGCTGCTCGGCTCGGGCGACGGCGCCCTGCTGCTCGCGGCGCTCGTCGACGCCGCTCGCGAGCGTACGCTCGCCGCAGTCTGAGGAGCTTCCGTGGCTCAGAGCCGCAGTGCCTCCTCGAGCCCGGGGTGCTTCGCCAGCGCCGCGCGCAGGCGCTCGAGATCGCGTAGCCGCAGCGTCACCGGCCCGCGCCGCGCGACCCCGTCGGTTGCGTAGGCGAAGCGGACGAGCCGCTCGCCCTTCTCGTCCTCGAGCAGCTGGACGAGCGAGGCGAAGCGCTTGCCGCCCGACTGCTGGGGCAGCCGCAGCTCCTCGACCACCGTCGCCGGACCCCACGGAGTCGCTGCTTTGATCGCTGCTTTGGTCGCTGGTTTGGTCGTTCCGCTCGCCATGCCGACAACGCTACGCCGCCGGCTGCAACGAGAGATCGACGACTTCGTACCGAATCCGGATCAATCGCTCCACCGTTGACTACACATGCCCCGAGCGATCTGGACCGGCACGATCTCGTTCGGGCTCGTCAACGTCCCAGTGCGGATGTACAGCGCGATCGACGAGTCCGATCTCCACTTTCACCTCGTGCACGAGCCCGACGGCGGCCGGATCGGCTATCAGAAGGTCTGCAAGGCCGAGAACGAGCCCGTGCCGGACGACGAGATCGTGAAGGCGTTCGAGGTCGAGAAGGACGAGCTCGTCGTGCTCACGGACGAGGACTTCGCCGCCGCGAAGAGCGAGGGCGTCAAGACGATCGAGATCTCCGACTTCGTCCCGTACGAGGAGATCGACCCGATCTACTTCGAGCGCACCTACTACCTAGGCCCGCAGGACGGCGGCGAGAAGGTCTACTCGCTGTTGCGCCAGGCGATGGAGAAGACGGGCCTGGCGGCCGTCGGCAAGTACGTCATGCGCGACAAGCAGCACCTCGGCTGCCTGCGGATCCGGGAGGGAGTGATCACGCTCGAGAAGCTCTTCTTCCACGACGAGATCCGGCCGGCCAAGGAGATCGCTCCCAAGAAGGCCAGGGTGCCCGACGCGGAGCTGAAGATGGCGACGGAGCTGATCGGTAAGTTCAAGAGCAGCTTCGAGCCCGAGCGGTACGAGGACACCTACCGCCAGGTGCTCTTGAAGGTGATCAAGGCGAAGCAGAAGGGCGAGACGATCACGGCGGTCCCGGCCGCGGAGGACGAGGAGCCGGTCGACCTGCTCGCAGCATTGAAGGCGTCGGTGAACGCGGCGAAGAAGAGCAAGGGCTCCGTGCGCGCGAAGCGCCCCGCGCCGCGCAAGTCGGCGGCGCGGAAGAAGAAGACGGCGAAGCGCTAGACGCTGACGCTCACCATTGCCTGCGCCTGCCCTTCAGCGGCGGCGTGCTCGTGATGTGGAATGCCCGGCAGCGCCCGCAGCGATACGGCCGCTTGAAGGTGAAGGCGCCGAACTTCCGTGCCATCGCGGCGATCGCCTGCTCGGCGGTGCGCACGCTTTCGTAACAGGTCTTGGTGCAGGACTTGCGCTTGACGGCCACGTTCCTTCGATCGACATCCGGGTGCCGCGGCATTAGTCGCGCGTGAGCGCTGCATGAGCCGCCGGGCGCATCGTCTCCTCATCCCACGAGAGGAGCAGGTGATGCATGCGACATGGAGGACAGCGGCCCGGCTCGGCTGCCTCGGAACCTGCGTCCTCGTCACGCTCGGCCTCGGCGGCAGGGCTGCCGCGGCCGAGGGCGAGGACGTGCTGCAGCTGACTGCGCTGACCGGGCCCGCCGGCGGTGAGGTCACGATCACGATGCCGACGGCCGTGGGTGCTGCGGACGTCGACACGTTCGAGCACGTCCAGATCAAGCTGAGCGCCCCGGCGGGGTCGGAGGAGAATGCGACCCGGGTCGTGAACCTCAAGCTCGTCCGCGCACACGACGGCAGCGCCACAGTCGACCTCGGTCCCCTCGAGCGGGGCACTGGGGTCGAGGTGCAGCTGCACCTCCGCGAGCTGAAGCCGCCGAAGACGCGGGTCCTGCGGGGAAAGGGGATCGCGAAGCTCCGGCCCGACCTCGTCGTCGCGGCCGTGCACGCGCCGGAGCAGACGCTCTCGACGCGCGCGATCGACGTCGTCGCCGACATAGACGAGCTCAACGCCGAGACCGGAGCGACGGCGACGCTGAAGCTGATGCTCGGGCCGACGCCGGTCGCCGAGCCAGAGACGGTCACGGTCGGCGCCGGTGGAACCCGGGCCGTGACATTCGAGGGCGTGAAGCTCGAGACGGCGACGACCGCGGAGTTGACCGTCCGGATCGACGACGCAGCGCCGTTCGAGACCGACGCGACGAACAACTCCCGTTCGCGGTCGATCGAGGTGACCGAGCACGAGCTCGTCCGCGCGAATGTCTTGGTCGACGCCCTCGGCGGTTACGGAGCGCAGTTCAACCAGCACGTCTACGCCCCGGTGACGGGCGCGCCGGCCGCGACCCTCCCGACCATGGAGGCGAAGGTCAAGGCGCTCGAGCCCCAGCTCGTCAGGGTCTTCTACAACGACGACTTCGAGGAGCGGCAACCAAACCGCGTGCGCAATCTCGCGTCATTCGTCGACACCGTCCAGCTCGCTCACGAGGCTGGCGCGACGATCAACGTCACCTACCAGGCGGTGAACGTCGCCAAGACGAAGCCGGTCGAGGCGATGACGACGTTCGCGGGCGTCCTCGAGCGGCTCGTCGAGGTCGAGGGCTACACGAACGTTCGCTGGGTGACGGTCGCGAATGAGCCGAACTCGACTGCGTTGACGATGGCCGAGTACGAGACGCTCAACCGCGCGCTCGCCGCCCAGCTCGTCGCCCGCGGCCTCCGCGAGCACATCCGCATGATGGGCGGCGACCTCGTCAGCACCAACCAGCGCGCCTGGTTCGCGTACATCGCGGCGAACATGAACGACCTCTTCGACGCGTACTCGGTCCACGTCTACTGGGATTACTGGAACACGCCGTTCTTCAAGGAGAGCCGGCTCAAGGACATTCGCAAGATCGTGACCGAGGAGCTGCCGGCGGCAGCTCGCAAGCCGACGTACGTGATGGAGTTCGGTGTCCGCGGCAGGAGCTTCCCCGGCAAGCCCAACGTCGAGTCCGGCTACTGGGAGGACGGAACCGACATCGCGCGCACGAACATCGCCGCCTTCCAGCAGCTCTGGTTCGACCTCGCTGCGGCGCAGCTCGGGTTCACCGGCTCGGTCAAGTGGGACGCCTACTGGGGCAGATACCACGCCAACTACAACTCGCTCTACGCCCTCATCGGGCCCGCGGCCGAGGGGTGGCCGCTCTTCCCGGGGTACCACGCGACCAACCTCCTCCTGCAGACGACAGCGCGCGGCTGGCAGGTGCTGCAGGTGGGACCGTGGCAGGACGACGACTGGAAGGTCGGCGTGCCCGATGGCGCGGAGAAGGAGCTTGCCGCCTACTCGGACGGAGCCGGACAGCTGACCCTGATGGGGCTCGACTCGCACGGCCGCGACCTGAACGCGGTCTCGCCCGAGTCGCCGGAGTACAGCATCGGCGGACTACCGGCGAACGCGCAGCTCGGCCTCGCGCTCTGGAACGCGAGCGGGAACGGCGAGAACTCACTCGCGGAGATGGTGACGACGAACGCGGCAGGAGTCGCGCGCTTCCAGGTGCCGCTCCACGCAGCGTTCTCGCTGACGACGGTTCCCATCTCCTGACGGGCACGTCGTGTGGGCGCGGGCAACCGCGCCCACACACGCCGGGGGCGACCCGCACCGGCGGACGCGGGTCAGCCCCCCGGCGGTCGCCGACCCCCGCTCCTACCGTGACTGCATACCCCCGAACAGGAGCAGTCCCATGAGCAAGAAAGCCAAGGTCGCCGCGATCGCGGGCGGCACGGTCGCGTGCATGGCCGCCGTCGTCGGCACCGTGATCGCCGTCAACACGTTGCTCGACAGCAAGAAGACCGAGCAGTACACGGTCGCCGAGCCGGTCCACGAGCTCGTCGTCGATTCGGACGCCGGCAGCGTCCGGATCGTGGCCACCGACGCCGACCGCGTCACCGTGAGCCAGACCACGCACTGGATCACGGACGAGCCGGCACCGAAGCGGACCGTCGTCGACGGCGTCCTCCGGCTTGCAGACGCGGACGAGTGCCGCGGCGGCTGGACCGTCTTCCGCTGCGAGACCGACTACGTGATCCAGGTGCCGCGCGACCTCGCTGTCACGGTCAAGGCCGATGCCGGCACGGTCAAGGTGGCCGGGATCACCGGCAACCTCACGATCGAGTCCGACGCCGGCACCGTGGAAGGCACGGAGCTGGGCTCCGACCGCGTCAAGGCGTCCACCGACGCCGGCAACGTCAGGCTCGGCTTCACCACGGCTCCGTCGTCGGTCGACGCCGAGACGGACGCCGGCAACGTCGACATCGACCTGCCCCGCAGCGAGTACGCGCTCGACCTCGACACCGACGCGGGCGACAGCTCGGTCGAGGGGATCGTCAGCTACGACCTCGCGCCGCACACCGTCAAGGCTCAGACCGACGCCGGGAACATCGAGATCCGCGGCCGCTAGCCGTCGGAATCAGCGGGCTCGACCTGAGTGTCGAGCCCGCTGACGCCCCAGGTGTCCGGGAGCAGGTAGCCCTCGGGGAACGGATCGTCCGGATCGACGTAGAGCTGGGTCACGCCGGTGATCCAGGCGCTGCCGCGGATCGCCGGCACGATCGCAGGGCGGTCGCCGACGCGGGTCTCGGCGACGATTCGGCCCTCGAACGTGGAGCCGATCGCGGACGCGTGCGTCATCGCCTCGCCGACTCGCATCAAACCGCGGGCGTGCAGGACGGCAAGCCGCGCCGACAGGCCCGTGCCGGTCGCCGAGCGGTCGAGCCGCCCGGGCGCGACGACGACGGCGTTCCGTGTCACTTTCCCGACGCCCTGCCAGGGCTCCGCGATCTGAACGATGCTGACGCCCGCGATCGCCGGGTTCTCGGGGTGGGCGCACAGAAGTTGCTCGCGCGCGGCGGCGCGGATCCGCTCGCCGGCCAGCGAGAGCTCGCGCGCCTCGTGCGGCTCGATCGCGAAGCCGAGCGCGCGCGCGTCGGCAATCGCGTACCACATGCCGCCGTAGGCGACGTCGACCGCGATCGAGCCGAGCCCCTCCACCTCCAGTGGCGCATCGAGCCGGTCGGCGAAGCAGGAGACGTTTGTGAACTCGACGCTCTCGCACCGGCCGTCGCGGCAGGCAGCCCGCGCCTCGACGACACCGCCGGGAGCCTCGAGCCGCACGACCGTCTCCGGCTCGGTCATCTCGACCATGCCCGTCTCGAGCAGGACGGTCGTGGTGCAGATCGTGTTCGAACCGGACATGGCCGGATATTCGGTCGGCTCCATGATGATGAAGCCGGCGTCGCAGTCCGGGCGCGTCGGCGGGACGACGAGGTTCGCATGGCACGCGACGCTGCCGCGCGGCTCACGTAGGAGCAGCTTCCTCAGGGCGTCGCCGTCGCGCTGGAGCGTCTGCATCTGTTCGAACACGGTCGCGCCGGCCGGAGGCAGGACGCCGCCGACGACGACGTTGCCGATCTCGCCGCCGGCGTGGCAGCCGACGACCGTGATCATCCGCCGCGAGCGCATGGCGAGAAACCTATTCGTCGAGCAGCTCGAGCAGCTTCGTGACCGTGTTCCAGTTGCGCGCGGTCGAGACGACGCCGAGCTTCTTGTCGTCCAGGAGCTTCGCGAGCGGCGAGCGCTGGACGCCGTCACGGTGCCACGCGTAGAGCTCGCGGCCGCTGACGATCACACTGGCCGCCTCGAGTTCCCGCGCGATCTTCGGCGAGAGCTTCTTGGAGAGGAAGACGACGAGGTAGCGGGACGGATTCGTCGCGACCTTCCCGAGCGGATCGAGCGCGACGACCTTGGCCAGCTGGGCGCGCGTCCGCACGAGCACCTGCACGTCCATCCCGAGCCCTACCGCCAGCTGCTCCTCGAGCTGTGCCTCGAGCTTTCGCGGCGGGAGGGGGCTCGAGAGAGCGACGTTGCCGCTCTGCAGGTGCGTGCGCACGTCCTGGTAGCCGGCTTCCTCGAGCAGCTCGCGCAGGTCTGCCATCGCGACCCGGCGCTGCTTGGCGAGGTTGATCCCGCGGAGAAAGGCGACCTGGCGCGTCAGAGCTTGCGAATCGTGTCGCCGGTCGCGACCGTGCC
>DATMEO010000146.1:0-10913 GCA_035556515.1 Gaiellaceae bacterium
GGGCGTCGAGAGCTCGTCGACGATCGCGCAGGAGGAGGTCTTCGGCCCCGTCGTCACGATCATCCCGTTCGAGGACGAGAAGGACGCGGTCCGGATCGCCAACGACGTCAAGTACGGGCTGATGGCGTCTGTCTGGACGGGGGATCCCGCGCGCGGGCACCGGCTGGCGTCGCGGATCAAGGCGGGCACGGTCGGGATCAACATGCCGTACACCGCCTTTCCGGGGCTGCCGTTCGGCGGTTACAAGCAGTCCGGCTTCGGCCGCGAGCTCGGGATCGAGGCGCTCGACCTCTATCTCGAGACGAAGAGCGTGACCGTCAACACCGGCTCGCGCCCGATCAACCCCTTCGGCCTCTAAACCGCGCGGTGAGCTACCGCTGGGCGGTCCTGGCGGCGGGCACCGTCGCGCAGGCGTCTTTCTCGACCGTCTCGTTCGCGATCGCCGTGCTCGCACCGGCGCTGCGGGAGGAGTACGGGCTCAGCCTGACGGAGATCGGCGTCGTCCTCGCGGCGGAGTGGATCGGGTTGACGTTCGCGCTGCTGCCGTGGGGCTTCGCCGTCGACCGCTGGGGTGAGCGCTGGACGCTGGCCGGCGGCCTCGCGGTCTGCGCAGGCTTCCTCGCCGCGGCTGCGTACGCGCCGAGCTTCGCGTGGCTCGTCGTCTTCCTCGGGCTCGCCGGGATAGCCGGCGGCAGCGTCCAGTCGGGGAGCGGCCGGGCCGTGATGCGCTGGTTCTCGGCGGGCGAGCGGGGCCTGGCGCTCGGCGTCCGCCAGACGGCCGTGCCGGTCGGCGGCGCGGTCGCTGCGCTCGTGCTGCCGCTGCTCGAGACGCCGCGGGCCGGCTTCCTCTTCGTCGCCGGCTTCGTCCTCGCCGGTGCGCTCGCGGGCGCGCTCGTGCTCCGGGCCGGCACCGAGGAGCACATCGAGGCGACCGACGTCGAGCTGACACTGCGCGACCGCCGGCTCTGGCTCGCGTGCTGGGGCAGCGGCCTCTACCTCGTCGCCCAGGTGGCGATGATGGGCTTCGTCGTCCTCTTCCTCTACGACGAGCACGGCTTCTCGACCGGCGAGGCCGCTGCGGTGTTCGCGGTCGGCCAGGGGCTCGCAGCGGTGCTGCGGATCGGGGTCGGCCGCTGGTCGGACGTGCTCGGGTCGCGGGTGCGGCCGCTGCGGCGGATCGGCGTCGCCGTCGCGGTGACCGTCGCCGCCGTGGCGGTGCTCTCGGAGTCGCCCGCCTGGCTGCTTGTGCCCGCGCTCGTGCTCGCGACGGGGATGTCGATGGCGTGGAACGGGCTTTCGTACACGATCGCTGCCGAGCTCGGCGGCCGCCGCAGCGGCGCGGCGATCGGATTCCAGCAGACCGTGCTCTCGGCGATCGGCGTCGCGGCTCCGGTTGCCTTCGCCGCCGCGGTGTCGGGCACGTCGTGGGGAATCGCATTCGCGCTCGCTGCACTCTTCCCGCTCGCGGGCGTCTGGCTGCTGCGGCCGCTTGCGGCGCACTGAATCGGGTACGCGGCGACCATGCGCATCTATCCAGACCAGCCCGGCCGCCGGATCGACCTGATGGCGCGCGACCTCGCAGTCGTGCTCGCGCTTGTCCTCTTCGCCCTGATCGCAGTGGAGGTGCACGATGCCGTCGACAAGCTTGCGGTGCTCGGCGAGGGCGTCGAGTCGGCGGGCAGGGGCGTCGGCAGCGGCTTCGATGCCGCCGCGGATGCGGTCGACGGCACTCCGGTGATCGGCGACGACCTCGGCGACGCGCTCCGCGGCGCCGGCGAGGGCTCGGGCGGCGAGGTCGAGGAGCTCGGCCGCGGCGGCTCGGGCGCCGCACACGACCTCGCCAACCTGCTCGGTGTCCTCTTCTTCTCCCTCCCGGCCGCGTTGCTCCTGCTCTGGGCGCTGCCGCCGCGAATCCGGCAGGTGCGGCGGCTGAACGCGGCGGCGCAGGCCGTCGGCGAGCTCTCGCCCGAGCGCCGCCGGCTCCTGGCGATGCGGGCCGCCTTCGGGATGCCTTACGGCGAGCTGCTGCGCTTCACGAAGGACCCGCTCGGCGACCTCGAGGCCGGGCGCTACGACGCGCTCGTCGCTGCCGAGCTGGAGCAGGCGGGACTCCGACCGCGGTAGCGTCCGCCGCATGCGCGTCCTCGATCGTCTCGACCGGCTGGCAGCCCTCGGCGACCGGATCGGCTACTCGCCCGAGGAGGACGCCGCGCACGAGCTCGCCACGGGCTGGTTCCGTGAGGCGAGGCTCGAGATCGAGGTCGACGCGGCGGGGAACCTGTTCGGGCGGATCCCGGGTGGCGAGCGCCAGGTCTGGACGGGCTCGCACCTCGACACCGTCCCCGGTGCGGGGCGATTCGACGGGACGCTCGGCGTCGTCGCCGGGCTGGAGGCGGTCGAGCGGCTGGGCACGCCCGGTCTTGGCGTCGTCGTCTTCCGCGACGAGGAGCGTGGGTGCGCCGGCAGCCGCGGATGTGTCGCGCGCCCGGACGCCTACGTCGAGCTGCACATCGAGCAGGGGCCGACGCTCCTCCGCGCCGACGCGCCGCTCGGCGTCGTCACCGCGATCGTCGGCTACGTCCGCGGTACGCGCACGTTCGAGGGAGCGCCCGGCCACGCCGGCACGACGCCGATGGACGTGCGCGAGGACGCGCTCGTCGCCGCGGCCGAGTTCGTCCTCCACGCGCGCGAGGTCGCCCGCGGGATCGACGGCGCCGTCGCGACCGTCGGCCAGCTCACAGTCGAGCCGGGTGGGACGAACGTGATCCCCGGCCGCGTCGTCATCTCTGTCGATGCTCGGGCTCCGGATGCAGAGCGGCTCGACCGGCTCGCCGCGGCGCTCGAGATCGAGGAGCCGATCCGGACCGAACCGTCGCCGATGGCGGCGGAGATTCGCGCGGCCCTGGGAGCCGAGGTGGAGGCGCTTGGCGTGCCGGTGCTCGAGCTGCCCTCCGGCGCCGGACACGATGCCGGCATCCTCGCGAGCGCCGGCGTCCCCGCCGGGATGCTCTTCGTCCGCAGCCTCAACGGCGGCGTCAGTCACAATCCGGCCGAGTTGAGCTCGCCGGAGGACATCGCACTTGCGGTCGACGCGCTCACGGGAGCGCTCAGGAGGTTGGTGGCATGAAGGCAGTCGTCGTCAAGCCGGGCGAGGGCGACCGCGTCGGCAATGTCGAGTTCCTCGCGCGCAGCGCGGACACGCCGCGCTTCAACCTCGCCGTGATCGAGATCCAGCCGCACCGCGGCGGCCCGCCGATTCACGCGCACGCGGCCGAGGACGACTCCTTCTACATCCTCGAGGGCGAGCTCGCGTTCACGGTCGAGGACGAGGTGGTCGTCGCCGGGCCGGGCACGTTCGTCCTCGTCCCACCGGGCCTGCAGCACACGTTCGCGAACGAGGGCGACACGGTCGTACGAATGATCAACGTGCACGCCCCCGCGGGCTTCGACCTACGGCTGCAGCAGGACTAGCCCCCGCCGAAAACGTCCTCCTCGAGAAGGACGCAAGATCGTCCCCGCCGACGACGGGCCGCGGCCTACCCTCAGGGGATGGTGACGATGGACACAACGGACTCCCGCCCACCACGCGAAGCTCGCCTCCGAGCAGGACCCGGGCCGGTCGTGATCGCCGGCGTGCTCGCGGTGACGCTGCCGCTGATCGGCTTCGTCTCGCTGCTCCTGCGGGAGCAGCTGGACCCGCAGCTGCATAACCACCAGGCGCACTTCCTGATCTTCGGCTTCGCCGGCGGCGTCGCGTTCGCGCTCGGCTATGCGGCCGGCGAGGCGGCTAACCGGCGCGGTGACGCCCGCGTCCTGCTCCTGTCGCTCGCGTTCATGGCGACCGGCGGCTTCATGGGCCTGCATGCCTTCGGCACGGCCGGCGTCCTCTTCTCAGAGAGCCACGCCGGCTTCCAGATCGCGATCCCGGTCGGCCTGCTCGTGAGCGCGTTCTTCGCCGTCGGCTCGGCGTTCGTCGACTCGAGGCCCGAGCTCGCGCGGCGCGTGATCCGGCAGCGCGGACGCCTGCGGGCGGGTGTGCTGGCCGCGATGGCCGTCTGGTTCCTCTGGACGCTGGCGAACCTGCCGCCGCTGCGGGGCCCGAACAGCGAGGCCGCCACCGGAAAGGTGCTCGGCACTCTGGCGGTCCTCGGGACGATTGCGTATGCGGTGAGCGCGGTGCGCTACTGGCGGCTCTTCCGACATCGCCCGACGCTGCTCTCGATGGCCGTGATCGCGTGCTTCCTCCTGCTCGCGGAGGCGATGATCGGGGTTGCGATCACGGGCGAACGGAAGTGGCACGCGAGCTGGTGGGAATGGCACGGCCTGATCCTCTTCGCCTACCTGATCATCGGCTTCGCCGCCCGCCGCGAGTGGCGTGAGGAGCGCTTCCGGCAGCTCTACCTCCCGTCCACGCGCGAACGTCGGCAGGAGATCAGCGTCCTCTTCGGCGACCTCCAGGGCTACACGAGCTTCGCCGAGAGAACGTCGCCTGCCGAGGCCGCGGCGGTGCTCGAGGCCTATTGGGGCGCGGCCGCACCGCTGCTCGCCCGCCGGTTCGGAGGCGAGGTCGAGAAGTTCATCGGCGACGGGATCGTCGCGACGTTCAACCGCCGTGGCGACCAGCCCGACCACGCGCTTCGGGCAGCCCGCGCGGCGCTCGCGCTGCAGCGGGCGGTGTCGGCGCTCGCCGACGAGCATCCGGGCTGGCCGCGACTGCGCGTCGGCGTCAACAGCGGCGAGGCGGTGCTGCGCGAGATCGGCGGCGCGGGCCACGTCGCCTACCCGCTGGTCGGCGACACCGTCAACACGGGCGCGCGCCTCGAGAGCCTCGCGCCCGCCGGCGGTGTGCTGATCGGCGCCGGAACCCACGCGGCGCTCCCGGCCGGGGCGGCCGTGGAGCCCATGTCCGGCCTGCGCATGAAGGGCAAGGACGAGCCCGTCGACGCGTACCTGCTCCTCGGCCTCGCCTGAGTCCGCTAGTCGAATTCGCGGAACGAGATCGGCTGCGCGCCTTCCCAGAGCGTCAGCCGGCCGAGTTCCTTCAGCTGCTCCTGGCCCTCGACGAGGGTGGCGAAGTGGTTCGCCCAGAGATGTCCTGCCTTGCTCGCGAACGAGCAGTAGCCGTACGGGAAGAGCAGCTCCGTCTCGCTCTCGCCGCCGGGATAGAGCGCGAGCTCGCCGGGGTGCGGGTAGCTGGTCGCGTTCTCGGGGCCGATGCCGAGGTCGCGGTCGCCCCACGGGATCCAGTTCGACTCGCCGCTCCAACGGCAGTGGATGATCCGGTCGTCGAGCGGCAGGATCCCCTTGAAAGCCGCCACCGTCTGCGGGGCGAGCTCGTCCTCCCAGCGGGCGACGAAGCGCATTCCGGCTGCGGTGATCTCGAGCATGGCCGGACCCTACCCTCGGGCCGCGGCCCAGGCGACCAGCTGCGCACGCTCCGCGTCCGTGAGGCCGGTCGCGTTCCCGGGCGGCATCGACCGCGCCGAAACCTGACGCTCGATCTCGTCTGCGTACTGCTCCATCTGGGCGAGCGTCTCCAGGCGGACGCCGTTCGGTGCGGCGGCGCCCACGTGGCAGGTCTGGCAGCGCTCGGTGACGATGCTCTGCGCGACTGCATCGTCCGGTGCGTCGGTCGCGGCGACGTCGTCCGGAGCGAGCACGAACGCAAGCGCAACTGCGCCCACGCCGGCCGCGCCGAGGATCCACCACTCCCGCCGCCCGGTGTGCCAGCGGTTGAAGAAGTGCCTGATCGCGGCGACGATCGCGAAGATCGCCAGCAGCACCAGCCAGGCGTGTTCGCTCCCGAACGCCAGCGGGAAGTGCCCGGCGAGCATCGTGAATACCACCGGCAGGGTCAGATAGTTGTTGTGCACCGAACGCTGCTTCGCGCGCAGCCCAGGCTCGGGATCCGGCTCGCGGCCCTGCTCCTTCGCGCGGACGAGCTCCCAGTGGGCGGGGATGATCACGAAGAAGACGTTCGCGGCCATGATCGTCCCGAGCATCGCGCCGACCTGGAGGAAGGAGGCACGGGCGGCGAAGAGCTCGCCCGCGGCGAGCGCCGAGAGCGTCACCAGCACTGCCACGGCGACTGCAACGAGTCGGTCGTCGCGGAGGAACCGGCACGCGGCGTCGTACGCGAGCCAGGCGAGCGCGAGACCTGCCGCCGAGAGCCCCACCGCACGCCAGGCGCTCAGGTCCGCGACGGCCGGGTCGACGAGGCGGTCACCCGCATCGAGCCAGTAGAGGACGACGAGCAGCGCGAAGCCCGAGAGCCACGTCGTGTACGCCTCCCACTTGAACCAGTGCAGGTGCTCCGGCAGCTTCGGCGGCGCCACCTTGTACTTTTGCGAGCGGTAGAAGCCGCCGCCGTGGACGCCCCAGTACTCGCCAGCGACACCTTCCTTCGGCTCCTGCGGCGGCGCCAGGCCGAGGTCGAGCCGGATGAAGTAGAACGACGCGCCGATCCACGCGATCCCGGCGACGACATGAAGGAATCGCAGGATCAAGTCGGCGAGGTCTCTCAGATAGTCCGTGTCCACCTGTGCTGTTCCCATCTAGATCGTGCGATCGCGCAGAGCGCCCGCAGGCCGGTCTCGAGCTCCTCGCTCCGCGTCCGCTCCAGCCGCTCGCGCAGCACCGGCAGCAGCTCGGCGCGCGTGCGGCCGTTCACGAAGACGACGAACTCGAAGCCGAAGCGCTGCTCGTACTCCTCGTTCAGGCGCGCCAGCTCTTCGAGCACCTCGGGTTCGGCGCCGCGCTGCTCCTCCGAGGGCTCACCGATGCGCGGGTGCGTCGCGAGCGCCGCCACCTGATCGGCCTCGGACAGCGCCAGTGCGACCTCCTCGGCGGCCGCGAGCGGATCCGGCCGCGCGGCCAGCTCGTCGACGAGCCGCGTCCGGCCCGAGAACAGCGGCGTCAGCTCCGCGACGCTCAGCTGCCGCGGTAGCTCGCGCACGAGTACGGAGAGACGAGCAGCGGGACGTGGTAGTGGCCGGCGTCCAGGTCGACCTCGAGCTCGACCCGCTTGAAGAAGGGCGAGGGAGGATGGAAGACGAGGCGGTACGTGCCGGGATCGAGGTCGTCGGAGAGCCGCGCGCGGCCGTCGGCATCGGTTCGCGTCTCGGCCATGAACATGTCGCCGCGGTAGAGGACGACCAGCACGCCGTCCGCGGGTTTGCCCACGCCGGTGTCGAGCACGTGCGTCGACAACGAGATTGCCGCAGTCGTCATGGGGCGAATCTACTCGCCTGTGCACGGTGCGCGCGAGCGATCTCCGTTTCGTCCGCGCGCACAAGCGCTCCGCCCTGGACGACGAGCTCACCGCCGACGTAGAGCCGGTCGACACGATCCGCGCCGGCGAAGACGAGCCCGGCGACCGGATCGGCGGCTCCTGCGAGCGCGAGCCCGTCCGTTGCCCAGACGGCGAGGTCGGCGCACATCCCCGGCGCGATCGCACCGATGTCGTCGCGGCCGAGCACACTCGCGCCGCCGCGTGTGCCGAGCCGAATCGCATCGCGCGCCGTCATTGCCGTCGGGCCGCCGCGTCCCCGCGCGACGAGCAGCGCCTGCTTGACGTCGTTGAAGAGATGGCTGCGCTCGTTCGAGGCCGAGCCGTCGACGCCGAGCCCGACGCGCACGCCTGCCTCCGTCATTGCCTGCACGGGCGCGACGCCGGCGCCGAGGCGGAGATTCGACGTCGGGCAGTGGGCGACGCCGGTTCCGCTCTCGGCGAAGCGCGCGATCTCCGGCGGGGAGAGGTGGACGCAGTGCGCGCACCAGACGTCGCCGTCGAGCCAGCCGAGCGAGTCGAGGTACTCGACCGGCGTGCACCCGTACAGCTCCTGGCAGTACGCCTCCTCCTCGACCGTCTCGGCAAGGTGCGTGTGCAGGTTGAGGCCGAGGCGGCGCGCGAGCTCGGCCGACTCGGTCATCAGCCGGCCAGTGACGGAAAAGGGAGAGCACGGGGCGACCGCGATCTGGATCCGCGCGCCCGGTCCGGTCTCGTGCAGCTCGCCGACGAGGCGCTCCGTGTCGGCGAGCACTGCATCGATCTCCTCGACGAGCTCGTCCGGCGGGAGGCCGCCGTCGGCGACGCCGAGGTCCATCGAGCCGCGCGAGGCGACGAGGCGGCAGCCGAGCTCGCGCGCGGCCTGCACCTCGGCCTCGACGAGGCCGGTGCGCCCACGGGGGAAGACGTAGTGGTGGTCGAAGACGGTCGTGCAGCCCGAGAGCATCAGCTCGGCGATGCCCGTGCGTGCAGCCGCGTACTCGGCTTCCGCGTCGATCCGCGCCCAGGTCGGATAGAGCTCGACGAGCCACTCGAAGAGCGTCGCTTGCTGGCCCCGTGCGCGCGTGAGCGTCTGGTAGAGGTGGTGATGGGTGTTGACGAGGCCGGGCGTGACGACGGCGCCGCCGAGCCCCGCACGTTCGTCCGCCTCCGGCTCTTCTCCCGTCCCGACCGCCGCCACGAGGCCGTCCTCGACCAGGATCCACGCCGCTTCGAGCTCCGTCCCCGCGTCGTCCATCGTCAGCACGTGCGCGTCGGTGAGCAGGGACTTCATCTCTCCGTACCGTATCGTTGCCCGCGTGGAAGTCATCACTCCCCGAGCTCTCGACGAGGCCCTGCGCGTGAAGTCGGAGCGGCCAGACGCAAGGCCGATCGCGGGCGGCACCGACCTGCTCGTCGAGCTCAACTTCGACCGCGCGCGGCCGGAGACGATCCTCAACCTGGCCGAGGTCCCGGAGTTGAAGGGGTGGGCGCGCGACAACGGCGTTCTGCGCCTCGGGGCGGGTCTGACCTACACCGAGGCGATGCAGCCGGAGCTCGCCGAGCTCCTCCCCGCACTCGCCGAGGCGTCGCGCACCGTCGGGTCGCCGCAGATCCGCAACCGCGGCACGATCGGCGGCAACCTCGGCACCGCCTCGCCCGCCGGCGACGCGCATCCGCCGCTCCTCGTCGAGGACGCGACGGTCGAGATCGGCAGTGTCCGCGGCGTCCGCACGCTGCCGCTGACCGAGTTCTTCCTCGGCCCGAAGCGGAACGCGCTCGCCGAGGACGAGCTCGTGCTCGCCGTCCGGATCGACCCGAGCCGGCAGCCGCAGACGTTCATGAAGGTGGGGCCGCGAAATGCGATGGTGATCGCGGTCTGCTCGCTCGCCGTGGGCGTCGACCGCGAGCGGGGCGAGCTGCGCGCGGCCTACGGCTCGGCCGGCCCGGTGC
The DNA here is from genome assembly GCA_035556515.1 of Gaiellaceae bacterium. Lineage (GTDB taxonomy): Bacteria > Actinomycetota > Thermoleophilia > Gaiellales > Gaiellaceae > Gaiellasilicea. Next base: position 9,221 of record DATMEO010000146.1, read on the forward strand.
CCGCGCTCGTGACCGCGCCGGTCGACGCGCGCGCCGACTTTCCCGGGCTCGTCGCGGACGCGGCCCGCCCGATCGACGACGTCCGCGGCACCGCCGCCTATCGTCGCCACGCGCTCACGGTGCTGACGAAGCGCGCGCTGGACCGGGTTCTCGCGTGAAGATCAAGCTGACCGTCAACGGCGAGCCGCGCGAGGCCGACGTCTGGGCGGGCGAGAGCCTTCTGACCGCGCTCCGCGACACGCTCGAGCTGCCCGGCTCGAAGAACGCCTGCGAGCAGGGCGAGTGCGGCTCCTGCTCCGTCCTCCTCGACGGCGATCTCGTCTGCGCGTGCCTCGTCCTCGCGGCCCAGGCGGACGGACATGAGGTGACGACGGTCGAAGGCCTCCGCTCCGAGGACGGGCTCCACCGCGTCCAGCAGGCCTTCGTCGAGACCGGCGCCGTTCAGTGCGGCTTCTGCACCCCGGGCCTCGTCGTCGCGACCGCGGCCCTGCTCGAGCGCGTGCCGAGCCCGAGCGACGACGTCATCCGCGAGGAGCTCTCCGGCAACCTCTGCCGCTGCACCGGCTACGCGAAGATCTTCGACGCCGTCCGGCTCGCGGCCTCCCGGGCATGAGCACGGCGCAGCCGACCAAGCTTCAGCTCGGGCGCATCGGCGACGCAGCCACCCGGCACGACGCGACACCGAAGGTCACGGGCGAGTTCGCCTACTCGAGCGACCTGAGCGCCGCCGGGATGCTCTGGGGCGTCACCGTCCGCAGCCCGCACGCGCACGCGAAGATCGTCGAGCTCGACATCTCGCAGGCGGTGCAAATGGCCGGCGTCCACGCGGTGCTCACGCACGCCGACGTCCCCGGGCAGAAGACGTACGGGCTCGAGTTCGCCGATCAGCCCGTGCTCGCCGCCGAACGCGTTCGCTACTACGGCGAGCCGGTCGCGCTCGTGGCCGCGGAGGAGCCGGAGCAGGCGCGCCGCGCCGCCGCCGCCGTCCGCGTCGAGTACGAGCTGCTCGAGCCGGTGGTCGACATGGAGCGCGCGACCGAGCAGCCGCCGCTCCACCCCGAGCGGCCGACGATGGCGCACGGCTACCGCGACGACGAGCGCCCCAACGTCGTCCGCCACCTCGTCATCCGCCACGGCGACCCCGAGGCCGAGGGTGACGTGTCGGTCAGCGGCGTCTACGAGATCGGGATTCAGGATCAGGCGTTCCTGGGGCCGGAGTCGGGCCTGGCCGTGCCGGACGGCGAGGGCGGGGTCGACGTCTACGTCGCGACCCAGTGGCTGCACGTCGACCGCGACCAGGTGGCGCCGTGCCTGGGCCTGCCGCCGGAGATGGTGCGCATTCACCTTGCGGGGGTCGGCGGCGCGTTCGGCGGCCGCGAGGACCTCTCGATGCAGATCCACGCGTGCCTGCTCGCGCTCCGCACCGGGCGCCCGGTGAAGATGGCCTACAGCCGCGAGGAGTCGTTCGTCGGCCACGTCCACCGGCACCCGGCCCGCATGCGGTACCGCCACCACGCCACGGCGGCCGGCGAGCTGGTGAAGGTCGAGGCCGACCTGCTGCTCGACGGCGGCGCGTACGCCTCGAGTTCGACCGCCGTGACCTCGAACGCGGCGTCGTTCGCGGTCGGGCCCTACGACGTCGAGAACGCGCTGGTCGAGTCGACCTGCGTCTACACGAACAACCCGCCCTGCG
>DATMEO010000147.1:0-4890 GCA_035556515.1 Gaiellaceae bacterium
GTGCACGAGCTGCCGCTCGGCTCACGCCAGTCGAAGGGCCGCGCGATCGTCAACCTGCTCCCGTTCCGCCAGGACGAGCAGGTCAAGGCCGTGATCGCGACGCGCGACTTCAAGGAGGCCAAGTACCTCCTCTTCGCGACCAAGGCCGGCGTCGTCAAGAAGACCGAGTTCCTCGAGTACAACACACCGCTGAAGGCCGACGGGATCATCGCGATCAAGATGCGCGACAACGACGAGCTCGTCGGCGTCCGGCTTTCCGACGGCGACGACGACGTGTTGATGGTGTCCCGCTTCGGGCAGGCGATTCGCTTCCACGAGCGCGACGTTCGCGCGATGGGCCGCGCCGCTTCCGGCGTCAAGGGGATGGGCCTGCGCAAGGACGACGAGGTAATCGAGCTGGAGATCGCCCAGGACGACACCGATCTCGTCGTCGTGACCGAGAACGGGTACGGCAAGCGCACCCGGGTCTCCGAGTACCCGGTCAAGGGCCGCGGTGGTCTCGGCGTCAAGACGATCCAGCTCACCGACGCGCGCGGCAAGCTCGCCGGCTCCCGGGTCGTCCGCGACGGCTACCAGGTGATGCTGATCTCGACCGGCGGCACCGTGATTCGGATCCCGGTCGAGGAGATCAAGAGGCTCGGCCGCTCGACCCAGGGCGTGATCGTGATGCGCCTGCGCGGCGACGAGGAGAAGGTCTCGAGCCTCGCGCTCGTGATGGAGAGCGACGCAACGGACTCCGCCGTCGACCAGGCCGCAGATGCGGCAGTCCAGGCAGGGATCGAGCCGCTGGCAGAGCCGGACTTCGACGAAGACGGATTCCCGGCCGCGTCGGACGACGACGACGACGACTAGCGGCGAATTCTCCCGTTTTCTGCCGCATCTCTTCCCAAACCGGGGAAAAGCGTGTATATGTTCCTCTTGAGGGGTCGTCGTATACGCCGATAAAGGGATCAGCATGGCTTACAACACACAGGTCGACATTCTCGAGCCGGTCAACCTCTCGGAGCATCTGGACAAGATCGAGCTGTATCTCGGCCAGGTCTGCCAGATCGCCGGCATCTCGAAGATGCAGCTCGATTACTGGACGAACAAGGCGCAGATCCCGACCAAGGGCAAGAAGCAGCGGATCTACGACATCGAGGCGCTCGAGACGGTGATGCTGATCAAGCAGGCCAAGGACAAGGGCTTGAACCTCGGTGCCGCGATCGAAGCGGCACGCCGCTTCCGCTCCGCCAACGGCCAGCTCGTCAGCTAGCTCGTTCCGCTAGCTCGTTCCGCCGCCACCGTCGCCGGTCGCCTTGCCCATGAAGGCGGTCAGCATGTCGATCGGAGCCGGGAAGACGATCGTCGTCGCGTTCGTCGCGCCGATCTCGAGCAGTGTCTGCAGGTAGCGCAGCTGCAGCGCCATCGGCGATTTCGCCATCACGTCCGCTGCCTCGGAGAGCTTCTGCGACGCCTGGAACTCGCCCTCTGCAGCGATCACCTTCGCACGCCGCTCGCGCTCGGCCTCGGCCTGGCGGGCCATCGCCCGCTGCATCCCGGCCGGGATCTCGACGTCCTTCACCTCGACGATCGAGACCTTGACGCCCCAGGGCGAGGTCGCCTCGTCGATGATGTTCTGCAGAATCGCGTTGATCTTGTCGCGCTCCGAGAGCAACTCGTCGAGCATGTGCTGGCCGAGCACGGAGCGCAGCGTCGTCTGCGCGATCTGCGAGGTCGCGACCATGAAGTTCTCCACCTGGACGATGGCGTTCTTCGGCTCGATGATCCGGAAGTAGGCGACCGCATTCACGCGGACCGGGACGTTGTCCTTCGTGATCACCTCCTGGGGCGGCACGTTCAGCGTGATCGTGCGCAGGTCGACCTTGACCATCCGGTCGACGACCGGGATCAGGAGGAAGAGCCCCGGCCCCTTCGGCTCGGGCAGCAGGCGGCCGAGGCGGAAGATCACTCCGCGCTCGTACTCGCGCGCGACCTTCACGGCGGCGAAGAGGAACATCAGCAGCAGGAAGGCGACGGCGGCGATTGCGATCAGGGCGATCACGGCGGGTTTACGTCCTTTCGGCCTGGAGGGTCGGTGCGTCCTTCGGGGATCCTACGACGAGCTCGAGGGTGTCCGGCTCGACGCCCTCGACGAGCATCTGTTCGCCGGCGACGAGCGGAGAGCCGTCGGCGCTGCGGGCGTGCCAGAGCTCGCCGTCGACGAAGACGAGGCTCTCGCCCCGCACGGCTGCCGGCTCGCCGACGAGCCGGTGCGAGCCGACCGCGACCGGCACGCGCCGGACCTGCGCCGCCTTCGTCAACGCGAGGCCGAACAGCAGCGCCAGCGTGCCCGCGATCGCGAGCGCGACCGGCAAGGAGACCTGGTAGGCGTCGCCCGCAGGATCGAAGAGCATCAGCGCCCCGATCGTGAACATGACTGCGCCCGCGACGGCGAGGGCGCCGTGCGAGACGATGAACGCCTCGGCGACGAAGAAGGCGGCCGCGAGCACCATCAGCAAGAGCCCGGCTGCGGAGATCGGGAGCACCTGGAGCCCGTAGAGGCCGACGATCAGCGAGATCGCGCCGACGGTGCCGGGGAAGACGAGGCCGGGATTCCAGAGCTCGACGACGATCCCGATCAGGCCGATCGAGAGCATCAGCGCGATGATGTTCGGGTCGATGAGGAGGTCGAGCAGGCTCTTCCACATCGACAGCTCGACCCGCTCGACCTGCGTGCCGGGCGGCGCCGAGATCGTCAGCCCCTTCGGTTCGGTGGTCATGCCGTCGATCTGACCGAAGAGATCCGGGTAGTCGGTCGCGATCACGTCGATTACGTTCTTCTCGAGCGCTTCCCGCGCGCCGAGGTTTGTCGCCTTCGTGACCATCTCGCGCGCGACCTGGACGTTGCGCCCGTGCTCGCGTGCCAGCTCGCCGATGTAGGCGGCCGCGTCGTTGACGATCTTGCGGCGGAGGTCGCGTGAGATGTCCTCGCCGCCGATCGACACCGGCGTCGAGGAGCCGATGTTGGTCTGCGGTGCCATCGCGAGCACGTCGGCGGCCATCCCGATCACGGCGCCGGCCGAGTCGGCGCTGGCACCCGGCGGCGCGACGTAGACGATCACCGGCACCTCGGCGGCGAGGATGCGCTTGACGATCGCGCGCATCGACGAAGAGAGGCCGCCGGGCGTGTCCATCTCGATCACGACCGCGTTGTAGCCCTCGTCCTCGGCGCGGTCGATCGCATCGACCAGGAAGTCCTGCGTCACCGGGTTGACATCGTTCTCGAACTCGGCGACGAGTACGCGTGGATTGGAATCCACGGGTTCTCCGGCAAGCGGTGCGGCAACGGCGAGGAGGGCCGCGGCAACTGCTGCGGCGACGACCAGGACTCCCCGTGCGAGGGCCGCCACACCCAGACACTAGCTGTAAGGATTCGGTCAAACGAGGGGCGAGGCTCTTGTCGCCGAATGGGGAAGCCGCCACCCTTCGGTGGAGAGACCGCCGTGCCCAGACGCCTGCTCACCCTCATCGGACTCGTTCTCGCCTTGCCGGCGCCGGCTCTCGCGCAGGAGGCGACGATCGTCTCGCGCGACGTCCCGGTTGCCGGTGAGCGCACGCTCGCCTCGGCAAGCGCTCCGGCCCGCTTCGATCTCGTCGGGATTCACTGGCGTGGGTCCGGGACGGTGCAGTTCCGAACGCGCTCGACGAGTGGCCGCTGGAGCGCGTGGGAGGATGCAGCGCCCGAGGCCGAGGACCGGCCCGATGCCGGCACCGCCGAGCGTGCCGGCGCCCGCGGCTGGCAGCTCGGGAATCCGTGGTGGGTCGGCCCGTCGGACCGGATCGAGTATCGGACGCGGGGACCTGTCGGCCGGCTGCGCGCCTGGTTCGTCTCGAGCCCGGCCGCCGGTGTTCCCGCGCGGACGCTGCAGAAGGCGGAGGCGCCCGCGATCGTGCCGCGCCGGGGCTGGAACGCGGACGAGAAGATCCGACGTGCAGGGCCGTCATTTGCCGCGACGCTGCGCATCGCGCTCGTTCACCACACCGCCGGCGCGAACGGCTACACCACTGCTCAGGCGCCGGCGATCGTGCGGGCGATCCAGCTCTACCACGTGAAGGGGAACGGCTGGAACGACATCGGCTACAACTTTCTCGTCGATCGCTTCGGCCAGGTCTTCGAGGGCAGGTACGGCGGCACGGAGCGGAACGTCGTCGGCGCTCACGCGGAGGGGTTCAACACCGGCTCGGTCGGGGCCGCCTTGCTCGGCGAGTACGGCTCGCTCGCGGTGAGCCAGAAGGCGCGCGACGCCCTTGCGGCACTACTGGCGTGGCGGCTCGACATCGCGCACGTCGACCCGGCGACGACGCTCTCGTTCATCTCAGGCGGCAACGCCCGCTTCCCTGCCGGGTTGCCGTCTTCCTCCGCACGGTCTCCGGCCACCGCGACACCGGCTTCACCGACTGCCCCGGGAATGCGCTCTACGGCATCCTCACCGAGCTCGCGGGCGACGTTTCGCGCCGCGGTCTGCCGAAGCTGTACGCGCCGGTCGTGACGGGCGCCGTGCCCGGCCTCGTCCGCTTCAGAGCGCGACTGTCCTCGGCACTGCCCTGGACGGTCGACGTGCAGGACGCGGCCGGCAGCCCGGTCGCCTCGTCCGCTGGGCTCGGGCCGAACGTGGACTGGACGTGGGACGCGAGCCTGCTCGCGCCCGGTAGCTACTCCTATGCGATCAGCTCGGAGGAGAGCGTCACGCCTGCGGTCGGCACGATCGGCGGCGGCGCCGAAGGCGCTCTCTCCGTCACCGGGCTGGTGGCGGACCCGGAGACCGTCTCGCCGAACGAGGACGACATCGCCGACGGGACGACGATCACCTACACCCTCAGCTCGGCCGCCAACGTGACCGTGAAGGC
>DATMEO010000148.1:0-6544 GCA_035556515.1 Gaiellaceae bacterium
TGATCGACCGGGCGGTCTACGAGATCGCCGCTCTTTACGACCCGGCTGCGCCGCCGAGCCCGTTCAACGACGAGCCCGGCTGGAACGGCAGGCTCGTCTACACGTTCGGCGGGGGCTGCAACGTCGGCTACCACCAGGGCCAGGGGAACGGGGGCGTGCTCACCGACCTGTTCCTCGCGCGCGGCTACGCCGTCGCGTCGTCGTCCCTGAACGTCTACGACAACAACTGCAGCGAGGTCATCTCCGCCGAGGTCGCGCTGATGGTGAAGGAGCACTTCGCCGAGACCTACGGCAAGCCGATGTACACGATCGGCTTCGGCGGCTCGGGCGGCGCAATCCAGCAGCACCTGATCGGGAACAACTACCCGGGCATCCTCGACGGGATCATCCCGAGCGCCTCGTTCCAGGACTCGATCACGCTCGGAACCGTTCCCGACTGCCGCCTGCTCGCGCTGTACTTCGCCAGCCCGGCCGGCGTCGCCGCGGGCTGGACAGCCGCTCAGCGCGCCGCTGCATCGGGCTTCGGCACCTTCAACTCGTGCCAATTCTGGCACCTCGCGTTCGCCAGCCGCACCAACGCGCTCGAGGCCTGCCCGGGAGCGGTGCCCGTTTCGGCGCGCTACAACCCGGTCACGAACCCCGGCGGAATCAAGTGCACGAGCTTCGAGCAGATCGCGACGCAGCTCGGGCGCAACCCGGCGAACGGCTTCGCCTGGCGGCCGCTCGACAACGTCGGCCTCCAGTACGGGCTCAACGCTCTGCAGAGCGGGGCGATCACGCCGGAGCAATTCGTGTCGCTGAACGAGAACGCCGGCGGCTTCGACTTCATCGGCCAGGTCGTCCCGCAGCGCGTCGCCGCCGACCCGATCGGGATCGTGCGGGCATACGAGACCGGCCGCGTGAACACGGGCGGGCTCGGGCTGGCGTCGACGCCGATCATCGACGCCCGCACCTACACCGACTTCCCGGGCGACATCCACACGCGGATCCACTCGTTCGTGACGCGGTCGCGGCTCCAGGAGGCGAACGGCACGTTCGCGAACCACGTGATGCTGATCGCGAACGCGGCCGGGTCGGGGGCGATGGCCGTCGAAGCGCTCACGCAGATGGAGGCGTGGCTGGCCGCGATCGAGGCGGACGATGCGCCGGGCACGGCGGCGGAGCGCATGCTCCGGAACCGCCCGGTCGCCCTGACGGACGCGTGCTGGGCGGGCTCGACGAAGATCATCGAGCCGTTCGGGCTCGGCCTCGCTGGCGCCTGCGAGGCGCTCTACCCGACGTTCGCGGAGACGCGCATGGCCGCCGGCGCGGGCCTCGCGAGCGACGTGTTCAAGTGCCAGCTGAAGCCGCTCGACTTCGGCGCCTACGCCGCCTCGTTCACGCCGGCGCAGCAGGCGCGGCTCCAAACGGCGTTCCCGACGGGCGTCTGCGACTGGAGCAAGCCCGGCGTCGACGAACGGCCGCCGCTCGGAGCCTGGCTCGACTACGGCGACTGAACAGGAGCGTAAGCCGGAGAGGGGCCGCCGCGAGGCGGCCCCTCTCGTCCTAGCCGGCGAGCTTCTTCCGCGCTCCCGTGCGCGCATCCACCCTGAAGACGGCTCCGGGCTCGACCGCAGTCGCGATCAGGTCGCCGTCCGGCAGGACGGCGACGTCGCTGACGTGGAGGTCGTCGAGCAGGACGGTCGGCTTGCCGCCGGGCTCGAGCCGGCGGAGACTGCCGCCCGTCGGGCTCGCGCCGGCGAGGAACAGCGTTCCGTTGCGGGCGACCGCGATCTTGTTCGTGTCCACGCCGGCGACCACGAGCTCGGCCCGGCCCGTGGCCGGGTCGATCCGCCGGACGCGCCGCGAGTCCTCGGCGACGAGCAGGTCGCCGGCACGGTCGAAGACGATCCCGTGCGGTCGGTCGAGCCCGCCGCGAACCGAGATCGGCGCGACCCTGCCCGCGGGTGAGATGCGCGCGAGCATGCCGCCCATGGTCACGGCATAGACCCGGCCCGCGGGCGTTGTCGCTACCGCCGTGACCTGCGGCAGGCGCGCGAGCGTTGTGACGCGGCCCGCCGCATCGACGCGGCGCACGAGACCCGCGTGGTAGTCGGCGACGTACAGCGTTGCTCCACCGGCCGCCAGCCCGGTCGGTTCGTCGAGGCCGCGCGCGTGCACTCTGAGGCGGCCGGTCGTCGGTTCGAGCCGGAGGATCCGTCGTGTGGCGCCGTCCGCGACGAAGACTCGACCGCGGGAGTCGACCACGACGGCGTATGGATGCCGCACGGTCGGCTCGAGCGCCCTGACGGACCCACTCGTCAGAGCCCGGCCGCCGACGGCAGGCGCCGTGAACGTGGCTCGATCGGCGCCGCCACCGGCACCCGAGAGTGCGGCGCAGGCCAGCAATGCGACCGCGATCCTGACGAGCGGCATCTGCAACCGTCTACACCGCGACCGTCCCGGGCGTTCCCGTGCGTGCGCCAAATCGTCACGTTCTCGTCGCCGAATCGCGACATCCTCGTCCGCCGCCGCGGCTAGCCTCGATCCGATGGCCAAGGCCGCAGTCAACTACGCCTGTACCGAGTGCGGCTACTCCGCCGGGCGCTGGTTCGGCAAGTGCCCGGGTTGCAACGCGTTCGGATCGCTCGTCGAGGAGACGCCGGCGCCGCTGAAGTCCACGGCCGCCGCGAAGCCCCTGCTCCGGCTCGTCGATGTCAACGCCGAGGAGGCGAAGCGGATCTCGACCGGCGTGCCCGAGCTCGACCGCGTCCTCGGCGGGGGGCTCGTTCCCGCGAGCCTCGTCCTCGTCGGCGGCGAGCCCGGCGTCGGCAAGTCGACGCTGCTCTTGAGCGCCCTCGGCGCGATCTCGGCCGCCGGCCGCCGCGCGCTCCTCGTCACCGGCGAGGAGTCGACGGCCCAGGTGAAGCTTCGCGCCGCGCGCCTCGGAGGCACCGAGAACGTCGAGATCCTCGCCGAGACCGAGCTCGACGCCGTCTGTGCGACGCTCGAGCGCGAGCGCCCCGACGTCTGCGTGATCGACTCGATCCAGACGCTCTACGCCGCCGACATGAGCTCGGCGCCGGGCTCCGTCGGCCAGGTTCGCGAGGCCGCGGGCCGCCTGCTCCGGGTCGCCAAGGAGCAGAACGTCGCCACGATCCTGGTCGGCCACGTGACCAAGGACGGCGCTGTCGCCGGCCCGCGCGTGCTCGAGCACCTCGTCGACTGCGTGCTCCAGTTCGAGGGCGACCGCTATCACGCCCACCGCGTCCTGCGCGCGACCAAGAACCGCTTCGGCTCGACCAACGAGCTGGGCGTCTTCGAGATGACCGGCGAGGGCCTGATCGGCGTGCCCGATCCCTCCGAACTCTTCGGCAAGACGCTGCCGGGGGAGGTCGGGGCGGCCGTCGCCTGCGCGCTCGAGGGAACCAGGCCGATCCTGCTCGAGATCCAGGCTCTCGTCGCGCCGACCGACCTGGCGATGCCGCGGCGCGTCGGCACGGGCGTCGACCCGAAGCGCCTCGCGATGATCGTCGCCGTCCTCGCCCGCCACGCCGGCATCCCGCTCGGAACCGCCGACGTCTTCGTCAACGTGGCCGGCGGTCTCCGCATCGACGAGCCCGGCGCCGACCTCGCGATTGCGATGGCGATCGCGTCGGCGCAGCGAAACGCACCGGTGCGCGAGGGGATCGCCGTCTTCGGCGAGATCGGCCTCACCGGCCGGCTCCGGACGGCCGCCCAGTCGGAGCGCCGGCTGGAGGAATGCGCCAAGCTCGGCATCGTCGCGGCCGTCGCTCCCGAGGGAACGCGCAGCCGCTCGCAGATCAGAGTCTCGGGCTCGGGCACGCTCAGGGACGCTCTTCGTGCAGGGCTCGAAAGCCGGGAGGAAAATCCCCGCAAATCGGGATAATCCTCGAAAACAAGGCGTTTTCCAGGGATTTCTGCTAGACTAGTCTCCTTCCGCCGGTGAGCCTCGAGCCCGCCGGCTTCTTCACGGAATAGACGATTTAGGGGAGGCTGGCTTGTTCGAGGTTGGCGACAAGGTGGTGTATCCGCACCACGGTGCAGGCACGGTCGTGAAAAAGGAGAAGCGCGAGATCCTGGGTCAGACGCGCGAATACCTCACGATCCAGATCCTGCACAACGACATGACGGTGAACGTCCCCGTCGAGAATGCGGAGCAGGTCGGACTGCGGACAGTGATCGACGAAGACCTGGTCAACACCGTCGTCAAGGCTCTCACCGCAGGTGAGTCCGAGATGCCGAAGAACTGGAACCGCCGCTTCAAGCACAACCGCGACAAGATGAAGACCGGCGACATCTTCGAGCTCGCCGAGGTCGTCAAGAACCTCTCGCTGCGCGATCACGAGAAGGGTCTCTCGACCGGCGAGAAGCAGATGTTCGTGAAGGCGAAGAAAATCCTCGCCTCGGAGCTGATGTACGCCAAGGCAGTCGACGAGGAAGAGGCTGCCGAGTGGCTCGAGGGCGTGCTTTCCGGTAACGGCGAGAAGCCGAAGAAGAAGAGCAAGGCGAAGGCCGCCGCGGCCACGGCGTAGCTTCGGAGGATGAGCGTTTGGGCCCTCCTCGTCGCCGCGGGGACGGGTGAGCGGCTGGGCGGGGAGCGGCCGAAGGCATTCGTGGGGCTCGGGGAGCTGCCTCTGCTCGCCGAGCCGCTCCGCCGCTTCGACGGCTCCGACTGGATCGACGCGATCGTCGTCGTCGTTCCGGCGGGCTGGGAGGAGCCGGCGATCCTGCTCGCCGAGGAGCTTTCCGCGACGAAGGTCGTCGCGGCGGTGACCGGCGGAGCGACGCGGGCCGAGTCCGTCCGCGCCGCGCTGGCCGAGGTGGCCGACGACGCGCTCGTCGCGCTGGTGCACGACGCGGCGAGGCCGCTCGTGACGGATGCCGTGATCGAGCGCGTGCTCGCACCGCTCGCCGAGGGCTGGGACGGGGTCGTGCCGGGCCTGCCGATCGTCGACACGGTCAAGTCGGTGGACGGCGAGCGCATCGTCGGCACGGTTGCCCGTGAGAAGCTCGTTGCCGTGCAGACGCCGCAGGCCTTCCCCGTCTCGACGCTCCGCGACGCCTACGCCGGCGATCTCGCCGAGACGACGGACTGTGCCTCGCTCGTCGAAGCGCGCGGCGGCCGCGTCAGGTGGGTCGAGGGCGATCCGCGGCTGCTGAAGGTGACCACCCGCGCGGACCTGGAGCTCGTCTCGTCGTGGCTCTGAAGGCGGTCGTGTTCGACGTCGGCGAGACGCTCGTCGACGAGACCGGCATGTGGGAGCGGGCGGCCGACGCCGCCGGTGTGCCCCGCTTCACGCTGATGGGCGTGCTCGGAGGGCTGGCAGCGCGCGGCGAGCACCACTCGAGGGCCTGGCGGCTGCTGGGCGTCGAGCATCCCCGCTCAGCCTGGGATGCCGACGACTTCTATCCGGACGCTCTGCCCTGCCTCGAGCGGCTCCGCGATCGAGGCCTGCTCGTCGGAGCGGTCGGCAACACGCCCGCGGAGGCAGAGGAGCTGCTTCGCCCACACGTGGAGCTGACCGGCTCGTCCGCGCGCTGGGGGATCGAGAAACCGGCGCCGGCGTTCTTCGAGCGGATCGTCGGCGAGAGTGGAGTCCAGGCGGACGAAATCGCGTACGTCGGCGACCGGGTCGACAACGACGTCGAGCCGGCGCTCGCGGCGGGGATGGTGGCCGTGCATGTCCGGCGTGGCCCCTGGGGGCACCTCCACGAGCCGCCGCCGACTGCACTCGCGATCGAGTCGCTCGACGAGCTGGTGGAGGCGCTCGGTGTCTGATCTCCGTATCGGCATCGGCGTCGATGCCCACGCGTTCGAGGACGGCGCGCCGCTGGTGCTGGGCGGCGTCGAGATCGAGCATCCACGCGGCCTCGCCGGGCACTCGGACGGCGACGTGATCGCACACGCGCTCACCGATGCCGTGCTCGGCGCCGCGGGCCTCGGCGACATCGGCGCGTTGTTTCCCTCCGGCGACGCCCGCTGGCACGGCGCCGACTCGCTCGACCTGCTGCGCGACGCATTTGCGCAGGTGCGCGAGGCGGGCTTCGCGCTCGTGAACGCGGACTGCGTCCTGATCGGAGAGGAGCCTCGGATCGCCGCCCACCGCGAGGAGATGCGCCGTCGCCTCTCCGCCGCGCTCGGAGTCGAGCCGGAACGCGTGAACGTCCGCGCAACGACGACCGACCTCCTCGGCTTCACCGGCCGCGGCGAGGGGCTCGCGGCCGAGGCGATCGCCCTCCTGGAGCGCGCCTGAAGCTCGTTTCCTACGCCGAGCGGCCGGACCTGATCGAGCGCCGCGACGAGCTCGGGGCAGCCTGGGACGAGTTCATGTACCACGACGCCGTCGCGAACCTGCACTGGAACCGCCAGTACGAGGAGTTTCCCGACCTGCAGCTGTTCCTCCTCGACGACGAACACCGGCTGCTCGCCGGGTCGAACGCCGTGCCGATCCCCTTTGGGCCGGACGAGTTGCCCGACGAAGGCTGGGACGCGGCGCTCGAGCAGGCGTTCGCCGGCCGGCCTGCGACGGCCGTCTCCGCG
>DATMEO010000149.1:0-4020 GCA_035556515.1 Gaiellaceae bacterium
CGCCGACGACTACCTCGTCAAACCGTTCTCGATGAAAGAGCTTGCGGCGCGTGTCGCGGCGGCGGCCCGCCGCGGCACGCGGGCGCAAGAACCGAAGCGCGGTGACGAGATCGAGGTCGAGGAGCTCCGCCTCGACCCGCGGAACGTCCAGGCGTACGTGGACGGCGCCAGTGCCGAGCTGACGCCGACGGAGTTCCGGCTCCTCTACGCGCTCGCGCTCGACCGCGGCCGTGTGCTCACCCGCGACGAGCTGCTCCAGCGCGTCTGGGGCCGCCGCGCCTCGCACCGCGACCGCACCGTCGATGTCTTCGTCCGCAAGCTGCGCGAGAAGATCGACAGCCGCGCCCCGCGCCACACATTCATCCAGACCCGCTACGGCGTCGGCTACAAGCTCGATCCGGCGCCGAAGTAGCTACGCCCTCAGGTAGAGGATCACGAGCGAGCCGCCCGGAACGCTCGCTCCGCCGGCCGGGGTCTGCGAGGTCACGGGATTCTCGTTCCGAACCTCTCCGCCGAACTTGAGCGCGAGCACCTCGAAGCCCGCTTGCTCGAGTGCTTGCCGGGCCTCGTCGAGCCGCCGACCTGCGATGCTCGGTACCGCTGCAGCGGCGGCGGGCTCGGCACCGATGGAGACGTTCACCTGCACCGTGTCGCCCCGCTTCAGCACGGTGCCGGCCGGCTGCGCCTGGGCGACGACACGACCTTGAGGCTCGTTCGAGGGGACATACCTGACGCCGACCTTGAGCCACTCGTCGGAGAAGGCACTCGCCGCGTCGGCGAGCTCCTGACCGACGACGTCCGGCACCGTTGCCGGCGCAGTGGCCGGTGCCTCGGTCGTGGTAGCCGGCGGAGGCGCCGTCGCAGCCGGCTGCGTCGTTGTCTGCCCACTCGTCGTCGCGTCGTCGGTGGTCGCCGGGGGCGGAGCCGGTCTGGCCTCGGCGATGTTGATCCGCACGACCGTCCCCTCGACGACCTCGTTCCCGGCGCCAGGGCTCTGCGCCACCACCTGGCCGCTCGGCCGGTCGGACGGAACGGCGACGACATTCGCTTCGAGGCCCGCGTCGCGGAGGGTCGCGGTCGCCTCCGACGAGGACGTCCCGACGACGTCCGGCACCGACACCTGCCGCGCCTGCGTCGTCGTCACCGCGGTCGTCGTACCCGCGGACTCGTCGTCGTCCCGCGTGAGGAAGTAGTAGGCGCCCAGCCCGGCCACCACGAGGAGGAGCAATGCCAGCAGCCAGGGCCAGATCGTCGGCGGCCTTCGTCGCGGAGCCTCCTCCTCGACCACGACGCCGTCCTCGACGACGTGCTCCTGCGCGACCGTCTCCGGCCCCCACTCGTCGCGAACGATCGTCTCGTCGACCGGTTCCGGCTGCGACGGCGGGACGACGACCGTCTCGTCGTCGGCGGGATCCCGCGGATCTCGCGGCGGCGGAGGCTCAGCCATCGATCGCCATGTTCCCAGACCCCCTCGATCTCACGCCTCGTAGACTCGGGGCGTGGCTCCGGACGCCTACCGCACGCCCGACGAGCGCTTCGCGGGGCTGCCCGGCTACGCATTTCAGCCGCACTACGTCGAGCAGGACGGGCTCCGGATGCACTACCTGGACGAAGGCGACGGCCCCGCCGTCCTGCTCCTGCACGGCGAGCCGACCTGGTCGTACCTCTACCGCAAGATCATCCCGGAGCTGGCGCCTGCCGCGCGGGCGATCGCTCCCGACTACTTCGGCTTCGGCAGGTCGGACAAGCCGCTTCGGCTCGAGGACTACTCCTACGAGGGCCACGTTCGCTCGATCGCGCGGCTGGCCGAGGAGCTCGATCTCCGCGACGCGACCGTCGTCGTCCAGGACTGGGGCGGCCCGATCGGGCTACGGCTCGCGGTCGAGAATCCGGACCGAATCGGCAAGCTCGTGATCATGAACACCGGCATCGGCGGCGGGCGGCCCCCGTCCGACGAATGGCTCCGGTTCCGCGACTGGGTGCGCCGGCTCGGCACGGAGATGATCCCCGGCCGCCTGGTTCAGCTCTCGGCGGTGCAGCCGATGAGCGACGAGGTCGTCGACGCCTACAGCGCGCCCTGGCCGGTCCGGGAGTCGAAGGCCGGCGTCCTCGCCTTCCCGGAGCTGGTCCCGATCTCGCCCGACCATCCCGACACGCCCGCCCACCTCGCCGTGCGGGAGCGGCTCGCGCACTGGGACCAGCCGGCGCTCGTCCTCTTCTCCGACTCCGACCCGATCTTCGCGCCGAGCGTGGCCGAGCGGATCGCGGCGCACATTCCGGGCGCGGGCGAGCCGGAGATCGTCGCCGGCGCCGGCCACTTCCTCCAGGAAGACCAGGGCGAGCTGATCGGCCGTCGGATCGCTCGGTTCGTCGCGGGCTGACATTCCCCCAGTTTGGGGATGCGCAAATTCGACCGCCTGGTAAACTCGTAACCAGGTTAATGGTTAACGACGTTATCGCTGATCCTCTCGCCGTCGCGAACGAGCTGCGGCCCGTGCTGCTGCGCCTCTCGCGCGAGCTGCGGCGGGAGACCGAGCAGCTCGGCGTCACCAGCCGTCAAGTGACGCTCCTCTGGCTGATCCGCCTCAACCCCGGTCTGAGCCTGCGCGAGCTCGCCGGCGAGGAGCGAATCTCCGCTCCCGCCCTCTCCGGCCACGTCGACCGGCTCGAGAAGGCGGGTCTGCTCGAGCGAGTCCGCGACGAGAGCGACCGGCGCCGCGTCGGCCTCACGCTCACCGGCGAGGGCGAGCGGCTGCTGAAGCGCGTCCGCGCCCGCCGCACGACCTGGCTCGCCGAGCGGCTGCGCGGCCTCGACGAGGGCGAGCTCGAGGCGCTCGAGCGCGCGATCGAGCCGCTCGGGAAGCTCCTGTGACGGCGGCGCTGCTGGCGCTGAACGAGCGCACGTTCGCGAGCCTCAAGCGGCACCGCAACTACCGCCTCTTCTTCACCGGCCAGGTGATCTCGGTCAGCGGCACCTGGATGCAGAACGTCGCGCTCGCTTGGCTCGTGGTCGAGTTGACGAGCTCGCCGATCGCCGTCGGGCTCCTCGCCTTCTGCCGCTTCATCCCCTTCACCGTCTTCGGCCTCTTCGCAGGTGTCGTCGCCGACCGGATCGACAACCGCAAGCTCGTGATCGGGACACAGACGGTCTCGATGCTCTTTTCCGCCGCGTTCGCCGTCCTCGTGCTCGGCGGCCTGGAGACGCTCTGGGTTGTCTACCTGCTCGCGATTCTCTCCAGCACCGCGCTCGTCTTCGACGCCCCGGGACGCCACGCGCTGACGTTCCAGATGGTCGGCCGCGACGAGCTCCCGAACGCCGTCGCGCTGAACGCGAGCCTCTTCAACGCCTCCCGCGTCGTCGGGCCCGCCGTCGCCGGCGTGCTGATCGCCGCCTTCGGCGTCGGTGTCTGCTTCGCGATCAACACGGTCACCTTCCTCGCCGTGCTCGCAGGGCTGCTGATGATGCGGCGCGAGGAGCTCGTGCCGCTCGAGCCGAGCGCCAAGCCGCCGACGATGATGAAGGCGATCGGCGAGGGATTCGCCTGGGCGCGGCGCTCGCCCGACGCGCGCCTCGTCCTCGTGATCGTCACCGTCGTCAGCACCGTCGGTTTCAACTTCCACGTGATCCTGCCGCTGCTCGCGTCGGACACGCTGAACACCGGGCCCGAGGTCTTCGGCATCCTCTCCGCCTGCTTCGGCGGCGGCGCGCTCGTCGGCGCGCTGCTCTCCGCAGCGCTCGGTCGGGCGAGCTGGAAGGTGCTCGTTTTCGGCACGGGCGGGTTCAGCGCCTGTCTGCTGCTACTCGCGCCTCTGGCGACGGTTTGGCTGTGCGGGGTTCTGCTCGTCTTCACCGGCATCTGTTTCACGCTCTGGACCTCAAACGCGAGCTCGATCCTGCAGCTGCGCGCGCCCGACCACCTGCGCGGCCGTGTCGTCAGCCTCTACCTCTGGGCCTTCGCGGGGCTGGCGCCGCTCGGCGGCCTCCTCGCCGGCTGGCTCTGCGAGGTCGGAGGCACGCAG
>DATMEO010000150.1:0-9338 GCA_035556515.1 Gaiellaceae bacterium
GCCGGGGCGGCGGCTGTCGGCCCAGTAGATCGACCACTGCCGCGTGGCCGGGTCGAAGAAGCGGAAGGACATGCCGATAAAGCCGCCGTCGTGGTCGGTGCGGAAGACGTCCTCGTTGCCGAGCCCGCCGAGGATCGACCAGGCCTTGCTCTCAGCCTCGAACTCCTCCCACACGTCCGAACCCGCGAGCCGCTCGCGCAGCCGCCGGTTGCGGACCGCCCACTCGCCCATCCAGAAGTCGAAATCGCTGACGTCGCTCATCGCGTTGTGCTCCTCACTCGGGTACGCCGAGAGACTCTAGAGGGTAAATAGGGCGGTTTCCGCCCTCTATCCGTGCTTGACTGCTCCCATGGCCTCGCCGACCTCGCGCCTGCTCGAGCTGCTCGAGCTGCTGCAGACCCGGCCGCTCACCACCGGCCGCGAGATCGCCGACCGCCTCGGGGTGGACGCGCGGACGGCGCGGCGCTACGTCGGCGTGCTGCAGGAGCTCGGGATCCCCGTCGAAGGGCAGCGCGGCGTCGGCGGCGGCTACCGGATCCGCCCGGGCTACCGGCTGCCGCCGCTGATGCTAGGAGACGAGGAGGCGGTCGCCGTCGTGCTGGGGCTGCTCGCGACCCGCGGCTCGGCGCCCGACGGCTCGCCGGACGCGGTCGACGGCGCGCTCGCGAAGATCAACCGCGTCCTGCCCTCGACGTTGCGTCGCCAGGTCGAGGCGCTCGAGGAGACGCTCGGCTTCACCTCGACGAGGGGCGGTGCCCCGGCCGACGCTGCCGCCGTACTCCTGCTCGCAGACGCGATCCGGCGCCGCAGACGCGTACACACCGCCTACCGCACGTTCGACGGGGAGGAGTCGGAGCGCGAGCTCAGCCCGCACGGCCTCGTCGTCCACTCGGGCCGCTGGTACCTCGCCTCGCACGATCACATGCGCGACGACCTGCGCACGTTTCGGGTCGACCGGATGTGGCGCACCGCGCTCGCCGACACCGCAGCCGTCCCACCGCCGGCGGGGTTCGACGCGGTCGCGCACGTGACGCGCTCGCTCGCGCGGGTGCCCTGGAAGTGGGAGGTCGAAGTCGTCCTCGACCTGCCGGCCGACGAGGCTGCACGCCGAATCCCGGCCACGCTCGCCGAGCTCGTCGACGATCCGGCCGGGACGCTGTTGCGCATGCGCGTCGGCTCGCTCGACTGGATGGCGACGGTGCTCGCCGGTCTCGGTTGCGGCTTCACGATCCGCCGACCGGACGAGCTGCGGGCGAGCGTGCGCGAGCTCGCGGCGCAGCTCGCGGCGGCGGCCTCCTAGCCGCGAACGGCGTAGATCGCCTGTCGCAGCTTCCCGGCCCGGGGCGGCGAGGCGAGCGCGAGCACGACGAGCGGCCGTCCGCGCACCCAGCTGACGCCGATGTAATCCGCCAGCATTCGTCCGAGCGTCGTCTGCGGCATCCACTCGAGCGGCATCCGCCGCGCGTTCAGTCGCTGCGGCGCGCTCCAGCGAGTCCCGTTCGCCGAGGTGATCAACTCGGCGTCGACGCCGTTGCGCTGGAGCACGTAGTACGCGATCGCGAGCCTGCCCGTGCCCGGCTCGACGCCGATCGTGGGTAGCACGACGTTGCGCCCCGACGTGACGCGCACGGGGTCAGACCACGTCTTCCCGTCGGCCGAGCGCGAGATGACGACGTCGTTGGCCGCGCAACCCGTCCGGAAGCGGCAGTCCTGCCAGGTCGCCAGCACGGATCCGCTCCGCTCCACCTCGGCCGCGATCAGCGGCGGCGCGCGGAACGGCCGTGCGTCGCGCGGGGTGAGCTCGGAGATCAGGACGGCGGGGTCGAGCGTGACGCCGCTGTCCGTCGAGGTGACCGAAACCATCCCGGTGCGGCCCGACCAGAAGGCGAGTACGAGCTTCCCGTCGGGCTGGACGACGGGGATCACCCCGGTCACCGGCAGTTGCTGCGTGACGGCGGCCGACCACGTGCGGCCGCCGTCGTCGGAGCGCTGCACCGCGAGCGAGTCGGTGCGCCCGCCGATCAGCGTGTAGGCGAGGTAGCAGCGGCCGCGGAACGGGCTTGCCGGCCCGTTGTCGCAGGTCAGCCAGTTCTTGTCGTAGGCCAGATCCTCCGACTGCGCGATCGTCGCGTCGATCGGCCCGGTCCACGTGAGCCCGTTGGTCGAGCGATGAATCGTCAACCGCGTCACGCCCGGCGCCAGCGCGAGCGTGTTCGCCAACCAGACTCCGTGCGCCGCGTCGTAGGCGAGCACGGGATCGCTGGCGCGGGCGGACGATCCCGCCGGTCTCGACACGGCGGTCAGCCCGGGCAGGATCCCTTCGCGCCACGTCCGGCCGCCGTCCCTCGAGGTCGAGAAGCCGATGCTCGCGGCGCCGCCGCTCCGGTTGCGGCCGACCTGGAAGAGCGCGACGGTGGTCGCGCCGACCGTGAGCGAGTCGGGCTCGACCTCGGACTCGTGCTGGCTGTCCGGATTCGTGTGGCGGTCTCGGTGGATCCGGCGGCCGACGATCTCGCAGCCGCTGCGTAGGCGGTCACGGAGGTCGGCCGTGACGACGTCCCGGCCCGGACCGCAGGAGACATCGTCGAAGCCGCCGTCGTACTCGACCGCGATCCTGTCGTTGCCGCCGCGCGCGTCGATCCGCTCGGAGCCGTCGCGACCGAACAGCACGTCGGCGCGCGGTGTCCCGACGAGCAGGGGGCGGACAGCGGCGGTCGCGACGGCCGGCAGCGCCACGAGGAGGAGGACGATCGCGACGCGACCCCGCACGATCCGCACCGTAGCGGCTCGACGCCGCTCGGGTACGCTCCGGCGAGTGACCGGCCCGCGACGTCTCAGTCAGGCCATCTCCGAGGGTGACGGAATCTCGCTCATCGTCGCCGTGCGCGACGCCGAGGGCGCCCAGCGCGCGGAGGCGGGCGGGGCGGAGGCGCTGCTCGCCGAGGACGCGCTCGACGCGATCCGCGCCTCGACTGCGCTGCCGATCGTCACGTCCTCGGGCTCGGCCGGCGACGCGCGGATCGTCTGCCCCGGTGAGGAGGACGTCGAGCTGGGCGAAGGCGTCGAGCTCGTCGTCCAGGTCGAAAGGGAGGAGGAGCTGGACGAGGCGCTCGAGCGCTTCGACCCGGAGCTCTTCGTGCTCGCGGCCCCGGACGGGAATGGCGACCGGCTCGAGCACGTGCTCGACCTGCTCTCCGACCTCCCCGCGGGCAAGCTCGCGATCGCCGACCTGCGCGACGCGACCCAGCCTCAGATCGACGAGCTCGAACGAGCCGGCGTCGACGCGGTGCTCGTCCGCGAGCTGCCGTAGTGCGCGCAAGCAGCCGTCGCAGCTCGATCGCGATCGCGGTTGCGGTGTTCCTCGCCGGCGGCGCGCTGCTCGGGCTCGAGATCGCGGCGAGCCGCGTGCTCGCGCCGTACTTCGGCAACTCGCTCTACGTCTGGGGCGCGCTGATCGGGATCGTCCTCGCGGGCCTCTCGACCGGCTACTGGGTCGGCGGCGCGATCGCCGACCGGTACCCGACGCCGCGCCTCCTCGTCGCGATGCTCGCCTTGGCCTCGTTGCTCGTGCTCGCGATCCCCTTCGTCGACGACTGGGTGCTCGACCGGCTCGTCGACTGGGATCCAGGCCCGCGGCTGAACCCGCTGCTCGCGACGATCTTCCTCTTCGGCGCCCAGAGCGTCATCCTCGGCACCGTCTCCCCGATCGCGGTGCGGCTGAAGGCACACTCGCTCGCCGAGCTCGGGCGCACTGCGGGCCGGCTCTTTGCGATCTCGACAGCCGGCTCGATCGCGGGCACCTTCGCGACGGCCTTCTGGCTGATCCCCGAGCTCGGCACCGACCAGGTGCTCGCCTCCGCCGCAGTGGCTCTGATGCTCGCGGCCGCGGCCGTCGCGCTCGTCGAGCGGCTGCTGCTGGCAGGCGCGGTCGCGCTCGCGCTCGCGGTTGCGAGCGTCGGCGCCGTCGTCTCGCTCGCGCCTGACCAGGGAGGAACGGTCGCCGCCTCCCAGCTTCGCAACTGGTCGCCGGTCTACCGCCAGCAGCGCGACGAGGAGCGGACCGGCTCGCCAGAGGAGGCGCAGTCCGGCTACACGATCCTGCACACGAAGGATTCGCAGTACCACCGGATCGCGGTCGTCGAGGACGACGACAGCCGCTACCTCCGCTTCGACAGCTCCTTCCAGAGCGGGATGTACAAGGACGACCCCTTTCGGACGCGCTTCGAGTACGCGGACTACCTGCAGCTGCCGCTCGCCTACCGGCCCGCGACGCGCAAGATCCTCTACGTCGGGCTGGGCGGCGGTTCGGCGCCGAAACGGACGTGGCGCGACTTTCCCGCGACGCGGATCGAGGTCGTCGAGCTCGACTCGGAGGTGGTCGACGTCGCCTACGAGTACTTCGAGCTCCCGCGCGATCCGCGCCTCCGCGTCGAGGTCGAGGACGGCCGCCGCTTCCTCGCCACCAACGATGGCCCCTGGGACGCGATCGTGATCGACGCCTTCTACTCCGACTCGATCCCGTTTCACCTGGCCACGCGTGAGTTCCTCGAGCTGGCACGGTCGCGGCTGACCCCGGGCGGCGTCGTCTCGACGAACATCATCGGCGCCGTCCGCGGTACCGAGTCCCGCCTGTTCCGCTCGATGCTGCGCACGTACCGCACCGTCTTCCCCACGGTCGCGATCCATCCGGTGCTCAGCGACGGAGAGCGCGATCTGACGGGGATCCGGAACGTGATCCTCGTCGCGGGCGACGGCGCCGCTCCGTCGAAGGAATTTCTCCAGGAGCGCTGGGCGGAGCTCCGGAAGCAGTCGCCGGGCGCGCCCGATCTGACCGCGGCGATCACGGGTCGTGTGGACACGCCCGTCGCGACCGAGGACGTACCGGTGCTGACGGACGACTACGCGCCGACCGACGCGCTGCTGCTGCTGTTCGGCTAGCCGGTCTCACGCTGGTGCAGCCGCGTGCCGATGAACGAGCATGGCCGCACACGCTCAGTACGACGAGCGGTGGCGGGCGGCTCGATGGGCGCAGCCCGTGGCCGTCGCCGAGGACAAGGGGAACCACGGAGCCGCGCTGTTCACTCGGATTCGTGACCGCGGCCGGGTGCCCTCGTTCGTCCTGGTCGACTTCCAGAGCAGCTCAACGGATCGCTGGAGTTGGGATCGGGAGTGGAAGCTCACGTTCGCCGTCCTTTCCCAACTGCGTGACCATCTTCCCGCAGACTGCTTCCCCTTCGCCGTGTACTGCGGGAGAGCGTCCTTCGTCACGGGGAAGATCGACGACGAAATCGCCTTGCTCGTGGCGGCAGAGCGCCTTCATGCTGCGTTCGCCGACGACTCACGGCTCGCCGAGCCGGGGATGGAGGTCGCCGCCTGCTACGTCGACGACGGCCGGGCCTACGAGGACATGCGCGTGTTCTCGTCGCTCCGCGTCTCTCATGACCTCACACCGCCGCCGGTCTTCGTGACGCCGGCCCGGCACCTCGGCAAGGAGCTGAGCAGAGCGGGGCTGTGGTCGGCGCTCGGCTTCGTCGAACGTGTTCTGCCGCGGCGGCGGGCGCTGTCCGGAACCGAGCCGACGCTCGTCGGCGTCGCGCCCACCGGTCCGGCCTGGGAGGGACTCGACGGGGGTGACCGGTACGACGTCGGATCCAAAGTCCAATGGGACCTCGCGCGGCTCGCGGGCGAGCATCGGCAGTACCTGATCGACTTGAACGCGGGATTCACGGCTGCGGCGCTCCTGCCGAATTCGGTCGCGGTCACAGCGTTCGAGAGCCTTGTTGGTGACCTGCGGGCCTGCCGTTACTTCCGTCGCACCGCGGAATACGGCTCCTATGAGCCTGTGCTCGAGCCGGGTGACCTAGCAATCGCAGCCGCGGCGGTGCCGGTTCCCGCCGACGCCGACGGAGCGACAATGCTCGAACAACTCCGCGCGCTGCTCGGGTCACGGTGAGGAAGCCCAGGTTCCTGCGGCGCCGGGCGTCGCGCGATCCGTCGACCGGCCTGATGTCTCGCCGCCGCTTCGAGAGGGAGCTACGACGCCTCGGCCGGAAGGAGTCGAAGCTCGCGGTCGTCCTCGGACAGATCGAGGGTTGGAGCGAGCTTTCCGGCCACTGGGGGCACGCGCCGGGAGAGGAGGCGCTTCGTCGTGCGTACGCGGCCGTCGAGACGAGGGTTCCGGTAGACACTGTCCTCGCCCGCGTCGGGTGGATCGAGTACGCGGCGCTGCTTCCGGAGGGGCACGATCCGGTCGAGGTCGGTCGAGCCCTGCGTAAAGCTGTCGAGGAAGTCGACACTGGCGTGGAGCTGCCCAACCGCCTCACGGTCTCGATCGGCGTGTACGAGCCGCTCTTCTCGAGTCGCGTCGATCTGGATGAAGCGCAGCGCGCTCTAGGTGCCGCGATCGTGCTGGGAGGCAATCGGGTCGTCGTCTATCGGAACGGCGAGTACGTCGACGTCACCATCACCGGAGGCATCTAGCCTGCGAGTGCCTGCGCGACCGCGTACCACTCGGGCGTGACCGTCTTCAGCTCCCTGGTCGCCTCCTCCAGCGAGACGTCGACGATCTCGTCGCCGTGCAGGGCAGCCATCCGGCCGAAGGTGCCGGCGTCGACCAGGTCGGCGGCCTTGAGCCCGTAGCGGGTCGCAAGCACGCGGTCGCGCGGCGTCGGCGTGCCGCCGCGCTGGACGTGCCCGAGGACGGTGACGCGGGTCTCGAAGCCAGTGCGCTCCTCGATCTCCCGACCGAGCTCGCCGCCGACGCCCCCGAGCGCCACGTGGCCGAACTGGTCGGTCGCCCGCGCCTCGCCCGCCACGAGCTGCCGTTCGCCCGAGGCGTAGGTGAGCTCGTAGCCCTCGCTGACGACGACGATCGAGAAGTCCTTGCCGCCCTCGTGCCGCTTCTCGAGCAGGGAACACGCGTCCTCGACCGTGACCGGCTGCTCGGGGATCAGGATCACGTCGGCGCCGCCCGCGATCCCGGAGTGGAGCGCGATCCAGCCGGCATGGCGGCCCATCACCTCGACGACCATGACGCGGTTGTGCGACTCCGCGGTCGTGTGCAGTCGGTCGATCGCCTCCGTCGCGATCGTCACGGCGGTGTCGAAGCCGAAGGTGTAGTCGGTGCCGTTGAGGTCGTTGTCGATCGTCTTCGGGACGCCGACGACGGGGAAGCCGTGCTCCGCGTGGAGGCGAGCTGCGACGCCGAGCGTGTCCTCGCCGCCGATCGCGACGAGGGCGGCCAGACCTTCGCGCTCGAAGGTCTCGAGCACCTGGTCGACGCCGCCCTCGATCTTGTAGGGGTTCGTGCGCGAGGTGCCGAGGATCGTGCCGCCGCGGGGAAGAATCCCCGAGACGTCACGGCGCTCCAGCGGCTCGACGATCCCTTCGACGAGCCCGCGCCAGCCCTCGCGCACCGCTGCGACCTCCCAGCCGAGGTCGAGCGCGCGCCGCGTCACAGCACGGATGACGGCGTTCAGCCCGGGGCAGTCGCCGCCGCCCGTGAGGATCCCGACTCGCGCCACGGCGCCAGTCTAGAAGCCGGTGCCGTAGGACACAGCGGTGCGCGCACCGCCCGAAGTGGTCACGTGACGTGTGTTGCAAGTAGCGACGGCGAGTGAAACGATCGAACGATCCCGGAGCGCAGCGGGAAGAAGTGGCACCGCTTCTGCGTCTCGTGGTGGATGCGCCCGCTTGGGCGCCGAAGAAAGGAGTACGGATGGAGACGATGACCACGACGGCATCGCTCGTCCCGGCCGGCGGGCTCGCTTCCGAGCTCGACGCCCTCACGACCACGGTCACCCGGGCCGAGGTCGAGGCCGCCCTGTCCTCGCCCGAGCCGCCGGAGCTCTTCCTCGAGCTGCTGCGCAACGGCGACGAACAGCTCGAGGTGAAGGTCGCCTGGGAGCGGGACGATCTCGAACGGCTGCTCGGAGAGGCCGACGGCTCCGAGATCACGCTGATGTTCGAGCGGGATCGCCTGGAGCAGGCGATCGACGAGGACGTCGCCGGTCACGGTCTGCGCGAGCGGGCGCTCGTGCTGACGGTCGCCGCCGCCTCGGCCGCCGCGGCCGCGACCTCCGTGTCGACGGCGGCCGCCGCACCCGATCCGGGGCACGGCGGTGGCGCGACAGCGGCGCTCGTCAGCAGCGGCGGACACGACGAGGCGGGTCTCACGGCACGCGGCATCGGGACGTCCTCGACGAATGACGAGGCGACGCTGGCGGCTCGCGGGATCGACTCGCAGGCGGTCGCGAGCGTGCACGACGAGGCGACGCTGGCGGCGCGGGGAATCGCGCCGGCGGGGACGCATGACGAGGCGACGCTGGCGGCTCGGGGGATCGACCCCCAGCCGATCGCGAGCGTGCACGACGAGGCAACGCTGGTCGACCGGGGAATCGCCGAGCCGGTCGCGGCGGTGCACGACGAGGCAACGCTCACGAGTCGAGGGATCGAGCAGCAGCCGGCGCCCGCCGGCGACAGCACCGGGTTCGACATGCCGACGATCGAGGCGGGCACCGCCGCGATCGTGGGCGGCGCAGCCGGTGGGGCCGCGCTGCTGATCATCGCAGCCGGTTTCGCCGCCAGGCGAACCGCGTCTCCCCGCCCGACGTAGCCCGTGGGCATGTGGGGGCCGGTTCGACGACGGCCCCCACGATGTCCGCCGGTTAGCGCACGCGCCGCTGCGGTACACCGCTGGTATGCGGCAACGCCGGATCGCCGGACGCTACGAGCTGCTCGAGCAGGTCGGCGGCTCGAGTTGGCGCGCCGTCGACACCGAGCTCGAGCGCGATGTTCTCGTCCAGATGCCCGCCCGCGAGGCCGGTGTCGCCAGGCTCACGCACCCGAGCATCGTGCAGGTGTTCGACCAGGGCGAGGAGGACGGCGAGTCGTACGCCGTCCTCGAGTATCTTCCGGGAGGCTCGCTCGAGCGTCGGCTCGAGGCGGGTCCGCTGAGGGCGGCCGAGGCTCGGCGCATCGCAGCCGATGTCACGGCTGCGCTCGCCTATGCCCATGCGCAGAGCGTCACCCACGGCTCCCTCAACCCTTCGAGCGTCCTGCTGTCGGCGGAGGGCGAGCCCAAGGTGACAGGCTTCCGCGGGGACGCAACACCCGAGGACGACGAGCGCGCGCTCGCCGCACTCCTGAATGTCCTGGGGGCGGGTGCAACCGCCGACGTCGACTCCGACGTCACTGCCGTTCTGCAGCCCGTGCCCGCTGTCCCGAGCCGCCGCCGTCCGGCCGCGCTGGTGGCCGTGGCGGCGCTCGTGCTCCTGAGTGTAGGAGTCGGAGCCGCATTCCTCGCCACCTCCGGCGAATCGACCTCCGACCGCGCGACC
>DATMEO010000151.1:0-12671 GCA_035556515.1 Gaiellaceae bacterium
GGAGGTCTGGCTCTCGCTCAGCGAGGCGGTGATGACCGATCCCGCAGGCGCCGTCGCAGGACGCATCTACGCCTTCCGGGACATCTCGGCCGAACGGAGCGTCGAGCAGATGAAGTCCGACTTCGTCTCGACGGTCTCGCATGAGCTGCGCACGCCGCTCACCTCTATCTACGGCTTCGCCGAGACGCTCCTGCGCCAGGACGTGCTCTTCGGCGAGGAGGAGCGGGCGACCTTCCTCCGCTACATCGCTTCGGAGTCGGAACGGCTGACCTCGATCGTCGATCGTCTGCTCTCCGTCGCGCAGCTCGACACCGGCGCGATGGCGGTTCAGCTCGCGGAGACGGACGTCGGCGCGGTCGTCAGCGAGGCGGTTCGTTCGGCCGAGGGGGCCGACGGCCAGAATGGGCATCGCTTCGTGGTCGAGCTCGCCGACGCGCCGCTCGCGGCCGAGGCCGACCGGGAGAAGCTCGGCCAGGTGCTCGCGCACCTGCTCGACAACGCAGTTCGTTACTCGCCGGCCGGCGGCACCGTCACGGTGGCCGCGCGTCGCCGCGAGGACGCCGTCGAGGTGAGCGTCGAGGACGAGGGTGTCGGGATCCCGCACGCCGAGCAGGAGCGAATCTTCCGCAAGTTCTACCGCGGTGATGCGACCGCGGCCGGCGCCGTCGGCGCGGGTGCGGCGGGGCTCGGCCTCTTCCTCGCCGAGGGTCTGGTCAAGGCGATGGGCGGCAGGATCCGGGTCGACTCGAGCGAAGGCAGAGGATCGACGTTCGTGCTCGAGCTGCGCGCCGCGGAGAGTGAGACATGACACGGCTGGGTATGAGGCGAAGCGGATGACCACCGTTCTCGTGATCGACGACGAGGCTCCGATCAGGCTGCTCTGCCGCGTCAATCTCGAGGCGGAGGGGATGCCCGTGCTCGAGGCGGGCGACGGCCCGTCGGGCCTCGAGGCTGCACGAACCGGAAGCCCCGACGTGATCCTCCTCGACGTGATGATGCCGGGGCTGGACGGCTGGGGCGTCGCCGAGGCGCTGCTCGAGGACGAGCGCACGGCCGAGATCCCGATCATCTTCCTGACCGCAAGGGCGGAGTTCCGCGACCGCGCCCGAGGGCTCGACATCGGCGGCGTCGACTACATCACGAAGCCGTTCAATCCGGTCGAGCTGGCTCCGCTCGTCCGCGCCCTGCTCGACCGGCTCGAGCGCGGCGAGCGCGACGAGTTGCGCCGCGAGAAGCTGACCGAGCTCCGCGGCCTGATGGCTGAGACCTAAGGTCGGCGGGGCCGCTTGCGGCCCCCTTTCGGGGTCTTCGCGCGATCGGCATCCGCTTCTGCGGATGTCGATCCTGCGCAGCCAGATCAGCGTCCGGCGAAGTCTGCAGTGACGACGGTCGCGCCGCTGTAGCCGAGGAAGTTGCCCTTGAGGGCGCCGAGCCCAATCCGGTTCCAACCCGGCCGGAGCAGGTTCGCGCGGTGGCCGGGGCTCGCCATCCAGCCGCGGACGACGTGGCGGGCGCGGGCATACAGGCCGGTGCCCCAGGCGAGGTTCTCGCCGAACATTGGCCCCGCCGCGCCGGACCGGGCGAGCCGGCCGAACATGTCGCCGTGCGTGAAGACGTCGGTTCGGATCATCGTCGCCGAGTAGGAGCGTGCAGCGCGGGCGAGCGCGGGGTCGACCTTGAGCGGCCGGAGGCCGTGGTTGCCGCGCACCTCGTTGACGACGATGAGCAGCGAGCGCTCGCTCTGGTTCAGCGCTGTCGCCTCGCTGCCGGCGCTCGCCGCGGGGGCGAGAGCGGCGCAGGCGAACAACGCGCACGCCACTGCGCGAATGGGGGTCGAAACCTGCGGCAAGGCGGGAGAGTGCCGAACGGGTCGGACGACGACGTCACCCATTCGGGGGATAGAGAAGTAAAGAAAGTGTTGGCGGGTCAGCGGGCCGTCTGCGCGAGCAGGATCGCCGCCAGTACGATCGCGCCGCCCAGCAGCTGTGCCGCGCCGAACGACTCGCCGAGCCAGAGGAAGGCGACACCGCTCGCCGCCACGGGCTCGAGCATCGCCACGATCCCGACGCGCGTCGCCGAGATGTGGCGCAGCGCCGCGGCGACGAGGAGGAAGGTGATCATCGTCCCCGCGACGACCACGTAGAGGAGCAGCAGCCAGACCGGCAGCGCGAAGCGCTCGAGGTGGCCGAGCAGCGAGACGCTGTCGTCGAGCCGACCGGCCGGAAACCGCCAGGCCGGCTGCACGGCCGCCCAGAAGAGCGCAGCGAAGAGGAACCCGTACGCCGTCAGTGAGGCCGGGTCACGCCACCTGACCGCGTGCTCGGCCATCAGCACGTAGACCGCGTAGGCGACGGCGGCCGCCAGCGCCGCCGTCACCCCGAGGCCGTCGAGCGACATGCCGCTCCACACCTCCACGACCACCGACAGGCCGACGACCGCGAGCACGAGGGCGACCCAGATCCGGCGCCGGATCGGCTCCTTGAAGACCGCCCACGCCCAGAGCGCGATCAGGATCGGCGCGATGTACTCGATCAGGAGCGCGATCCCGATCGGCAGCCGTCCGATCGAGACGAAGTAGAGCCATTGCACGAGCGCGACGCCCGCGATCCCGAAGACGATCAGATACGGCAGCTCGCGCCGCGTCAGTCGCAGGCTCCCGCGGCGGGTCAGCACGAGCACGAGGGCGAAGCCGAGGAAGGCGCCGGTCGCGCGCACCTGGGTCAGCTCGAGCGAGGAGATCCCGGACTGCAGCACCACCTTCGAGACAGTGCCGTTCAGCGCGAAGAGCAACGCCGCCGAGATCACCATCGCGTAGCCGATCGCCGGTCGACGCTCGCGCCCGACCTCGCCGGGGATGTAGGCGACGTCGGCCACTCCCGGCGAACCTACCAGCGACTAGGGTTCGATCGTGAGGGCTCCGCGGCAGGCGGTCGAGATCGTTTTCGACCACGCGACCAAGCGGTACCCCGGCCGCGCCACACCGGCGGTCGACGATCTTTCGATGACGATCCCGGCCGGCGAGGTCTGCTGCCTCGTCGGCCCCTCCGGCGGGGGCAAGACGACGGCGATGAAGCTCGTCAACCGGCTCGTCGAGCTCACCTCGGGCGACATCCGCGTCGACGGCACGAGCGTCACGGCGCTGGACGAGACGGAGCTTCGCCGCGGGATCGGTTACGTGATTCAGCAGGTCGGGCTTTTCCCGCACATGACCGTCGCCGAGAACATCGCGACGGTTCCGCGGCTGCTCGGCTGGTCGAAGCGCGAGACCGCGCAACGCACCGACGAGCTGCTCGACCTCGTCGACCTGCCCGCACGCGACTACCGCTCCCGCTATGCCTCTCAGATCTCGGGCGGCGAGCGCCAGCGCGTCGGGCTCGCCCGCGCGCTTGCGGCCGACCCGCCGTTGATGCTGATGGACGAGCCCTTCGGCGCGCTCGACCCGATCACCCGCACCAGGCTCCAAAACGAGCTGCTCCGGATCCAGCGGGAGCTGCGCAAGACGGTCATCTTCGTCACCCACGACATCGACGAGGCGATCCTCGTCGGCGACCGGATCGCGATCCTGCGCGAGGGCGGCGTGCTGGCCCAGTACGACACCCCCGAGCAGCTGCTCGCGCATCCCGCCGACGACTTCGTCGCGCGTTTCGTCGGCGCCGACCGTGGCCTCAAGCGCCTCTCGCTGACGCGGCTCGACGAGCTCGAGCTGGAGCCCGCGAACGGCGCTGTCGGACCGCTGCTCGACGGCCACACGACGCTCCGTGACGCACTCTCGGCGATGCTGAACGACGGCGCGAGGGCCGTGGTCGTGGACGGACCCGACGGCAAGCGCATGCTCACCCTCGACCGGCTCACCGAGCTACTGCGCTGATGGCGGCCGAACCGGTCATCCCCGACTTCGGCGAGGCGAGCGACTGTGTCAGCGAGAACCGGCTCTTCTGCCCGGATTGGGTGCGCGACAACTGGGATCCCGTGCTCCAGCCGGCGCTCGTCGAGCACATCAAGCTGACGGCGATCGCAGTCGGGGTCGGCTTCGTCCTCTCGCTCGGGGCGGCGCTCCTCGCGCACCGACTCCGCTACGTCGAGCGGCCGGTTGCGATCGTCTCGGCCGTGATCTACACGATCCCGAGCCTCGCGCTCTTCCAGCTCCTCGTCCCTGTCACGGGGCTCACCGTGACGACCGTCGAGGTCGCCCTGATCGGCTACACGCTGCTGATCCTCTTCCGTAACTTCCTCGCCGGCCTGCGCTCGACCCCGCCCGAGGTGCTCGAGGCGGCACGCGGGATGGGTCTGACCCAGAACCAGACCCTCTGGCGCGTCGAGTTGCCGCTCGCGCTGCCCGCGATCGTCGCGGGGCTGCGGGTGGCGGTCGTCTCGACGATCGCGCTCGCGACCGTGGCGGCGTTCGTCGTCTCCGAGGGCCTCGGCGGCCCGATCCTGGGTGCGCTGCGCCTTGACTTCAGGACGGAGATCATTGCCGCCGGCGCGCTCGCGGTCGGCCTCGCGATCGTCGCCGACGGTCTGCTCGTCCTCGCGCAGCGCGCGGTGACGCCGTGGGCCTCCGCGAGGAGGGTGACGTGATCGCGGCCGCGCTCGACGTCTTCGTCGACAGCTTCCAGTTCATCGTCGACGAGCGCGAGTTGATCCTCGAGAAGACGTGGGAGCACATCGTCCTCTCCGGCGTGGCGCTCGTCGTCTCGATCGCGATCGCAGTGCCGCTCGGCGTCGTCCTCGGGCACCTGCACCGAGGCTCGTTCCTGGCGGTGAATATCGCCAACGTCGGCCGCGCGCTGCCGACCCTGGTCGTGATCGCAGTCGGGTTCACGTTCCTCGGGATCGGCTTCACGACGGTGATGCTCGCGCTCGTCGTGCTGGCCGTCCCGCCGATCCTGACGAACGCCTACGTCGCCGTCGACGAGGTCGACCGCGACGCAGTCGAGGCCGCCAGGGGAATGGGGATGACGCCGTTCCAGGTGCTCCGCCGGGTCGAGCTGCCGCTGGCGCTGCCTCTGCTCTTCGCCGGGATCCGCACCGCCGCCGTGTTCGTCGTCGCGACGGCGACGATCGCCGCGATCGCGGGCGGTAGCGGCCTCGGCGAGATCCTCGTCAACCAGGCCGCCTACAAGGTCGAAGGTCTCGTGGGCGCGGCGATCTGCGTCTCGCTGCTCGCGCTCGCGGCCGACGCCGGGCTCGGGCTCGTGCAACGTTGGCTGACACCGGCAGGACTGAAACAGGATGTTCCAGCGTTCGAACCGGATGTGCGCCCGGTCGTCTAACCGGGTGAACCACGACAGGAGGTGGGAAGTGATCAGGAAGCACAATCGCCGGGCCGCCAAAGCGGCCTTCGCGATCGCCCTCGGCGTCGCCATCGTACTCGGGGGAGCCGCCGCGGCACCGGCCGCACTCGAGAAGCAGCAGGCAACTCCGATCATCGTCGGGACGAAGAACTTCCCCGAGCAGTACGTCCTCGGGCAGCTCTACAAGCAGGCCCTGGAGGCGAAGGGGTTCAGGGTGCAGTACAAGGAGAACATCGGCTCGACAGAGCTGATCGACGCGTCGTTGCGCAGTGGCCGCGTCACGCTCTATCCGGAGTACACCGGGATCATGCTCTCGGTCACGTTCAAGCGGAAGACGTTGCCGAAGAGCGCGCGCGGAACGTATCTGGCGGCGAAGGCTGCATACGAGAGACGCGGTCAGACGCTCCTGAAGGCGACGCCGTTCCAGGACCGCGACGGGATCGCGGTGTTGCGGACGACGGCGACCAGGTACGGCCTGAAGACGGTCGGCGACCTCCGCAAGGTGCCCGAGCTGACGCTCGCGGCGTTTCCGGAGTTCGAGACGCGGTGGCTGCCGCAGCTCGCGAGCCGCTACGGCGTCCGGAACGTGGAGTTCACGGCCCTGGCGGGGATCAGCGCCTACACGCTGCTGAGCCAGGGAAAGGTCGAGGCGGCGGGCATCTTCACGACCGATCCGCAGCTGATCTCGACCAAGTACGTGGTGCTGAAGGAGCCGCGCAACATGTTCGGCTTCCAGCAGGTCGCGCCCGTGCTCTCGAGGAAGCTCGTCAGCGAGTACGGAACGAGGCTGACCAGCACGCTCAACAGGGTCAACTCATTGCTGACGCTGCGGGCGATGATCGCCATGAACAAGGCCGTCGCGCTCGACAAGAAGCCGGCCGCCGCGGTGGCCAGGGCCTTCCTCAAGGCCAACAAGCTGAGCTAGGCACCGCTTTCCTCGTCGGGGCGGGTGTGGTATGCCCGCCCCGACAATCTCTCAGGGGAGGAAGAGGATGCACAGGTTTCTGCTGGCCGCGCTTGCGGCCCTGCTGCTCGCGCCGGCCGCTGCGGCTACTCCAGGCGACGCGGACGTTCGCTTCTCCACGTTCAACGCGTCCCTGAACCGCAACGCCGCGGGACAGTTCATCTCGGACATCTCGACACCGAACAACCTCCAGGCGAAGAACGCAGCGGAGACGATCCAGCGCGTTCGGCCGGACGTGCTGCTGATCAACGAGTTCGACTTCGACTCGGGGGGCACCGCGCTCCGGCTCTTCCAGGACAACTACCTCTCGATCGGGCAGAGCGGCGCCCAGCCGATCTTCTATCCGTACCGCTTCACCGCCGAGTCGAACACCGGCATCCCGTCCGGCTTCGACCTGAACAACAACGGTGTCGTCGGCGGACCGGATGACGCCTACGGCTTCGGCTTCTTCCCGGGCCAGTTCGGGATGGCGGTCTATTCGATGTACCCGATCGACCGCACGGGCATCCGCACGTTTCAGAAGTTCCTCTGGAAGGACATGCCGGGCGCCCGGCTCCCGGACGATCCCGCCACGCCGGCGCCGGCCGAGTGGTACTCGCCCGCCGAGCTGAGCGTGTTCCGGCTCTCCTCGAAGAGCCACTGGGACTTGCCGGTGCTGATCGGAGGCAAGGTCGTCCACTTCCTCACCAGCCATCCGACGCCGCCGGTGTTCGACGGCCCCGAGGATCGCAACGGGACGCGAAACTTCGACGAGATCCGCTTCTGGGCCGACTACATCTCACCGGGAAAGTCGGGCTACATCTATGACGACGGCGGCGGTACCGGTGGTCTCAAGCCCGGCTCGCTCTTCGTCATCGCCGGCGACCAGAACTCCGACCCGCTCGACGGCGACAGCATCCCGGGCTCGATCCAGCTGCTGCTCGAGCACCCGCTCGTGAACACGAAGCTCACGCCGGAGAGCCCGGGGGCGGTGCAGCAGAACGCGCTCCAGGGCGGGGCGAACCTGACCCATCGCTCCGACCCACGCTTCGACACCGCCGACTTCGCGGACGGTGCGCCCGGCAACCTGCGGGCCGACTACGTGCTGCCACGTAAGAACATGCAGATCGTCGACGGCGCGGTCTTCTGGCCGCTCAACACCGATCCGCTCTTCCGCATCGTGGGGACGTTCCCGTTCCCGACCTCGGACCACAGGCTCGTCTGGATCGACACGACGGTGCCGTCGAAGAACTGACCCGCGCTAGGCCGCGACTGTCGCGAGGGCTGTACCGGCTTCAACCGTGCCGGCCTCGTGGCAGTCGCGGCAGCGTGCCTCGTACTGCTCGTTCGCGCCGACGACGATCGTCGCGCCGGAATACGGAGCCGGCCTGCCGTCGACGAGCCGCTGCGTCGTCGTCGCGCCGCCGCCGCAGCGGTGGCAGACGGCCTGGAGCTTGTCCGCGAACTCGGCGTGTGCGAGCAGCTCGGGCATCGGGCCGAACGGGAGCCGTCGGAAGTCCTGGTCGAGGCCGGCGGCGATCACGCGCGCGCCGCCGTCGGCCAGCGCAAGCGCCGCGGCGACGATCTCGTGCTCGAAGAACTGGGCCTCGTCGATCCCGACCACCTCGAAGCCGCGGGCATGGTCGACGAGCTCGGCGACGCAGCCGACCGGCACGGCTCGCATGCGGATGCCCGCGTGGCTGACCACGTCGGACGCGTCGTAGCGGTCGTCGATGCGCGGCTTGAAGATGACGACCCGCTGCCCGGCGATCTCCGCCCGGCGCAGCCGGCGGATCATCTCCTCGCTCTTGCCGCTGAACATCGGGCCGCAGACGACCTCGAGCCAGCCGCCACTTTTCGGATTGATCCGGATCACGGATTGCGATCGTAGGAGACGCGCCGGACGGGTCGCCCCGAGCCCTGCATTGCCGCCGATGTTGCTACACTCTGCCCCCGGCGCGGGGCGGCGTAGCTCAGTTGGTTAGAGCAGCGGAATCATAATCCGCGTGTCGCAGGTTCGAGTCCTGCCGCCGCTATTCCTCAGAGTCTTCTTCAACCGAAACCGAGAGAACACGATCTAGATGGCAGCCGGAGTTCGAGTCGCGATCACGCTCGCCTGCACCGAGTGCAAGCGGCGCAACTACCAGACGAACAAGTCGAAGCGGAACACGCCCGACCGTGTCGAGTTCAAGAAGTACTGCCGCTGGTGCGGCCAGCACACGGTTCATCGGGAGACCCGCTAGTGGCCCGCGAGACACGTCGGCAGCGCCGCGACCAGAGGAAGAGCTCGGGGGCGCCGGCTGCGCCGAAAGCCGGCGCGCAGCGCGCCCGCAGCCAGCCGCAGGTGCGCCCCGGCATGCAGCCGTCCTCGACCCAGACGGGCCGGCGCGAGCCGCGCGAGCGCGGCCGCTTCGTCAGGGAATGCTGGGCCGAGCTGAAGAAGGTCGAATGGCCGAACCGCTCGCAGGTCGTTCAGGGAACCATCGTCGTGATCATCGCCTGCGTCATCGTCGGCACGTACCTCTACGCCGCCGACCAGGTCTTCAAGCCCTTCGTCCGCACCGTCCTGCTCGGAGAGTGAGCTGACATGTTCCGCTGGTACGTGATCAACACCTACTCCGGCCACGAGAACAAGGTGAAGGCCAACCTCGAGCACCGGATCGTCTCGATGAACCAGGCGCCGCGCTTCCGGCGCGTCGTCGTCCCGACCGAGCAGGTGATCGAGACCAAGGACGGTCAGAAGGTCCAGATCGAGAAGCGCGTCCTCCCCGGCTACGTGCTCGTCAACATGGACCTGAACGACGAGGCATGGACGGTCGTGAAGAACACGCCCGGCGTCACCGGCTTCGTCGGCGCCGGCGCCAAGCCCGTACCGCTGGCGCAGGGCGAGGTCGACCGGATCCTGCACACGGGTGCCACAGCCACAGGCGCGGCCCTCCGCTCCCAGGTCGAGTTCACGCTCGGTGAGTCGGTCAAGGTAACCTCCGGCCCGCTGTCGGACTTCGACGGCGAGATCGTCGACGTCAACGCCGACCAGCAGAAGCTGAAGGTGCTCGTCGACATCTTCGAGCGCCAGGTGCCGGTGGAGCTCGGGTTCGACCAAGTCAAGAAGCTGGACTGAGGACAGGAAGAATGGCGAAGAAAGTTCTGACACTGATCAAGCTGCAGATCCCGGGCGGGCAGGCGAACCCTGCGCCGCCGGTCGGCCCCGCGCTGGGCCAGCACGGGGTCAACATCATGGAGTTCTGCAAGGCGTTCAATGCGCAGACGGCGCAGGAGAACGGCCGGATCACGCCGGTCGAGATCACGGTCTACGAGGACCGCTCCTTCACCTTCATCACGAAGACGCCGCCGGCCGCCGTGCTGATCAAGGAGGCGCTCGGGCTCGACAAGGGCTCCGCCGAGCCGAACCGGAACAAGGTCGGCAGGATCACGCAGGCGCAGCTGCGTTCGATCGCCGAGATCAAGCTGCAGGATCTAAACGCGCGCGACGTCGACCAGGCGATGCTCGTGATCGCCGGCACCGCCCGGAGCATGGGTGTGGAGGTACAACGGTGAACGTGGAGGTACAGCGGTGAGCGCGCACGGCAAGCGCTACACGGAGGCGCGTTCGAAGATCGAGCGCGAGAACCTCTACTCGCCGGCCGAGGCGTTCGCGCTCCTGAAGGAGCTGCCGGACGCCAAGTTCGACGAGACGGTCGAGGCCCACTTCCGCCTCGGTCTGAACGTCCGCCACGCCGACCAGCAGCTCCGCGGCACGCTGATGCTCCCGCACGGGACCGGCAAGACCGTCCGCGTCGCCGTCTTCGCCGAGGGCGACAAGGCCCGCGAAGCCGAGGAGGCCGGGGCCGACGTCGTCGGCGCAGCCGATCTCGCCGCGAAGATCGAAGGCGGCTTCACCGACTTCGACGTCGCGATCGCGACGCCCGATCAGATGGGCAACGTCGGCAAGCTCGGGCGGGTGCTCGGCCCCCGCGGCCTGATGCCGAACCCGAAGACGGGCACGGTCACGTTCGACGTCGCCAAGGCGGTCACCGACGCCAAGGGCGGCAAGCTCGAATACCGCACGGACCGCGGCGCCAATGTCCACGTCTCGATCGGGAAGAAGAGCTTCGACGCGAAGAGCCTGCTCGAGAACTACGCGACCCTGATCGAGGAGATCGTCCGCGCGAAGCCGGCGTCGGCCAAGGGCCGCTACATCGAGCAGATCACGATCACGACGACGATGGGCCCAGGCGTGCGCGTCGACCCGGCCCGCGTCCGCGGGATCATGGAGGAGCTCGACTCCAGCAGTCAAACCAGCACAGTGGAGCCCGTCCCGGCCTAGTTTCCCGTCCACAGCCCGTCGCCGAAGAAAGGAGGCAGCCGTTCGCGGCAGAGGTCCTCCCGAGGTGGCGCTTGGAAGGTGCCCGCACCTCTCTCCGAGCCCGCCTCCGTGCGGGCTCGACCGTTTCAAGGAGGTGAGAGATGCAGAAGAGTGAGAAGGAACGAGTCGTTGCGGAGCTGACCGAGCGGCTGCGGACGTCGGAGACGCTGATCGTCGCCGACTACCGCGGCCTGACGAACGCCGAGATCGACGGCCTGCGCTCGAAGCTGATCGAGCACGGCGCCCGCTTCGCGGTCGTCAAGAACACGCTCACCCGCCGTGCGGCCGAGGCCGCGGGTGCGGAGGCGTTGCTCGCGTTGCTCGACGGCCCGTCGGCGATCGCGTTCGTCGAGTCCGACGGCGATCCCGCCGCCGTGGCGAAGGCACTTCGCGACGCCGCCACGAGCACGAAGATCCTCGCGATCCGCGGGGGTGTGCTCGAGGGCGTAGCGATGTCGGCCGACGAGGTCGAGAGCCTCGCCAAGCTGCCGCCGGCCGACGTGCTGCGCGCGCAGCTCGTGGGGGCGATCGTCTCGCCGCTGACCACGATCGTCGCTCTCATGGCGGCGCCGCTGCGCGACCTCGCCGGGCTGATCGACGCCCGGATCGAGCAGCTGACCGAGCAGGGCGACACGTCCGCGGCCGAAGCGGCCCCGACCGCCGAGCCCGAGCCCGAGCCCGAGCCCGAACCTGCGACCGAGGAGCCCTCGGCCGCAGAGCCCGCCGCCGAGGCCGAGCCAAGTGTTTCCGAAACACAAGGCGACGCCGGCGACGCGGCCGAGGCTGTCGCGGACGGCGGCGACGCCCAGCCGGTCGTGGAGGACACGGCCGAGGAGACAGCAGCAGAGACCACTGACACTGAGACGCAGGAGGAGCAGAAGTAATGGCAACGGATACCGCGAAGGTGCTCGAGACGCTCGGCAAGATGACCGTGCTCGAGCTCGTCGAGCTGAAGAACAAGATCGAGGAGGAGTGGGGCGTCACCGCCGCAGCTCCGATGGCTGCGGCGGCACCCGCCGCGGCCGGTAGTGGCGACGGGGCTGCGGCGGCGGAGGAGAAGACCTCCTTCGACGTCGTCATCACCGCTGCGGGCGACAAGAAGATCCAGGTGATCAAGGTCGTCCGCGCAGTCACCGGTCTCGGCCTCAAGGAGGCGAAGGACCTGGTCGACGGCGCCCCCGGCACCGTCAAGGAGGGCGTCAACCAGGAGGAGGCTGACTCGATCAAGGCGCAGCTGGAAGAGGCCGGCGCCGGCGTCGAGTTGAAGTAAGTATCTCCTCGCGCGCTTTGTGCGTTGTAAGTAGGGGTCACCGCCGAGGGCGCTTTTTAGCGCCCTCGGCCATTCTTGGCTCGTCTGGTATCCTGGAGACACCATTCGGCTCCCGCCGCGGCTCAAGCTTGCGGAGAGGGGCCTGCGTTCGCTACCCTTCTGGGTTGCGCCGCAATTCGCCGTTCCGCCCTGCCCACTGAAGAATTCGCTCGTAGCTATAAGGGAGGCTGTTACCACTTGAGCAGCACTGCTGTCGCGCCCCGTGCGCGCAAGAGCTTTTCACGCCTGAAGCACGTCCTCGACCTCCCCAACCTGATCGACATCCAGAAGGCCTCGTTCGAGTGGTTCAAGAACGAAGGCCTGCGCGAGACGATCGCGGATATCTCGCCGATCGAGGACTACACCGGCACGCTGGCGGTGGAGTTCGGCGAGTTCGAGTTCGGGGAATCGCAGTTCACGATCCAGGAGTGCCGGGAGAAGGACCTGACCTACCAGGCTCCGCTCTCGATGACGGTCCGCTTCGTCAACAAGGAGACCGGCGAGATCCGCGAGCAGCGGGTCTTCATGGGCGACTTCCCGATGATGACGGAGTGGGGCACGTTCATCATCAACGGCACCG
Source organism: Gaiellaceae bacterium (assembly GCA_035556515.1). GTDB lineage: Bacteria > Actinomycetota > Thermoleophilia > Gaiellales > Gaiellaceae > Gaiellasilicea. Next base: position 12,493 of record DATMEO010000151.1, read on the forward strand.
AGCGCGTCATCGTGACGCAGCTCGTCCGCAGCCCCGGCGCCTACCTGATGGAGCCGAAGGACGCGACGAAGCAGGTCTTCACCGCGAACCTGATGCCGAGCCGCGGCTCGTGGCTCGAGCTCGAGATCGACAAGAAGGGGATCGTCTACGCCCGCATCGACCGGAAGCGCAAGCTGCCG
>DATMEO010000152.1:0-16461 GCA_035556515.1 Gaiellaceae bacterium
GAACGCGTCCAGCTTCTGCACGCGAGCGAGGTGGAAGAGCCCGTCGCCGCCGATGTTCCCGGCCACGTGCCAGAGCAGGAGGCCGAGCGCCGCGCCGGCGACGAAGACCCAGCGCCGCCCCGGGATCCGCTCCGGTGAGACGCGGCGCCCGAACCGGAGCGCGACCAGGCCGGCGGCGAGCAGCAGGACGAGCGTCGACGTCAGCGACGAGTCGGCAGCGAACGTCGCTGCCAGCGCAACGAAGATCAGCGCCAGCGACCAGGCGAGCGTGCCGGCCATGCTCCGCACCCCGAGCGCCCTCCCCACGAGCGCGCCCGGAAGCAACAACACCACGTTGGCGAACACGAGCTGGACGAGCGTCATCGCCCGAGCAGCTCCGGCATCCGCGCCGACGCGAGCCAGTCGGCGGTCTCGCGGTACGTGCGGCCGCGCTCGCCGCGGAAGAGCACGCCGCGCAGGCCGGTAGCGGCACGCAGCAGCTTCCGCGCTCGCTCCGCGTACGCGTCGCCATGGTGCTTCGAGAGGAAGCGGAGATGCCCGCGCACGTTCTCGCGGAACAGGCGGCCGCCATGCGACGCGCCGCCGACATGCACACACTCGGCGTCCGGGAAGAAGAGCACCTTCCAGCCCGCCGCGCGGAACCGGTAGGCCCAGTCCGTCTCCTCGCTGAAGAGGAAGAACGCCTCGTCGAGCGGCCCGACCTGCTCGACGGCGTCGCGCCGGACGAGCATGCACGCGCCCATCAGGAACTCCGCCTCACGTTCCTGCTGGTGGTCGAACCCGCCGGCGTAGAACGCGTTCAGAGCCCGTGAGCGCGGGGCGAGCTTGCGCAGGAAGAAGTACTCCGTCGCAAGCCGCCAGAGCGTCGGGAAGCCCCGCACCGACCGCTGCAGCGACCCGTCGGGGTTCAGCAGCCGCGGCCCGACGATCGCCGCCTCCGGGCGCTGGTCCGCAAAGGCGACGAGTCGGCGCAACGAGCCGTCAGTCAGCCACGCGTCCGAGTTCAGGATCAGGAAGTAGCGCCCCGAGGCGGCCTCCATGCCCCGGTTCCAACCGGCGGCGAGGCCGGCGTTCCCCTGCTCGATCACGCGGGCTTCGGGCAGCTGCTCGCGGACGACGTCGGCGCTGCCGTCGCTGGAGCCGTTGTCGACCACGACCACCTCCTCGCCGCGCACGCTCTCGAGGCAGCGCTCGATCCACGGGAGCGCGTTGTGGGTGACGACGACGACGCTCGCGTCAGGCATGGCGCGCACTCGGCCTCCCCCGCAGCCCTTCCCAAAGCAGGATCACGCCGCCGGGCAGCGCCATCGCGACCGTGACCAGGAAGAAGAGGAAGCCGGCCGCGAACGCCTGGTCGGCGCCGACGCCGACACCGCCGAGGAAGCTGACGAAGAACGCCTCGCGCACGGCGAAGCCGTTGAGCGTGAACGGGACGAGCAGGACGAGGAAGAAGAGCGGGCCCATCACGTAGTAGATCCGCGGCGAGAGCTCGATCCCGACCGCGCGGGCGGTCGCCCAGATCGCGAGCACACGGACCGCCTGGATCGCGACCGTGAAGAGGAAGAGCCCGAGCAGCAGAGCGGTGCGGTCGCGGAAGGCGTGGACGCCGTCGTAGACCGCGCGGACCGGGCGCTCCAGCCGGAGCGCCCGCAGGAGCGGTGTCGTCGCACGGAGCAGCGGCCGAGCGGAGCGCGCGAAGAAGAGGAAGGCGAGCAGGATCGTCCCGAGCACGAAGGCGCCCTCGATCCAGAGGTAGGCGCCGACGTCGTAGCGGCCGATCGCGAGCAGGAACCCGAACGCGCCCAGCAGCACTGTGGCCGCGCCGCCGAGCGCCCGCTCGAGCAGCACGATCGCAGAGATCGCGCCAAGCCGGGCCGGGTGACGGCGGGAGGTCTCGAGGATCCGAACCGCGTCGCCGCCGACCGCGGTCGGCAGGATCTGCCCGGCCGTGTAGGAGACGAGGTAGGCCCGCGTCAGCCACGGCAAGTGCTCGCGCATCCCCTGTGACGCCAGCAACCGCCGCCAGCGCTCGGCCATCGGGATGACCGTCAGCGTCATGATCGCGACCGCGAGCAGGAACCACCACGGGCTCGCGTCGGCGACGATGTCGGCCGTCGCGCGGACGTCGATCTTCCAGAGCAGATACGCGACCGCGAGGCCGGTGAGGAGCAGCGTCGCGGCGACGCGAAGCGGACGGCTCATGCGGCCCGGTCGCGAATTCGCCCGAGCGCCTCGATCACGTCCGCGATGTCGTCTTCGGAGTGGGCGGGCGAGAGCGGCAGCGAGAGGATCTCGTCGCCCGCGCGCTCTGCGACCGGCAGGGAAGGCTGCTCGGGAAAGCGCTCGCGGTACCAGGTGAGCCGGTGCACGGGCAGGAAGTGGATCGAGGTCGAGATTCGCTCGTCCGCGAGCGCGAGCTGCAGCTCGCCCCGGGTCAGGCCGAAGCGGACAGGGTCGATCCGGACGACATAGAGGTGCAGCGCGTGCGTGTCGCGCGGGTCGCGCTCCAGCGGCTCGAGCCCCTCGAGGCCGGCGATGCCCTCGTCGTAGAGGGCGAACTGGCGCTCGCGCGCGGCGGTGTGCTGCGGGAGCTTGTCGAGCTGGACGAGCGCGATCGCCGCGAGCACGTCGGAGAGGTTCGCCTTGTAGCCGGGAACGGTGATGTCGTAGAGCGAGCCGTCGCCGCGGCGCATCAGACGCAGGTTGCGGATCGCGTCGGCGACCTCGTCCGAGTTCGTCGCGACGAGCCCACCCTCGCCGGCGGCGATGTTCTTCGTCGCGTAGAGGCTGAAGCAGGTCGCCTCGGAGAGGCCGCCGAGCTTGCGGCCGCGGTAGGCGCTCTCGGCTGCGTGCGCCGCGTCTTCGATCACCGGGATCCCGAGCTCCCAGATCGGATCCATGTTGGCGGGCTGTCCGGCCAGGTGGACCGGCATGATCGCCTTCGTCCGCTCGGTCACCGCCGCCTCGACCAGCGCGGGATCGATGTTGAGGTCGCCCTCGCGCACGTCGACGAAGACGGGCGTTGCGCCCGAGTGGACGATCACGTTCGCCGTCGCCGGCCAGGTGATCGGCGTCGTGATCACCTCGTCTCCGGGCTCGATCCCAAGCGCGACGAGCGCCAGGTGCATCGCCGCCGTGCCGGAGGCGACTGCGAGCACGTGCTTCGCCTCCAGGTACTCGGCCATCCGCTCCTCCAGCATGGCCGCCTTCGGCCCGGTCGTCAGCCAGCCGGAGCGCAGCGTCTCCGCGACTGCCTCGATCTCCTCCTCGCCGATCGCCGGGGGCTGGAAGCCCAATGGTTGCTCGCGGGTCATTCGACCCGGAAGCGTATTTCGTCCGCGGCGGCGCGAGCGCGCTCGAGCGCCTGCTCGCGGCTTTCGCCGACGGCGATCACCGCCCCGGCCCGGTCGGAGCCGCGCCGCAGCGGACCGAACGTGTGGCCCGGCTCGCGGTTGAGGCGGACGTCGAGCACGCCGTCGACCGAGTGCGCCGCCTCTCGCCCCTCGACTGCACGCAGCGTCCCCTCGGGCGCGACGAGGAAGAGAACGCACGCGCCGCCGACGAGGCCTTGTGTTTCGGAAACACGAGCCTCATTTCCCAGCGCGAAGTCGAGCGCGAGCTCGTTCAGCTTCACGCCCGTCGCGGCCTCGACGAGCTCCGCGTCGTGCCCGCCGCCGAGGCGCGCGGCCAGCTCGACCACGCGGGATCCGTCCGGTCCGACGCGGATCTGGGTGTACGTCGGCCCGGTGCGGACGCCGAGCGCGTCGGCGGCGGCGCGGGCCGCCTCGATTGGTCCTTGTGTTTCGGAAACACAAGGCCAGACGTGCGCGAGCGCGACTCCGAATGCGGGCGGTTCGGCCGTGACCCGATCGGTGACGAGCAGTGGGTGGAAGACCCCGTCGACCGAGACGGCGTTGACCGTCACCTCCGGGCCGTCGACGTACTCCTCGACGATGTAGGTGCCGTTCCGGGAGGCCGCAACGGCGGCCTCGATCGCGGCCGGCAACTCCTCCGCCGTGCGCACGAACGTCAGCCCGCGTTGGCCCTGGCGGTCGGGCGCCTTGACGACGCACGGCGCCGCGGGCGCGTCGAGCAGCCGCGGCTGGGGTACGCCCGCCGCGGCGAAGCGCTCGCGCTGCCTCGACTTCGTGGTCGCGAGTGCCGCAGTGGCCGCGTCGATCGGGTGCGGCAGCGCCAGCCGCTCGGCGACGCGCGCGGCGACGCCGACGGGCCAGTCCGCGCCCGGCGAGATGATCCCGTCCACGTTCTCGGCCCGCGCGAGCCGGTCGATCCCCGGCTCGTCCTCGGTCGAGACGATCGCGCGCTTGTCCGCGTACGCGAACCCGGCCGCCGCAGGGTCGCGGTCGACCGCGATCACGAAGAGGTCGCGCTCGCGCGCCGCGCGGAGCAGCCCGATCTGCGCAGGCCCGGCGCCTAGGACGAGGAGACGCTGTCGCGCGCGGTCAGCGCCCGCCGGCTGATCTCTTTCCACCAGGCCTCGTTCTCGCGGTACCACTCGACCGTCAGCTCCAGGCCGTGCTCGAAGCTCGTCCGCGCGCGCCAGCCGGCCAGCCGCTCGAGCTTGTCGGTCGAGCCGATGTGCCGGTCGACCTGGCCGAGCCGCTCCTCGACGAAGACGACGTTCGCGTCGGCGCCGACCGCCGCGAGCACCGAGTCGGCGACGTCCCGTACGGAGATGTCGATCCCGGTCGCGACGTTGACGACCTCGCCGGCGAGCTCGTCGATGTCGGCGCAGATGATCGCCTCGATCGCCTCGGCGTCGTCGTCGACGTAGAGCCAGTCGCGCGACGCGTGCCCGTCGCCGTGGATCGTCAGCGGCTCGCCCGAGAGCGCCTGGGTGATGAAGCGCGGGATCACCTTCTCCGGATGCTGGCGGGGCCCGTAGTTGTTGAAGGGGCGCACGATCACGATCGGCAGCCCGTAGGTGACGTAGTACGAGTACGCGAGCCTGTCGCCGCCCGCCTTCGTCGCCGCGTAGGGCGAGCGCGGGTTGAGCGGGTGCTCCTCGTCCATCGGCGCATACTCCGCGGTCCCGTACACCTCGCTGGAGGAGATCAGGATGAAGCGCTCGACCGGCGTGCGCCGGATCGCGTCGAGCAGGATCTGCGTCCCCTCGACGTTCGTCGTCACGAACTCGGAGGCGCCCTCCTCGATCGACTTCTCCACGTGCGACTCGGCGGCCGCGTTGACGATCACGTCGACCTCGCCGACGAGCTTCGCCACCAGCTCGGGGTCGCGGATGTCTCCGTGCACGAACGAGAGCCGCTCGTGGCTCATCACGTCGGCGAGGTTCTCGAGGTTGCCCGCGTAGGTGAGAGCGTCGAGCGAGACGACCTCGTGGTCGGTGTGCGCCAGCAGGTGGCGGATGAAGTTCGACGAGATGAAGCCGGCCCCGCCGGTCACCAACACGCGTTTGCTCAAAGCTCCTCCGAGATCGAGTAGAGAGGCCGCCCTTCGACCTCGCGCTGGATTCTGCCTAGGTATTCCCCCACGAGCGCGAGGATGAAGCCTTGGATTCCAAGCACGAAGAGGACGGCGACGCCGCCGAGCAGCGGTCCTGGGAAGTTGGAGCGGTCGATCCAGAACCAGATCCCGTAGACGCCGAGTGCGGTCGCGAGCAGCGTGCAGACGACGCCGAGGGCCATCCCGATCCACTGGATCGGCTGCGGCCAGAAGCCGGCGAGCACGTGCAGCGCCAGCCGCAATAGGCGCAGCGGCGAGTAGCTCGACCGGCCCGCGCGGGCTGCGTGCGCGACGTCGACCTCGACGACCGACGCTCCGCCGGAGAGCACGAGCGCCTTCGTGAACTTCTGCTTGCCGATCGCCGGCAGCACGGGCTCGACGACGTTGCGGCGGTAGGCGTTGAAGGCGCAGCCGAAGTCGGAGATCGCGACGCCGGTGAAGCGGCGGAGCATCCCGTTGATCAGCCGCGACGGCAGCGTCCGGCCCCACGAGTCCTTGCGGGCGACGCGGCGGCCGCTGGCGACGTCGGCGCCTGCCTCGACCGCCGCGACCAGCCGCGGAATGTCCTCGGGCTCGTTCTGAAGGTCGCCGTCCATCGTCACGACGATCTCGCCGCGGGCGCGCGCGAGCCCGGCGTGCATCGCCGGGTGCTGGCCGAAGTTGCGCTTGAAGCGGACGGCCCGGACGCGGGCGTCGTCGGCGTGCAGCCGCTCGACCGCGGCCCACGTCGCGTCGGTCGAGCCGTCGTCGACGAGGATCAGCTCGAACGGCTTTCCGTCGAGTGCCGTTACGGTGCGCCGGTAGAGCTCCTCGACCGAGCCCTGCTCGTTCAGGAGCGTGACGACGACGGACAAATCGGGATCGGCCATGGGTGGAGAGGAGCGTATAGACGCCGTCTGGCGCGACGTGCATCGCGGCCGTGTCTGGCGTGCGCAGGCCTGCCGGATCGTCGAGGAGGCGCCCGAGACGATCGCGCTCTGGATCCCCGCCGGCTCGCCGGCGAAGGTGCCGGGCGGAGGACTGCGGATCCCCGGCGACGACTGGGAGCTCGTCGACGCGGCGCCGAAGCGCGACCAGATCTGCGTCGCGCGGCCGGGCCGGGCGCACTCGGTCTACCTCTTCTGGGGTGACGGCTGGGAGCTCGACCACTGGTACGTCAACTTCGAGCAGCCGTTGAGGCGCTCGCCGGTCGGCTTCGACACGTTCGACGAGAAGCTCGACCTGATCGTGCGGGCTGACGGCAGCTACCGCTGGAAGGACGAGGACGAGCTCGAGCAGGCTGCCGCCGCCGGGCTGCTCGACGCCGAGGAGGTGCGGGCGGAGGCGCAACGCGTGCTCGAGGAGTGGCCGTTCCCGACGGGCTGGGAGGACTGGCGTCCCGATCCCGCCTGGCCAATCCCGCAGCTGCCCGAGGGGTGGGATCGCGTCTGCTCCGGCGGCCGACAGGGGCGTGTCCCAGGGACAGGCCCCGGGACACGCCCTGAACAGCCGCTCTAGGCCGTCTCGAGCGCCGGCACGCGGGCTTCGGCGCGCTTCTTGCCGGGTACGGCGAGCGCGACCAAGGCGCCGACGCCCACGACCGCCGCGCCGACCCACGTCGCCGCGACGAGACCCTCGTTGAAGGCCGCCGGCGACTCGTATCCACCCGTGCGGGCGAAGATCGACGCCAGCACGGCGACGCCGAAGACGCCGCCGACCTCGCGGATCGCGTTCGACGCACCGGAGGCCTTGCCCTCGTCCCGCAGACCGACCGAGCTGAGGACGATGTTGGCAACGGGGGCGAAGAACATGCCCATCCCGATCCCCGAGAGGATGAACGGCCCGACGAGGGACGAGTAGCCGACGTCGGCCGAGGACACCGCCGCGATCCAGCCGAGCCCGATCGCCTGCAGCGCGAGGCCGCCGGCGAGGAACGGGCGGCCACCGATCCGGTCGGAGAGCGCGCCCGCGATCGGCGCAACGATCATCGGCATCGCCGTCCACGGGAGCACCCGCAGCCCAGCCTCGAAGGGCGAGTAGCCCTGTGCGGTCTGGAAGAACTGCGAGAGCAGGAAGACGGAGCCGAACATGCCGAAGTACATCGCGAGCGAGGCGCCGTTCGCAGCCGCGAACGCCCGATCCTTGAAGAAGCGGAGCGGCAGCATCGGCGCCTTCGCCCGGGCCTCCCAGGCGACGAACGCGCCCAGCAGGACGACGCCCCCGACGAGCGAGCCGACGATCTGCGGGCTGCCCCAGCCGTCGGCGTTGCCGTGCACGAGCCCCCAGACGAGACCGAGCAGACCGCCGCTCGCGAGCCCGAGACCGGGCAGGTCGAGCGCCTTGTCGGGGCCGTGGGACTCGTCGAGCATCCGCGCGAGCGGGAGCACCGCGAGCCCGATCGGGACGTTCAGCCAGAAGATCCACTGCCAGGCGATCCCGTCGACGACGGCGCCGCCGACGAGCGGGCCGGCAGCGACGGCGAGGCCGGCGATCCCCGACCAGGCGCCGAGCGCGACGCCGCGCTTCTCGGACGGGAACGCGGCCGAGAGGAGCGTCAGGGTCAGCGGGGTGACGATGGCGCCGCCGATCCCCTGGACGGCGCGCGCTGCGATCAGCGCTTCCATCGAGGGCGCGAGCGCCGCTGCTGCGGACGCGGCGGTGAAGAGGCCGAGCCCGAAGATGAACATCCGGCGGCGTCCGAAGCGGTCGCCCAGCGCGGCGCCGGTGAGGAGGAAGACGGCGAAGGTGAGCGTGTACGCGTTCACCGTCCACTCGAGCTGCTCGATCGTCGCGCCGAGGTCGGTGCGGATCACCGGCAGCGCGGTCGAGACGACGAGGTTGTCGAGCACGACCATGAAGAGCGCGATCGAGGTGATCGCGAACGTCCAGGCGGTCTTCGTCTTGGCCTGCATTCGATTCAACTCCTTTCCAACGTGAAGTAAGCGGTCACTTCCATAGCGAACCAAAAAAAGGGGCGGGCGCAAGTGCGGCTAGCCGCACTTTTTCAGCCCTCCTCGGGCCGGCAGCCGGCGATCAGCCGGTCGCCCCACGGCGTCGGGTCCTCGAACAGCTGCATTGCGTTGAGCACGTTCAGCAGCATTCCGCGGGCGAAGAAGGTGCTGATCTCCTCGGGCGACAAGCCACCGACGCGCTCGACGAGCTCGACCATGTCGCGCCAGACCCGGCGCAAATCCTCGCGGATGTCAGGATCCTCCGCGGCCGCAAAGCACTGCAGCATCAGCTGCAACCGCTCGCGATCCTCGATCAGCTGCCGGTAGGCGTCCCCCATCGCCTCCAGCGCCTCCGCTCCGGTCTTGCCGCGCGATGCCCGCTCGAAGGCCTGATAGGTCTCCTCCATCTTGAGGCGGGTGGCGGCGAAGTAGAGCTCCTTCTTCGTTCCGAAGAGACGGAAGAGGTATGGCTGGGAGATCCCGGCGGCCTTCGCGATCGCGTCGGTCGACGCGCCGTGGAGGCCCTTCCGGGAGAACTCGGTCGCGGCGGCCTCGAGCACGGCCTCGCGCCGCACCTCTGCCGTCTGTCGAGTCGTTGTGCTCACGGGTAGTGAGTATTCACTAACATCGCTTGGCTGTCAAGCGAAGCGCGCGATTCCCTCGGCGACGCGGTCGAGGTCGGCGTCGGTGAGGCGCGAGTGCAGCGGCAGCGCGAGCGCGCGGTCGAAGGCCGCATCGGCGCCCGGGAACGGCCCCTGGTCGCGATAGGCCGAGAGCCGCTGCAGCGCGTAGGTGCCGATCTGCACCTCGATCCCCTCGGCACGCAACGTCTCGAGCGCCTCCTGCTTGCGGTCGAGCCGGATCACGTAGGCCTGCCAGCCGTGCGTGTCGCCCTCATCGGCAGCCGGGACGTCGACGAGGTCGCGCAACCGCTCCGTGTACCCCTCCGCGATCCTCGTTCGCTCGGCGAGGAGCTCGTCGAGCCGCCGGAGCTGCGGGATCCCGATCGCGCAGAGGATGTCCGCGAGCCGGTAGTTCGTCGAGGGTGCGACGATGTCGGCGCTCGCATCGATCCCGTGGTGGCGCAGCCGCCGCACCGACGCCGCGAGCTCGGAGTCGCTCGTCGTCACGGCGCCGCCCTCGCCGGTCGTGACGATCTTGCGCGGGTGGAAGGACAGGCAGCCGGCCACACCGAGCCCGCCGCACGGCATTCCACGCCACTTCGCGCCGAGCGCGCCGGCGGCGTCCTCGAGCAGGAGCACGTCCGGCGGCACCGCGCTCTGCAGCGCCTCCCAGTCGAGCGGCCGCCCGAAGAGATGGACGGCGAGCACTGCCTTCGTTCGCGGCGTCACGGCTTCGTAGACCTTGTCCAGGTCGAGGTTGAAGGTCGCGGGATCGACGTCGACGAGGACGGGCGTCGCGCCTGCGAGCCGGACGACGTTCGCGGTCGCCGGGAATGTGTAGGCGGGGACGATCACCTCGTCTCCCTCCCCGATCCCAAGCGCGAGCACGCCGAGGTGGAGGGCGGCGGTGCCGTTCGAGACGGCGACCGCGTGCTCGACCCCGCACGCCGCCGCGACGAGCCCTTCGAGCTCCTCGACCTTCGGGCCCATCGTCAGGGCGCCCGACTCGAGAACCGCCCGGACTTCCGCCAGCTCCTCCTCCCCGAGCTCCGGGAAGGCTAGGCGGACGGGCTCAGTGCCTTCTCTCGATACCACGCGATCGTCTTCTCCAGGCCCTCGTCGAGGTCGACCTTCGCCTCGAAGCCGAGCACCTCGCGCGCCTTCTCGACGTTGGGGATCCGCAGCTCGACATCCGCGTAGTGGAGCGGCTGGAAGGTGATGTCGACGTCGGCGTCGGTGAGTCGGCGGATCCGCTGGGCGAGGTCGTAGATCGTGACCGTGGCGCGCGGGTTGCCGATGTTGAAGGTCTGGCCGGCCGCGCCCGGGTGCTCGAGGCAGGCGAGCGTGCCCTCGACCATGTCGTCCACGTAGCACCAGGCGCGGATCTGCGAGCCGTCGCCGTGGATGACGAGGTCGCGCCCGGCGAGCGCGTTCTCGATGAAGGCGCGGATCGCGCCGCCGCCGATCTGGCCCGGGCCGAAGACGTTGAACGGGTGGACGGTCACCGCAGGCAGCCCGAGCTCGTCGTGGTAGGCGTGCGCCATATGCTCGCCCGCGAGCTTCGAGACCGCGTACGTCCAGCGCGCCTCGCCGACCGAGCCGATCGTCGAGACCTGACCCTCCTCGACCCGGAACGCGTGCGTGCCGAAGACCTCGCTGGTGGAGAAGTCGATGAAGCGCTCGAGGCTGTCGAGCGTGCTGACCGCCGCCTCGAGCAGGTTGTAGGTGCCGATCACGTTGACGCGCATCGTCCGCACCGGGCTCTCGAGCACGGTGTCGACGCCGGCGATCGCGGCGCAGTGGACGATGTGCGTCGCACCCGCGGACAGCTCCTTCATCGTCTCTGCGTCGAGCACGTCCGCCTGGTGGAGCGTGAAGTTGGGATGGTCGGCGAGCGGGGTGCCCGAGAGCGCGTCGCGGTGCATGTTGTCGGCTGCGACGATCGCGTTTTCATCGACGAGGCGGCGGGCAAGCGTCGTGGCGATGAAGCCTGCACCGCCCGTGATGAAGATCTTCTTGCCCTGGAGCACGCGGCGAGTTTACCGGCGCGCTACCGTGTCTCCTGGCATGCGCACCGCCCTGCTGATCGCAGTCCTGGTCGCCGCCGTCGGCTGCGGTGCGAGCCAGGGAGCAACCGGCTCGACGCCGGAGACGCAGCTGACGATCTCGTACTGGCCGGAGGGCCGCGGCTCGAAGACGCCGGAGAAATGGACGCTGCGCTGCAACCCGGCGGGCGGCACGGTGCCGCGCGCCGCCGCCGTGTGTCGCCAACTCGACGCGCTGGCGAGACCGTTTGCGCCCAGGCGGAAGAATCTGGTTTGCACGGATCAGTACGGCGGCCCGCAGCAGGCGGTGATCGCAGGCACGCACAAGGGCGGCCGGATCTGGGTGCTGATCGGGATGCGAAACGGCTGCGACATCTCGCGGGCGAAGCGGCTCGCGTTCCTCGTGCCGGGCTTCTCCGCCAATCCCAATTCGTGACCCGAGCGGTCGCGCTGACGGCGCTGATCACGCTCCTCCTGGCCGGTTGCGGCGGCGGTGGTGCTCAGGGCGCGAGCGCCGACGCGGCGATCGACCTGAAGCTGACGCTCTGGCCGAACGGCGAGACGGGCGACTCGATCGCGTGGACGCTGCGCTGCGATCCGCCCAGCGGCGACCATCCCGATCCCGAAGCAGCCTGCGCCGCGCTGGCGGCAGTCGCAGATCCGTTCGGCCCGGTCGCGCCGCCCAACCGCTGCGAGGAGATCCCGGGGGGTGACGAGGCCGTCGCCGTCCTCGACGGCGATTACCGCGGGCGAGAGGTCCACTCCAGATTCACGCGTGCGAACGCGTGCGTGTCGGGCCAGTGGGATCAGATCGCGCCGGTCTTCCCGACTGGCTCGTAGGCGGCCGGGATACGATCGCGCGCGACGTGAAGACGGTCCTATTCGTCGGCGCCGGGCGCCACCAGCGGCGCGCGATCCTGCGGGCGAAGGAGCTCGGCCTCCGCGTCGTCGCCGTCGACCGCAACCAGGATGCGCTTGGGCTCCAGGCCGCGGACGTGGGCGAGGCGGTCGACTTCACCGACGTCGCCGCGGTCACCGAGGTCGGGCGTCGTCACTCCGTCGACGGCGTCCTCACCGTCTCCGCCGACCGTGCCGTGCCCGTCGTCGCGGCCGTCGCCGAGGCGCTCGGTCTCCCGGGGATCGGCACCGAGACGGCGCATCTGATGACGCACAAGATCGCGATGCGCCGCACGCTCGCCGACGCAGGCGTCCCGCAGCCGCGCTTCGCCGGCGCCCGCGACATGCAGAGTGCGCGCGCAGCGCTCGACGCCGTCGGCGTCCCGGCGGTGCTGAAGCCGGCCGACTCGGGAGGACAGCGCGGGATCTTCTACGTCGAGTCGAAGGACGAGCTCGACGGGCACGTGCACGCGGCGCTGGCCGAGTCGCCCACCGACGAGGCGATCGTCGAGAGCTTCCACGACGGGCTCGAGCTGAACGGGATCGTGATCGCGCGCGGCGGCGAGGCGTTCCCGCTGACGCTCTCCGACCGGCTGCGGCCTCCGGGAATCGGCTTCGGCGTCGGCTGGATCCACGTCTACCCGGCCACGATCTACGCGGACGTGCTCGCCGAGGCGGAGCGGGTCGCCGTGCACGCGGTCCACGCGCTCGGCCTGCGCGACGGGATCGCGTTCCCGCAACTGATCGTCTCCGACGACGGCTCGGTGCGGGTCGTCGAGGTCGCCGCACGCATCCCGGGCGGCCAGATGGCCGACCTCGTCCGCCACGCGGTCGGCGTCGACCTCGTCGAGGTCGCGCTGCGGCAGGCGCTCGGCGAGGAGGCGACCGACGAGATCGTGCTGCCGACGTTCAAGCAGCCGCTCGCGATCCGCTTTCTCACCGCGAATCCCGGCCCGCTGCCGACGGGAAAGGTCGTCTCGATCGGTCCGCTCGAGCCGGTGCTCGCGGCCGAGGGCGTTGTCCAGGCGGACACATACCTCCAGGTCGGCGAGACGATCAGGCCGGTCCGACTCGACGGCGACCGCCGCGGCTACGTGATCGCGACCGCCGACAACTCAGTCGAGGCCCTGCGGCGAGCCGAGGCCGCAGCGCGCCTGCTCGAGGTGGAGGTCGAGCAGGCGTGAGAACTTTGTGTCTGATAGACACAAGCCCCTCAGAAACGGCGACGGCCAGCGCAACCATGCTGGCTGGCCGGCAGGGCGAGCGTGCTTGTGTCTATCAGACACAAAGTCTCCGGAGTGCGCGGTGAGCTGCGCGTTCGACCTGGGCCACTACCGGGAACTGCTCGAGGCGGCGCAGGCAGGGGGTTACCGGTTCGCCTTCTTCGAGGACGAGCCGCGCGAGGGCGACCTCGTCCTCAGGCACGACGTCGACCTCTCGCTCGACGCGGCGCTGCGGATGGCAGAGGTCGAGGCAGACGCGGGCGCGCAGGCGACCTATTTCCTGATGACGGGCTCGGTCTTCTACAACCTGAGCTCGCACGAGGGCGAGGGCGCGCTCGTGCGGCTGCGCGAGCTCGGGCACCGCGTCGGCCTGCACGCGGTCTATCCGCGGATCGACCTGGACGACCGCTTCGACCCTCTGCTCGCCTGGCACAACCCCGACCCGGAGTACATGCGGGCGCCGGTGGACGGGGCGATCAACGTGATGGAGCCGCCCTGGTTCGATCCGGAGACCTACCGCTCCGACTCGAACCAGCACTGGCGCTCGGGCTGCCCGCACGAGGAGCTGCGAGCCGGCGCATTCCCGTGGCTGCAGCTGCTGACGCACCCGGAGATCTGGGTCTACCCCGGCACGCGGATGGGCGAGACGATGCGCGCGATGCTCGAGGAGGAGAAGGAACGGCGTCTCGACCAGCTCGCAGCCGACCGGATCGACTTGTCATGAAGGACGTCACCGTCCTTGTCAGCGCCTCCGGCGCTCCCGGCACCGCGGCGCTGCTGAAGGGCCTGCGCGCAAACGGCGAGCGGACGGTCCGGCTCGTCGGCACCGACATGAGCGAGCGCTCGGTCGGTCGCCACCTCTGCGACGCCTTTCACCCGGTTCCTGCCGGCTCCGACCCCGGCTTTGCGGACGCCGTGCTCGAGATCGTCCATCGCGAGGGCGTCGACGTCGTCCTGCCGCAGTCGTCGTTCGACCTCGAAGGGCTGGCCGAGCACCGCGACCGCTTCCCGGTGCCGGTGCTCGTCTCCGCGCCGGACACGATCCACCGCTCGAACGACAAGGCGGAGACGTACGCGCTGCTGCAGCGGCTCGGCGTCAAGGGCCCCGACTTCCGGCGCGTGAACGGCGCCGCAGAGGTCGCCGCCGCGGCCGAGGAGCTCGGCTACCCCGACCGGCCCGTTTGCTTCAAGCCCGTCTTCTCCTCCGGCTCGCGCGGCTTTCGCATCCTCGACCCCACCGTCGACCGCGCCCATCAGCTGCTGAACGAGCGGCCGGGATCGGTGGCGATGCGGCTGGAGGAGGCCGTCGAGCTGCTCCCGGGCGAGGGTGGGCCCGATCTGCTCGTGATGGAGCTGGCGACCGGCGGCGAGCGGACGATCGACGGGATCGCGGACGGGGAACGCGTCGTCCTCGGCCACCCGAAGACGCGCGAGGCGATGCGCGCCGGGCTCGCGATGTACTTCGTCACGCTTGAGGACGAGGAGCTGATGGCGACCGCCGACAAGTTGGTCGAGGAGCTCGCGATCGAGTGGTTCTTCAACATCCAGCTCGTCGGCGAGCACGTGATCGAGATCAACCCGCGGATCTCGACGATCGTCTACCAGGATGACCTGAACCTGCCCTACCTCGGGGTCAAGCGCGCGCTCGGCGAGATCTCCGACGAGGAGCTCGCGGGGCTGCGCTCGCGGATCCAGCCGGGCCGGGCGAGCCTGCGCTACTTCGACCAGGTCGACTTCGACGGCCGCGTCGTCGACTCGGCGGCGCACGCGGCGGGCTGATGGCGCGCGCTCCCCGGACCCACCTCACCACCCCCCACCCACCCACGGGGCGGCGTACGGTAGCGCGCGAGAACTCACGCGCGAGTGCCGTTTCCGTGCCGATTGCGTGAATTTTCGTGCACAGCCGTCCTGAACGGCCGCTGCGCGTCACGCTCTGCCCGGTCAACACTGCCGGCGTGCCGTGGACGAATGCCGAAGCCCTCCGTCGGCGCGGCGTCGATGCGCGGCTCGTCGTCTTCGAGCGCTACAAACTGCATCCGGAAGCGGACTGGTCGCTCGAAGCGCCAAGTAACAGTCTGTTACTTGGCAGGCAGGCCAAGCAGTGGGCTGCGCTCGCTCGGCTGCTGCCCCGCACGGACGTCTTCCACTTCCACTTCGGGCTGACGCTCGTCCCCAAGCGGCTCCAGTTCCCGATCCTCCGCGCGGCGCGAAAGAAGTCGGTCATGCACTACCTCGGCTCCGACATCCGCGGCAAGACGCCGGAGCAGCTCGCCTACGGCAAGCAGGCGGACGCCCAGGTGGTCGGGAGCTACGACGCAATTCGCTGGGTGCCCGAGGCAGAGGTGATCCCGCCCGGTGTTGACCTCTCGCGGATCGAGCCCGTGCCGCCAAGCGACCGCGCGCGACCGCTGATCGTGCACGCGCCCTCCTCGCGCCGGCGCAAGGGCAGCGAGCACGTCGTCGACGCGGTCGAGGGGCTCGACGCCGACCTCGAGCTGGTCGAAGACCTCCACCACGACGAGGCGTTCGAGCGCTACCGCGCGGCGGACATCGTCGTCGACCAGCTGAACGCGGGCTGGTACGGCCTCTTCGCGATCGAGGCGATGGCGCTCGGCAAGCCCGTGGTGACCTTCCTCCACGACGAGGCCGTCCGCCGCACCGAGGAGGCGTTGGGCACCCGCGTCCCGATCGTCTCCGCGACCGCCGAGACACTTCGCGAGACGCTTCGCCCGCTCGTCGCCGACGCGGCCCGCCGCCGCCAGCTCGGCGCCGCCTCTCGCGCGTACGTCGAGCAGGTCCACGACGTCGAGCGCGTCGCCGACCGCCTGCTCGACCTCTACCGTCGTCTCTAGATGACGTCGCTCGGCGCCCAGATGAGGCGGCTCGGCCGCCACTCGGCCGTGTACGGGCTGGGCGGGGTCGTCTCGCGCGTGCTCGCCGTCTTCCTGCTGCCGCTCTACACCCGCTACCTCGACACCGCGGACCTCGGCGCCGTCGGCCTGATCGTCGCGCTCTCGGCAGTGCTCGTCACGATCCTCCGGGCCGGGATCTCGTCGGCCTTCTTCCGCTTCTACTTCGACTCGACCGACCCGGCCCAACGGCGGCTCGTCGTTCGCACCGCGTTCTGGTTCACGATGGCGAGCGCCACCGCGGGGCTCGTCGCCGGCGTCCTGCTCGCCGAGCCGCTGGCCGAACTACTCGGCCTCGACGACGCGAACCTCGTCCGCGCCGGCTTCGTCGGCGTCTGGGCGCAGATGAA
>DATMEO010000153.1:0-25557 GCA_035556515.1 Gaiellaceae bacterium
GCGCGAGGAGTGGCGCGTTGTCGACCGCTGGTGGACCGAGGAACCGCTCGACCGCCGCTACTTCGACCTCGTGCTCGAGTCGGGCCGGAACGCGTGCGTCTTCCGCGACGAGGAAGCCGGCTGCTGGTTCAGCCAGCGGGCTTGAACGATGCCAAGTAACAGACTGTTACTTGGCCAGGGCGAGCTCGGCGAACGACTCCCACTCGGCCGCGTGCGCCGCCGGCACGACCACCCACTCCTTGAACGGCTGCCCTTTCCCGGAGGGGTCGAACAGGTGCGCGCCGTCGAGCGCCAGCGCCCGCGCGTGCGCAGCGGGGTCGGGCAGCTTGAAGACCATCGCACCGCGCGTGAAGCCGGCGACCAGCTTCCCGCTCCGCTTCACGCAGGGCATGCCCATCATCTGCGACGGCTCGACGTCGTCGTGCCGGGCGCAGAGGTCGTCGACGAGCTCGTCGTAGCGCTCCCGTGCGTCCATTTAGACCGCCCTCTGATCGAACGCGGCCCGCGCTGCCACAAGCTCGTCTTCGTTCCGCGCTGCGAGGAGCGCGTGGGTGAAGTCGCCGAAGCCGCGGCTCGGCGTGTGCACGTTGACGTACCGCGCCGGCTCCGAGCCCGCCGGCGCGAACGAGTGCGGCACGTTCGGCGGCACCTGCACCCACGAACCGGCGGTCGCGCTCAGCTCCTCACCACCGGCCGTGAACGCGAGCTCGCCCGCGACCACGTAGAAGCTCTCCACGTGCCGCTCGTGCACGTGCAGCGGCGGCGTCGGCGCGCTGCCGCCGGGTGCGCTCGTCACGTCCACAATCGCGATCTCGTCCACGTCGACGAGCAGTGCGACCTGCAGTCCCGGCCGGTCGGAGAGCACCTCGCCCGTGCCGACGTAGGCGTCCTCGAGCGGCCCGCCGCCGTCCTCGGGCGGGTCGAACGAGTCGAACCCGGGAGCGTCGCCGCGGATGTAGGCGGCGAAGCCGCCGCCCGGCACGTGGAAGTTGAGGTACTTGACATCGGCGTCGCTCGCGTTCCTGAAGCCGTGCACGACGAGCGGCGGCGCGAGCGCGAGCGTTCCCGGCCGGAGCACGTGGTCGACGCGGTCAGGTCCCGCGAAGACGGTCAGCTCGCCCTCGAGGACGTAGAAGAGATCGTTGTGCTCCCGGTGCACGTGCGCGCTCGCGCCGTCGCGGTGCGGCCCGAAGCGCGTCCAGGTCGCGACCAGCTCCTCGCGGTCGGAGAGGATCTCGAGCCGCCGCTCCGCGGAGTCGCCGACGACCTCGCCGCCGGCGGCCGGTAGGTGAATCGCGTGGCCTACGTCGAGCTCCATTGCCATTCAGCCTATTCATTCCTGGACGGCGCCTCGCACCCTGAGGAGCTCGCGCTGCGGGCGGCCGAGCTCGGCTACGAGGCGATCGCGCTCACCGACCACGACGGTGTCTTCGGCTCGCTCGAGCTCGCCCACGCGGCGAAGCTCGTCGGCGTCCGTGCGATCACCGGCGCGGAGGTGACCCTGCACGGCGGCGCGCACGTGACCTTGCTCGTCGAGTCGTCGCGGGGGTACTCGAACCTCTGCCGGCTCCTGACCGCGGCGCACGCGTACACAAGGCCCAAGGAAGGTGCATTGCTGCCGCCCGCGCTCGATCCGACCTTGCTCGCGGAGCTGAACGAGGGGCTCGTCTGTCTCTCCGGCTGTGCCCGCCGGGGTCTCGGCGTGCAGGATCCCAACGCCGCTGTCGCACTCGCACGAGCCTTCGGGCGGGAGCGCTTCTACGTCGAGCTGCAGCGGCCGTTCGAGCGCGGCGACGCCAGGCGGAACGCACTCCTGCGCGACCTCGCCGCGCACACGGGCGTCGAGACCGTCGTCACCGGCAACGTCCACGCTCACCATCCCCGCCGCACCGCGCTCCAGGACGTCCTCGTCGCGATCCGCCACAACACCTCGCTCGAGGCGAGCGAGCGCGAGCGCCGCGGCAACCGCGAGAGCATCCTGCGCGCGCCGGCGGAGCTGCTCGAGCTCTTTCCGGACGACCGCGAGGCTGTCCTGCGCACGGCCGAGATCGCCGCGCGGCTCGAGTTCGACCTGACCGAAGAGCTCGGCTACCGCTATCCCGATTTCTCCGACGGCGAGGTTCCGGCGATCAAGCAGCTCGCCCAGGTCTGCCAGGACGCCTTCGCCGAGCGCTACCCGCCAAGTAACAGACTGTTACTTGGCCAGGCTCGCGCGCGACTGGAGTCGGAGTTGCGGCTGATCGACGAGCTCGGGCTCGCGGGCTTCTTCCTCCTCCACTGGGAGGTGCTCGAGCTGGCGCGGGAGCTCGCGAACGGGATCCGGGGGCCCGGCTCGCCGCGGCGCTGGCTGCCGCCCGGGCGGGGGCGCGGCTCGTCGGTGGGATCGATCGTCTGCTACCTGACCGGCCTCTCGCACGTCGACCCGGTCGCGCAGAACCTCTCGCTCGGCCGCTTTCTCAACCGCGAGCTGATGTCGGTGCCGGACATCGACCTCGACTTCCCACGCGACATTCGCGAGCAGCTGATCCTCGGCGTCACCGAGCGCTACGGCCGCGAGCACGCCTCACTCGTCGCCAGCTTCTCCACCTACCGGGCGCGCGGCGCGATCCGCGACGTCGGCAAGGCACTCGGGCTCCCGTTCGCCGAGCTGGAGCGGCTCGCGCGCGTCTCGGACGGCTGGAACGCGAAGAAGGTCGCCGACGAGCTCGCCCTGCTCCCCGAGTCCGAGCGGCGGCTGCTCTCGCCGCGCTGGCGCGCGTTCGCCGAGCTGACGCGCGAGATCGCCGGCCTGCCGCGCCACATCTCACAGCACCCTGGCGGGATGGTGATCTCGTCGCGGCCGCTGGTCGAGCTCGTGCCGCTGCAGCCGGCGGCGATGACCGGCAGGCAGATCTGCCAGTGGGACAAGGACTCCTGCTCCGACGCGGGCTTCCTCAAGATCGATCTGCTCGGGCTCGGGATGCTCTCGGCGGTCGAGGACTGCGTCGAGCAGATCGCCGAGGTGTACGGCGAGCCGATCGACCTCTCGCGGATCCCGCTCGACGACCGGGACGTCTACGCGGAGATCCAGAAGGCGGACACGATCGGCGACTTCCAGATCGAGAGCCGCGCGCAGATGCAGAGCCTGCTCCGGACGAAGCCGGAGAATCTCGACGACCTGACCGTGCAGGTGGCGCTCGTGCGGCCGGGGCCGATCCAGGGCAAGGCCGTGCACCCGTACATCGACGCGCGCGAGCGGCTGCGGGTCGATCCGGGCTACGTGCCACCGGTCGACCACGAGCTGCTGCGCGAGCCGCTCCGCGACACGCACGGCGTCGTCGTCTTCCAGGACCAGGTGCTGGAGGTGGCGATGGCGCTCGCCGGCTTCACGATCGGCGAGGCGGAGGGGCTGCGGCGGGCGATGAGCCGGAAGCGGAGCGAGGAGGCGATCGAGGCGTTCCGCGAGCGGTTCGTCGAAGGTGCGGCGCAGAACGGCGTCGACGGCGAGACCGCCGACCGGGTCTACGACAAGCTCGCGGCCTTCTCCGGCTTCGGCTTCCCCAAGTCGCACGCGGCCGCGTTCGGCCTCCTCGCCTACCAGTCGGCCTGGCTGCGGCACCACTACCCGGCCGAGTTCCTCTGCTCGCTCCTGAACGCGCAGCCGATGGGCTTCTATCCGCCGTCGTCGCTCGTGCGGGATGCACAGAGACGTGGTGTGGAGGTGCGACCACCAGACGTCAACCTCAGCGAGGTGTTCTGCACGTGGGAAGAAAGTGCCGTGAGGATGGGGCTCGAGTACGTGAAGTCGGTGGGGGAGGACGACGCCGAGGCGGTGGTCGTCGAGCGGGAGGCGCGTGGCGAGTTTTCAGGAGTCGGCGATCTTGCGCGCCGCGTGCCGCTCGACGCTCGCGAGCTCGAAGCGCTCCTCCGCAGCGGCGCCTGCGACCGCTTCGGCAAGCGGCGCGACCTGCTCTGGGAGCTCGGCCTCGTCACCCGCCCGCAGACGGTGCAACGCGAGCACAAGCAGCTCTCGCTCGAGCTCGACCCGACGGTGGCGACCCCGGAGCTCCCCGACCTGACCGCCTGGGAGCGGATGCTCGCCGACTACGCGACGACGAGCGTCTCGATCGACGTCCACCCGCTGACGCTGCTGCGCCAGCACCTGCCGCCCGACGTGCTCTCGAGCGACCGCCTGAACGAGGCGCCGCACCGCAGCAAGGTCGCGTTCGCAGGCATGGCGGTGGCGCGCCAGCGGCCGTCGACCGCGCACGGGATCGTCTTCATGCTGCTCGAGGACGAGCTCGGTCAGGTGAACCTGATCGTCTCGCCCGAGCTCTACGAGCGGAATCGCGCGATCGTCCGCGGCGAGCCGCTCCTGCTCGTGCGCGGCCGCTTCGAGCACATCAAGGACAACCGCAACATCGTGGTCGAGTCGCTCGAGAGCCTGAGCCCACTCGCGCGCCGGATCGCGTCAAGCGACGTCGGCGCCTCGCTCCCCGCTGCGCACCACTTCGGGCATAGGTAGTTGCCAGACGGGGCACAACGATCCGATGCGCACCGACGGCTACCTCCCGATTGCCGACTACGCGGTCGTCGGGGACGGTCGTACCTCTGCTCTCGTGGGCCGCGACGGTTCGGTCGACTGGCTCTGCCTGCCGAACTTCGACTCGGCGCCTGTCTTCGACCGGATCCTCGACGCCGAGCACGGCGGGTGTTTCGAGCTCCACCCGGTGGAGGCATTCGAGGCGGAGCGGCGCTATCGCGACGGCACGAACGTGCTCGAGACAACCTTCCGTACCGGTTCCGGCGTCGTGCGGGTCACCGATGCGCTGACGCTCCACGACGAACATGCGCTTGCTCCGCTGCGCGAGCTCGTGCGCGTCGTCGACGGGGTGGAGGGACGTGTCGAGCTGTGCTGGCGCTTCGCGCCGAGATTCGACTTCGGCCGGCGCGAAACCGAGCTCGGCCGGCGCGGCGGGGCGCTCGTCGCCACCTGCGGCGGCGAGGCGGTGGCGCTCTGCGCCTGGAACGCGGGCGACGGCTCCTTCGTGCTCTCGGCGGGCGAGCGCGCCACGCTGGTGCTTGCCGCTGCGTCGGCGGAGCCGCTCGTGCTGCCCTGCCGCGCAGACGCAGAGCGCAGGCTCGAGGAGGCGGCCGCTTTCTGGCGTGAGTGGAGCGGCCGCGCGTCGTACGACGGCCCGTGGCGCGAGCAGGTCGTCCGTTCCGCGCTCGTGCTGAAGCTGCTCACGTTCGCGCCCTCGGGCGCGATCGTCGCCGCGCCGACCACGTCGCTGCCCGAGCAGCTCGGGGCCGACCGCAACTGGGATTACCGCTTCGGCTGGCTTCGCGACGGCATCTACACGATGCGCGCGCTGCTCTCGCTCGGCTACGTCGACGAAGCGCGCGCGTTCTTCTGGTGGCAGATGCACGCGACGCGGACGAGCGCACCGCGCGTGCGGCCGCTCTATTGCATCGACGGCGGCGTCAAGACGACCGAGGAGGAGCTCGCGCTGCCCGGCTACCGAGGCTCGACGCCCGTCCGAGTCGGAAACGCCGCCGCCGACCAGCTTCAGCTCGACGTCTACGGGCAACTGCTCGAGAGCGCCGCCCGCTTCCGCAGCCGAACGGGCTCGCTCGGCGCCGCAACCGGACGGGAGCTGGCCGAGCTCGCCGACTACGTCGCCGAGCGCTGGCGGGAGCCCGATGCGGGCATCTGGGAGTCACGAGGTCCGCAACGGAGCTACGTTCAGTCAAAGGCGATGTGCTGGACAGCGCTCGACCGCGCAGCCGACCTTGCGGAGGCGGGTGCACTGCCCGACCGGGGCGCACACTGGCGCGCCGAGGCGGACGCAGTTCGCGACTGGATCGAGGGCGAAGGCTACGACGGCGAGCGCGACACCTACGTCCGCGCGCCGGAGCTGGGCGCCGAGGCGGACGCCGCGCTCCTCTCGCTGCCGCTCTGCGCCTATGTGGACGCGACCGAGCCCCGCTTCCTCGCGACCGTCGACGCGATCCGGCGCGAGCTCGGCGCGGGCGGCCCGCTGCTCTACCGCTACACCGGCGCCGCGGAGAAGGAGGGCGCCTTTCTCACGTGTTCGTTCTGGCTCGTGGACGCGCTCGCGCGCGCCGGCCGCCGTCAGGAGGGCGAAACGCTGATGGCCGAGCTCGTCGAGCTGGGAAACGACGTCGGCCTCTATGCCGAGGAGATCGACCCCACGACCGGCGAGCACCTCGGCAACGTTCCGCTCGCGCTGGTCCACCTGGCATTGGTGAACGCCGCCGTTTCGCTCGCGGGCGGAGACGGCGCGTGATCCTGGCCGCCCTGGCCGGCGGGCTCGTCGGCACCGTCGTGCTGACGACAGGCTCTCGCCTCGCCCAGTCGGTCGGCTGGACGCGCATGGACATCCCGCTCCTGCTCGGGACGGTCTTCACCGTCAACCGGAATCGGGCCAGCGTGATCGGCTACGCGATCCATTTCGGCAACGGGCTCGTCTTTGCGCTCGCGTACGGACTCGTCTTCGAGTCGGTCGACCGTGCGGGCCTCCTGCTCGGCGCCGCGCTCGGCGCCGCGCACGGCCTCTTCGCGGGCGGGGCGCTCCTCAACGTCTTGCTGCCGGCCGTCCACCCTCGGATGGGAACGGCGTGGACCGACGCACGCGACACGCCCATCCTGGAACCGCCCGGATTCCTGCTGGTCAACTACGGACGCGCGACCATGGGCCTCACGTTCGCGCTCCACGTCGCTTACGGAGCGATCGTCGGGCTCTTTGCGTCGTTCTGAGCCAGGGCACCGTCGAGCCGCAGCGCCGTGTTGACGAGGCCGATGTGCGAGAACGCCTGCGGGAAGTTGCCGACGAACCGTTTGAGCGTCGGGTTGTACTCCTCCGAGAGCAGCCCGAGGTCGTTCCGGAGCGAGAGCAGGCGCTCGAACATCTCGAACGCCTCGTCGAGCTCGCCGAGCAGGATCAGATTGTCGACGAACCAGAACGAGCAGAGGAAGAAGGCGCCCTCGCCCGGCGGCAGGCCGTCGACCGACTCGACTTCCTCGTCGTGGCGGTAGCGCTGGACGAAGCCGTCGACGAGCAACTCTCGGCGGACCGCCTCGAGTGTGCCGCGCACGCGCGGATCGTCGGGCGGGAGGAAGCCGTAGAGCGGGATCGTCAGCAGGCTCGCGTCGAGGCGCTTCGACCCGTAGGACTGGACGAACGAGCCGAGCTCTCGGTCGAAGCCCTGCTCGAGCACCTCGGCCTTGATTTCGTCCCGAACGTGGTGCCAGTGCTCCGCCGGGCCTGAGCGCCCGAGCTCCTCGATCAGCCGCAGACCGCGGTCGAACGCCACCCACGCCATCACTTTGGAGTGGGTGAAGTGGCGCCGTGGCCCACGCACCTCCCAGATGCCCTCGTCCGGCTCGCGCCAGCGCGCCTCCAGGTTCTCGAGCAGATGGCGGACGAGTGCCCAGGCGGTGTCGTCCGCCGCCAGCCCGCGCAGGCGCGCCTGGTAGAGGACGTCGAGCACCTCCCCGTAGACGTCGAGCTGGAACTGCGTGCTGGCTCCGTTGCCGATCCGGACCGGCTTCGAGCCCTCGTAGCCGTCGAGCCAGTCCAGCTCGAGCTCCGTCAGGCGCCGCTCGCCGGCAGGGCCGTACATGATCTGGAGATCGTCTGGGTCGCCGGCGACCGCGCGCAGCAGCCACTTTCGCCACGCGCCCGCCTCGTCGACGAAGCCGTTCCCGATCAGCGCGGCGAGCGCGAAGCTCGCGTCCCGCAGCCAGCAGAAGCGGTAGTCCCAGTTGCGCACGCCGCCCATCTGCTCGGGCAGCGAGGTCGTCGGGGCGGCGACGATGCCGCCCGTCGGCGCGTACGTCATCGCCTTCAGCACCATCAGCGAGCGGAAGACGGCCTCGGAGTAGCGACCGCCGTACGAGCAGCTGTGGAGCCATTCGTTCCAGAAGGAGCACGTGTCGTCGTAGGCGTGCTCAGGCGTAATCGCCCGCGGCGGGTCGCGGTGCGACTCGAACCACGTCAGCACGAACGGGACCCGCTCACCGGGCTCCGAGGCGAACTCGGCCACCGTGCTCAGGTTCTCGCCTCGGAGCGGGACGGGAGTCCGGAACGCGATCGCGTCAGGCCCGGCAACCGCGATTCGCGTGTCGTCCTCGAGCCGGTGCACCCACGGGACGATCGAGCCATAGTCGAAGCGGAGCACGAGCTCCATGCGCATCGGGACGCTCCCCTCGAGTCCCTCGACGATCCGGACGATGTCGGGATCGGTGCCGCGCGGAGGCATGAAGTCGGTCACCCGCACGCTGCCGTGCTCGGTGTGGAAGTCGAGCTCGTGCACGAGCGAGCGCTCCCGGTACCGGCGCTCGACGCGCTCGACCGGGCAGTCCGGTGCGAGCAGCCAGCGCCCGTTGCTCTCGTCCCCGAGCAGTGCCGCGAAGCACGCGCCAGAGTCGAAGCGCGGGAAGCAGAGCCAGTCGATCGAGCCGTCGAGCCCGACGAGCGCCGCGGTCTGCAAGTCGCCGATCAGGCCGTAGTCCTCGATGCGCATAGCGCCCTAGAACTCTGACGTCAGCTTCGGATAGCGCTTGCGGGCGGCATGCACGAACGCCCGCTCGTACTCGTCTGCCGCGTCCTCGTCGAGCGTCGCCACGTAGCTGTCGCGGATCTCTCCGAGCCGGTCGGCGATCGCCTCGAGCACGAGTTGGTAGTCGCCGTACGCCTCTTCGGCCTCGTCCCGCTCGGCCTCGTCGTACGCACGCTCGGCGTCTTCGGCCTCTTGGACGAGCTCGGCGTCGTCCTCGGCGAAGAGGTCGAGCTGACGGCGGACGAGGTCGCCGAAGCGGTCGCGCCGGAAGATCACGCGAGCTCACGGTAGAGGTCGAGGTGGGCCTGCGCGGACGACTCCCAGGTCAGCGCCTCGCGCGCCCGCATCGCACCTGCGCGCGCCTCTGCGAGTGCCGCCTCGTCATCGACGAGCTCGCGAATGGCGGCTGCCAGGCCCTCGACGTCGTCCGGCGCCACTACGCGCCCGGCCCCGAACGCCCGCACGGGCTCGGCGAGGCCGCCGACGTCGTAGACGACCGCTGGTACGCCGGCGCCAAGGGCGCGGAGGAGGGCGCCGCTCTGGTCGAGCTCGGGCCGGTAGGGGAAGACGGCGACGGTCGACTCGCCAAGCGCGCGGTCGATCTCGGCCTCGGAGAGGAAGGCAGCGGCGTCGCCGGCGACGCGCAGCTGTGCTCCCGGCACGCGCGAGACGGCGTCGCGTGCGTGCTCGAGCTGCTTGTACGGCCGCACGAGCCCGAGCGCGAGCACGGTGCGGCCGTCATCCGCCCGGGCTGGGTCGCTCGGAGTGACGGGGTGCGGGATCACGCGCAGCTTCTCCTCCGGAACACCGAAGGCGGCCAGAGTCTCCCGTCCGCGCTCGGAGTGGACGACGATCCGCTCGAAGCGCCCGAACGCGCGGTGCCAGAGGCCGGTCTTCGCCGCCGTCCTCCGCGGCAGCAGGTCGTGGGCGGTGAGCACGAGCGGCGCGGGGTGGCGCAGCAACCACGAGTCGGCCTCCGGCAGCGCCAGCCACTGCACGTGGACGACGTCGGCCGGAGTCGCAGCGAGGCGCGCCAGGCCGAGCGGATGCTCGAGCACCTTCAGCGGCAGGCGCAGGCGCGAGCGGCCGAAGAGCCGCGACGAGAGGGGGTAGAAGAGCTCGCGCCGCCGGTAGCCGTCGGGCTCGGCGACGGCGCCGAAGCGAAAGCGGGACGTCACCAGCTCGACCTCGGCTCCCGCTGCAGCGAGCGCGGCAGCGAGCGCGTGGTCGTACGGAGGCGTGAAGGCAGGGGGGTCGGCGACGACGACGCGCACGGGGTTCGTAGGCTAGTGCCCGTGGGCCGGTGCCCGTGCTGATCCGAAGCTGGAACGTCTACCACGGCCGCACGTCGCCGCCGGGGCGCCGAGTGCATCTCCGAGAGATGGTCGAGCTCGTCTCGCGCGATGCTCCCGACGCGCTCTGCCTGCAGGAGCTGCCGCTCTGGGCGCTCTCGCAGCTCGAAGAGTGGAGCGGAATGACCGCCGCGTCGGCCGTCGCGAAGCGGACGTGGGTGCCGCGCTGGCTCGGCGGCATCCTCCAGCGCCACGACCCGAAACGGTTCCGCTCCGGGGTGACGGGCCAGGCGAATGCGATCCTGCTCGCGCCGACGCTCGTCCCACTCGAGCGCCGAACGGCGGCAATCAGCGAGCGTGGTCGCGAACGGCGCATCTGCCACGCGGTCCGGCTCGAGGGAGTCGTGATCGGAAACGTGCACGCCTCGAACGAGTTCAAGCGTCCCGACGTGCCGCGCAGCGAGCTGAAGCGCGCGCACGAGCTCGTCGAGTCGATGGCGTCAGCCGGGGAGGCGCGCGTGCTCGCAGGGGACTTCAACCTGCGCGACCCGGACCTGCCCGGGCCGAATATCGACCACATCGTCGTCGCCGGGATCGACCATGGGCCGCTCGAGGTCTGGCCCGACGAGCGGCGCCTGCACAATGGCGCGGTGCTCTCCGACCACGCTCCCGTCGAGATGAGGATCGGGTGACGCCCGAGGAGGGCCGTGCGCTCTTCCCGGTGCTCGAGCGGCTCGCGTATCTGAACGCCGGCACGTTCGGCCCGCTCGCGCGCCCGACCGCGGCGGCTGTGCAGGAGCAACTCGACGCCGATCTCGCCGACGGCCGCTTCGGCAAGGAGTACTTCGAGCGGATGCTCGAGCTGCGCAAGCGGACCCGGGTCGCGGTCGCCGGCCTCGTCCGCGCCGAGCCGGAGCAGGTCTCGCTGACCGGCTCGACCACCGACGGCTGCAACATCGTCCTCGCCGGGCTCGACCTGCAGCCGGAGGACGAGATCGTGACGACGACCGAGGAGCACTTCGGCCTGCTCGGGCCGGTGCACGCGAGCGGCGCGCGCGTCGTCGTGGCCGAGCCGGATCCGGACGCGATCCGCGTTGCGGTGACGCCCCGGACGCGCCTGCTTGCGCTCTCGCAGGTGCTCTGGACGAGCGGTCGCCTGCTGCCCGTGCGCGCATTGCGGGAGCAGACGGGGGTGCCGGTGCTGGTCGACGGCGCGCAGTCCGTGGGAGCGATGCCGGTCGACGCCACGGGCCTCGACTTCCTCACGATCTCCGGCCAGAAGTGGCTCTGCGGTCCCGATTCGACCGGTGCGCTCGTGCTCGCCGACCCGGAGCGCCTGCGCGTCGCCCGTCCCAGCTACTTCTCGCAGGCCGGCTACGAGCCGTCCGGAAGCTTCGAGCCGGCGGCGGGCGCGGCACGATTCGATCCCGGCTGGCTCTCGAGCGCCCTCCTCGCCGGCCTGCTGGCCGCGATCGCGATCCGCCCCGACTGGGCCTTCGCGCACGCCGCTGCGCAGGCGGCGCGCTGCCGGGAGCTGCTCGCGCCGCTGGCCGAGGTCGTGCCGGGCGGGGCGACGCTCGTCGCCTTCCAAGCCGAGGATCCGCCGGCGCTCGTTGCGAAGCTGGCGGAGGAGGGGGTCGTCGTGCGCGAGATCCCGAAGACCGGGCTCGTCCGCGTCTCCTGCGGCTGGTGGACGAACGAGAACGACCTGCAGCGGCTCGCGGCCGCCTTGTAACTAGGCCGCGTCGGCGGCGGTGCGCAGGCCGAGCTCCCGTGAGATCGGCTGCAGCGCGGCGACGACGTTCGCGATGTGCTCGTCCAGCTCGAGCCCGATCAGCTCCGCGCCCGCATAGACCTCGTCGCGATGAACGCCTGCGGCGAAGGAGGGCTGCTTCAGCTTCTTCTTGACCGACTTCGGCTCGAGGCCGTCGAGACCCGCGGGGCGCACGAGCCCGCAGGCGTGCACGAAGCCCGAGAGCTCGTCGCACGCGAACAGCGTCTTCTTCAGCATCGTGTCGCGGGGCAGCGACAGGTGCTCGGCGTGCGACAGGACCGCCTCGATCACCTCTTCCGGATAGCCCTCGTCGCGCAGGATCGCGGCACCGTCCTGGGGGTGCTTGTCGAGCGTGGGGTGGATCTCGTAGTCGAAGTCGTGCAGGAGGGCGACGACGCCCCAGAGCTCCTCGTCCTCGCCGAACCGCCGCGCATACGACCGCGTCGAGGCCTCGACCGCGAGCGCGTGCCGCAGCAGCGATTCGCTCTTCGTGTACGTCGTCAGCGTCTGCCACGCTGTGTCTCGCGTCAGTTCCATAGGACGTCTACGATAACCCGCCCCGTGAGCACGACTACGCTAGCCACCGGAATGCAGGCCTTCGTGATCGAGGGTGGTCGCCCGCTCAGCGGCAGCGTCCGCGCCGCCGG
Organism: Gaiellaceae bacterium; assembly: GCA_035556515.1. Lineage (GTDB taxonomy): Bacteria > Actinomycetota > Thermoleophilia > Gaiellales > Gaiellaceae > Gaiellasilicea. The sequence goes on from DATMEO010000153.1 coordinate 12,279, forward strand.
GAACAAGAACGGCGCCCTGCCGATCCTCGCCGCCACCGTGCTCGCCTCCGAGCCCGTGCAGCTGACGAACGTGCCGCGGATCCGCGACGTGCAGACGATGGTCGAGCTGCTCGTCGACATCGGCGCCGACGCCGAGTGGCTGGGCGAGAACGAGATCCGGATCGACTCGACCGGGGTCCACAAGTCCGAGCTCGACGAGGAGCTCTGCCGCCGCATCCGCGCCTCGTTCCTGCTCGCCGGCCCGTTGCTTGCCCGCCTCGGCAGCGCGACCGTGCCGCCTCCGGGCGGTGACGTGATCGGCCGCCGCCGCCTCGATCCGCACATTCACGGCCTGGCCGAGCTCGGGGTCGAGATCGAGCTCAACGGCCGCTTCGAGATGCGCGCGCCGCGGCTGCGCGGCAAGTCGATCTTCCTCGACGAAGCGAGCGTGATGGCGACGGAGAACGTCGTCATGGCAGCGGTGCTCGCCGAGGGCGAGACGGTGATCGGTAACGCCGCCTGCGAGCCGCACGTCCAGGACCTCTGCCGCTTCCTCGTCTCGCTCGGGGCCCAGATCGAGGGGATCGAGTCGAACGTGCTCCGTGTCCACGGCGTCACGGACCTGCATGGCGGCGACTGGCGCGTCGCGCCCGAGCACATCGAGGTCGGGAGCTTCATCGGCCTGGCGGCGGCGACCGGCAGCGACATCACGATCGAGGACATCGAGCCGAAGGATCTGATCTCGATCCTGCCCGCGTTCGCGCGGCTGGGCGTGCGCGTCGAGGTGGGAGAGACAACCGTGCGCGTCCCGCCCGGCCAGCGGCTCGAGATCCAGGACGACCTCGGCGGCCAGATCCCGAAGGTGGAAGACGGCCCCTGGCCCGCCTTCCCGGCTGACCTGACCTCGATCGCGGTCGTGACCGCGACCCAGGCCCACGGCACCGTGCTCGTCTTCGAGAAGATGTTCGAGAGCCGGCTCTTCTTCGTCGACAAGCTCGTCGGCATGGGCGCCCGGATCATCCTCTGCGATCCCCACCGGGTCGTCGTCACCGGACCCGCGCAACTCTACGGCGAGCGGCTGACCAGCCCGGACATCCGCGCCGGGATGGCGCTGCTGATCGCAGCGCTCTGCGCCGAGGGAACGTCGACGATCGGCAACGTCGCCGAGATCGACCGCGGCTACGAGCGGATCGACGAGCGCCTGCGCGGCCTCGGCGCCTCGATCGAGCGCGTCGAAAGCTAGTTCGGCGAGCGCGCGCCGGGCTTCTGCACCTGGGCGGGCATGACCGCCGCCACAGTCGCAACCGGCGTCGCCTGCGCTTTCGCGACGGCGGCCGCAACATCGAGAACGCCGTAGCCAAGCTCGGCGTTCCAGCTGCCGTTGCCGGATGCAGTCTGCTCGATGATCGACGCCACTTGGTCTGCGCGCAGCTGCGGATTGGCGGCCCAGACGAGCGCGGCAGCTCCCGCAACCTGCGGCGACGCGAACGACGTGCCGCTGCCGTAGCCGTAGACCCCGCCGAGCGCTCCCGGCAGCGCCGTGCGCGGATAGCGCAGCGGCGACGAGGCGGCAGAGAGGGCGCTGAAGACAGCCGCGCCCGGCGCGGCGAGGGAGACGTGCGTGCCGGTGCTCGAGAACGGGGCCCGGCCTCCCTCACGCGTCGACGCGGCGACCGAGAGACCGCGCCCGCCGACGCCGCTCGAGCCGACCGGCTGGAGCAGGGCTGCCGGATACTCGACCGCGTTCCCGCGCTGGTAGCCGTTGCCGACGGCTGCGACGAGAAGCGCTCCCTTCGCGACCGCGTACTCGACCGCGCGCCTCTCGATCGATGACGTCGTCGGCCCGCCGAGGCTGAGATTGACGATCTTGGCGCCGTGATCGACCGCGTAGACGATCGCCGCAGCCTCGTCCACGTCCGTGAAGGCGCCGTTCGCGCCGCCCGCCTGCACGACCATCAACCGTGCATCGCCGCCGACGCCCGCGATCCCGTCCCCGTTCGTCGACGAGCCTGCGGCCAGGGCGGCGACGAAGGTGCCGTGACCGTTGGCGTCCGGAACGCCCGCGTGCCGCTTGCGGACGCTGTAGGTGTGCGGTGCCTTCGCGCCGAGATCCGGTGCGCCGAGATCGGCGCCGGTGTCGATCACCGCGATCGTGAAGCCCGCTGCCGCCTGTGCCACCGTCGCGGGAACCTGATCCGCCCGCACGGCCGCGTACTGCCATTGGAAGGGCAGAGCGGGGGCGAGAGAGGCAAGGGCGGGCTCGACGAGCGACCGTCGAGCCGCCGCCCGCTCGACGCGGACGATTCCGGGTTCGGCGCCGATCCGCTGCGCGAAGCGCTCGACGCTGCCGCTCGGGCGGACAGCGGCGACCTTCAGCGCCGGTACGCGCCGCACGAGCTCCGCAGGATGCCGCTCGAGCGCGGCTGCGAGGGCGTGCTCGCTCTCGTACGAGACCACAGCGGTGCCGCTCGGCCAGACGGCCGAGCCACCCGGATCACGCGCGCCCAGGGCAGAGCCGGCGAGCGCGAGGACCGCCGGCACGGCGAAGCACAGCAATTTGACGAGCCGCATCCAGATCTCCCTGATCTGAAGGGATTCATCGAACCCGCTCGGATGATGGGCGATTTCCGGCCAGATTGGTACCCCTCGTTTCGTTAGTCTCGCTGGCATGAGCGCCCGGATCGCGCCCGGTGGCGGGAGCTCGAACGTCGCCACCGGCATCCCCGTCCTCGACCACCTGCTCGGTCAGCTCGCGCGCAGCGGCGGGTTCGAGCTCGCGCTGGAACTGCCGCCGGGAGAGGGCCAGGCGGAGGTCGCCGCCGCCGGCACCGCTCTGGGGGAGTCGTTCGCGGACGTCTTGCGAGCGGAGGGGCTGCCGGGCCACGGCTCGGCGTTCATGCCCGCCGAGGAGGCACTTGCACAGATCGTCTTCGAGGTCTCCGAGCGGCCGCTCGTGCACAGCAACGTCGACCTGACCGAGGCTCGCGCCGGCGGTCTCGGCGGCGACCTCGCCGCGCGCTTCCTGGACGCGTTCGCGGACGCGGCAGGAGTGACGCTCCACGTGCGCCTGATCGACGGCGAGGACTCCCGGCACGTGCTCGAAGCCATCTTCAAGGCCCTCGGCGCTGCGCTCGCCGCCGCGTCGCGCCCTCTCTAGCCGAAGGAGACCAGTGCCAGACAAGGAGATCGTCCGCACCGAGCGTGCGCCCGCGCCGTTCCAGGGAGCTCCGTACAACCAGGCCGTCAAAGCCGCCGGGCTCGTCTTCGTCGCCGGGCAGCTCGGCCTCCGGCCGGGAGAGAAGGGGCCGGTGGAGGGAATCACGGAGCAGACCGAGCAGGTGATGCAGAACCTGCGCGCGATCCTCGAGGAGGCCGGCAGCGGCCTCGACCGGCTCGTGAAGACGACGGTCTTCCTCCAGAACCTGGGCGACTTCGCGGCGATGAACGAGGTCTACGCGGCGCACGTCGGCGACGCGCCTCCCGCCCGCTCGACGGTGGAGGTCGCGAAGCTCCCGTCCGGCGCCCTCGTCGAGATCGAAGCGGTCGCGCTGCTCTGACGCCTTGCAACAGACTGTTACTTGGCAAGCGCGGCCGCACGGTTCTGTGCGATCAGGCCAAGTAACAGACTGTTACTTGGCCCACAATGGGCGGCATGTGGGACTCGGTCGCCGACTACGTGCATTCACTCGGGCTGGACGCCTACCTCGTCGGTGGCGCCGTCCGCGACGAGCTGCTCGGGCGGACGTCGCCGGAGCTCGACTTCGTCGTCCCCGGCGTCGGACACGCCGAGTTGCGCGCGGCGCTCGAGCCGCACGGCAAAGTCGAGGATCTCGTCGTCGCCGACCAGCGCGTCGGCGTCCGGCTGCTGCCGCGCGACAAGGCCGCGCGGGCGCTCCAGCCGGCCGGGATCGAGTTCACGCCTCCCCGCGTCGAGCGCTCGACCGGACCAGGCAGGCACGACTTCGAGATCGTGGCGGATCGGGAGATCTCGCTCGAGCAGGACATGGAGCGGCGCGACTTCACGATCAACGCGATCGCGCGTCGGCTGGAGACGGGCGAGATCCTCGACCCGCTCGGCGGCCGCGGCGACCTCGAGCGGAGCGTCCTTCGCACGACCGGCCCCGCGAGCTTCCGGGACGATCCGCTCCGGATCGTTCGCGGCCTCCGCTTCGTCTCGCAGCTCGATGTCGATCCCGACGACGACACGCTGCGCCAGATGCGCGAGTGGGCGCCGCGGATCGAGCACGTGTCGGGCGAGCGGATCGGCGGAGGGCTCGCAGCCGACGGGATGGGCGAGCTCTCCAAGCTCCTGCTCGGCGCGCACCCCGCGAAAGCACTGCGGCTGGCACGGGACACGGGGGTACTCTTGCACGTGCTCCCCGAGTTCGCGACCGCGATCGGCTACGACCAGCAGAGTGGCCGCCAGCATCTGGCGCTCGACGAGCACGTCTTCGCCGTCGTCCAGGCTGCAGCCGACGCGGGCACGCCGCTGGAGGTGCGGCTCGCGGCGCTGCTGCACGACCTCGGCAAGCCGGAAGCCGAGCGCGATGGGGGCGACCACGCCGCGATCGGGGCCGTCGCCGCCGCCAAAGCGCTCCGCCGGCTTCGCTATCCGACGAGGTTGCGGGACTACGTCGTCAAGCTCGTGCGTGAGCATCCGTTCTTGCTCGCGGCCGAGCCGGCACCGGTCGACGCGCGCCGCTTCCTCGCCCGCCACGGCGAGCGTCTCGCGCTCGACCTGCTCTCGCACCGAGCGGCCGACCTCGCGGGCAAGACCGTGTCCGCCGGCGAGTGGGAGCGGCTCGATCGCTTTCGCGCGCTCGTCGAGCAGGAACGCGCGCAGCCGCACCGGCTCGCCGACCTGGCGGTGGACGGCACGGACCTGATCGAGCTGGGGTACACCGAGGGACCTCAGCTCGGGCAGATGTTGCAGACGCTGCTCGCCGAGGTCGTCGAGGAGCCGGCGCGCAACGACCGCGAGCAGCTGCTCCGCCGCGCCCGGGAACTCGCATGATCCGCTGGGATCCGCCCGGCTACGCGGTCGTCTTCTCGACGCGGGAGGGCGGCGTCAGCACAGGCCCGTACCAGTCGCTCAACCTGGGCCGGATGACGGGCGACGAGGTCGAGCGCGTCGACGAGAACCGGCGGCTGCTCTGCGCGGCGATCGATGCGGACGAGGAGCGGCTCGCGCTCAACCGGCAGGTGCACTCGACGCTCGTCCACCCGGCCGAGTCGGGCGCGCGGGGCGCGCCGGGCGACGGCCTCTGGACCGACGAGCCGGGGCAGCCGATCCTCGCGATGGCGGCGGACTGCCTGCCGATCGCGCTCGTCCGCGGCGACGGTCGGCCTGCCGTTGCCGTCCTTCACGCGGGCTGGCGGGGCCTGCTCGACGGAATCGTCCGTGTCGGCGCCGAGACGCTCGGTGGCCGGCTGCAGGCGGCGGTCGGACCTGCGATCGGGCCGTGCTGCTACGAGGTCGGCGAGGAGGTCTCGAGGCCATTCGCCGACGCGTTCGGCGCCGACGTCGTCCGCGGTCGCAGCCTCGACCTCTGGAGCGCCGCCGAGCGAGCGCTCAACGAGGCCGGAGTGGCCGAGGTGATGCGCACCGACCTCTGCACGTTCTGCAACCCGAAGCGCTTCTTCTCGCACCGCCGGACCGGGAAGCCGCGCGGAGTGCAGGGAGTGATCGCCCGTGTCGCCTGACGCCGTCCGCGCGAACCTGGAGCGGATCCGCGCGGAGGTCGGGCCGGACGTCACGATCGTCGGCGCGACCAAGTACGTCGCGCTCGAGGAGATGGGCGTGCTGGCGGGGGCGGGGGTCGAGGTGGTGGGGGAGAACCGCGCCCAGGACCTGGAGCGCAAGCACGCGGCCTACGGCGACACGTTCCGCTGGCACTTCATCGGCCATCTCCAGTCGAACAAGGCCAAGGCCGTCAACGGCGTCTGCGAGCTCGTCCACTCGCTCGCGTCCGAGTCGGCGGCACAGCGGCTCACCGTCCCGGCCCTGATCGAGGTCAACCTCTCCGGTGAGCCGTCGAAGTCGGGCGTTACGCCCGAGGAGGTGCCCGCGCTCCTCGCCGCCTATGCCGACGTGCGCGGCCTGATGACGATGCCGCCGGCCGCCGCCGACGCCGAGGAGTCGCGGCCGTACTTCCGCCGCCTCCGCGAGCTCGCCGCCGAGCACGGCCTCGCCGAGCTGTCGATGGGCACCTCGCAGGACTACCGCGTCGCGGTCGAGGAGGGCGCAACGCTGATCCGTGTCGGATCCGTCCTCCTTGGGCCATAATCTCCTGCTGAGATGGGATTTGCAGACGTCTGGAGCCGCACCCTCGTCTACTTCGGTATCGCCGAGGAGGAAGACTGGGACGAGGACGGCTACGCCACGAACGAGGATCTCGAGCGCAGCTACGGCGCCCGCGAGCGCGCCAACGTCCGCCGCCTGCAGCCGCGGCGCGGCCGCGACTTCGACGACTGGACGGACTCCGAGCCGGAGGCCGCGAACACCGCTGTGGTCCGGCCGACGAGCCGCCTGCGCGGAGTCGAGGCGGTGCCGAATCCCGGCTCGGTCAAGGTGCATCTCGTCCTGCCGCGCAGCTTCAACGACGCCCAGCAGATTGCCGACCGGTTCAAGGACGGCGTCCCGGTGATCATCAACCTCCAGAGCGCGGACCAGGATCTTTCGAAGCGCCTGATCGACTTCGCCAGCGGGCTCACCTACGCGCTCGACGGCGGCATGCAGCGCGTTGCCGACAAGGTCTTCCTGCTGACCCCGCGCAACGTCGAGGTCTCCGCCGAAGAACGCGCCCGCATGCTCGAGCGAGGCGGCTTCTTCAACCAGGCCTAGCGGCCCCTGGCCGGCCGCGTAGGAAACCGGCCAGAAACCGCGAAGGAATGCGCATGGGCGACACGATCGCGAGCTTCGTCTACGTCTTTCTGTGGGTGTACCTGCTGCTCCTGTTCGCGTACATCCTCACGTCGTGGATCCGGCTGCCGTACCGGCCGTGGCTGAACCGCGTGCAGCGGTTCCTCTACGACGTCTGCGACCCCTACCTCCGCATCTTCCGCCGCTTTCTGCCGCCGCTCGGGCCGCTCGACCTGTCGCCGATGGTGGCGATCTTCGTGCTCCTGATCATCCAGAACGTGCTCGTGTCCCTGCTCCAGCGGCTGTAGGAAGGGAGGCGCGATGGCACTCACACCCGTCGAGATCCGCCACATCCGGCTCGGCCGCGGCTTTCGCGGCTACAAACGGCTCTCGGTCGACACGCTGCTGACCGAGGTCGCCGAGAGCTTCGAGGACGTCTGGCGCGAGCGCGCCGACCTCGCCGACAAGGTCGAGCAGCTCGAGCTCGATCTCGTCAGGCACAAGGAGCTCGAAGGGCTCCTGCGGACAACGCTCGTCTCCGCCGAGAGCGCGGCCCAGCAGCTCCGTGAGCAGGCCCGCAAGGAGGCCGAGACGATCGTCGGCGAGGCGCACGCGGAGGCCAGGGCGATTGCCCGGCGAGCCGCGTCGGAGAAGGAGCGGCTCGAGACGGAGCTGCGCAGGATCAAGTCGCTGCTCCGCTCGGCGCTCGACAGCCTCGACGAGGCGTCGATCGACGAGCGCGAGCCGGTTGGCGAGCAGACCGGCGAAATCCGCCGCCTGATCAGCTAGGCGGCGAGCCGGTCGCATCACCCGGATCCGCAGGAGCGGATCCTCGGCGCGCAGATCCCTGAAGGGCCGCTTCGCGGCCCAGCCGCCTATCCTTCGGCGTGTCTATCCTTCCCGTCGTGGTTGCGCCCACGACCAGATTGCGGCTGCGAGTCGCGCCCGGCGCGTCGGCTCCCGGCGTGGTCGGCCGGCACGGCGATTCGTGGAAGGTGCGTGTCGCGGCGGCGCCGGAGCGGGGGAAGGCGAACGACGCCGTCCTCGAGCTCCTCGCCGAGACCCTCGCGGTCCCGCGCGCGAGCGTCACCCTCGTTTCGGGCGGTTCCTCCCGGAACAAGATCGTCGAGCTGACCGGCATCTCGCCGGACGAGATCGAGCGACGGCTCGCCACGGCGGGCGGACAGGAGACCCAGACCGGATGAGCATCGACACCGACCACTTCCGCCAGGAGCTCGAGCAGGCCCGCGGCCGGCTGCAGAAGACGATCGAACACCACGACATCGGCAACGCCTCGCTCACCGAGGAGACCGGGGAGCTCTTGTCCGGGAGCAACGACAACCACCTGGCGGACACCGCGACGGAGACATACGAGCGCGAGCTCGACGAGGGGCTCGAGGAGGATGCGCGCGAACAGCTCCGCCAGGTCGAAAGCGCGCTCGCCAGGATCGAGTCCGGCGAGTACGGCACCTGCGAGGTGTGCGGCAATGAGATCCCGGTCGAGCGGCTGGAGGCGATGCCGGCCGCGTCGCTCTGCATCGACGATGCAAGGCGGCTGGGCCGGTGAGGACCGTGGGCCGGTGAACGAGCCCGCCCGCCGCGAGTCGCTCCCGCTCGACGTCCGCGTCGGGTCGTCGACGAACGCGCTGCGGCCGATCCTGGCCGCCGAGCGCCCACTCGGCGCAGGGCTGCGGCAGTGGCTCAGCCTCGCTGCGATCGTCGTGGCGGCGGTCGCTGCCGACCAGCTGACGAAGCAGGTCGTCGCCCGCGCGCTGGCGCTCGGCGAGGAGGTGCAGATCGCCGGCCCCTTCTCGATCCACCACGTCCGCAACTCCGGGATCGCATTCGGCTTCTTCGCCAGCGCGACCTCGATCGTGATCATCGTCACCGCCATCGCCGTCGGCTGGATGATCGTCTTCTTCACGCGCTCCGGCGGCCGCCACCCGGTGCTGCCGGTTGCGCTCGGCCTCGTGCTCGGGGGCAGCCTCGGCAACCTGCTCGACCGTGTCCGGCTTGGCCACGTCACTGACTTCCTCGACTTCCGCTTCTGGCCGGCGTTCAACCTCGCCGACGTGTTCATCGTCGTCGGCGTCGCAACTCTCTTCGGCGCGCTCGCGGGCGGCGACCGCTCCAAGCGCCGGCCGCCGAGCAGCGTTGTCCACTCTCCGCTTTCTCGCCCCTGAGGGGGAGCGGCTCGACCGGGCCGTCGCCGGCCGGGTCGAAGTCGGCTCACGCTCGCTCGCCGAACGGCTGATCGCCGACGGCGCCGTCCTCGTCGACGGCGCGCCGCGGGCGAAGAGCCACAGGCTCGAAGGAGGGGAGGAGGTCGTCGTCGAGCTCCCGGCCGAGGCCGGCCCGCTCGAGGCCGAGGAAATGAATCTCGACGTCGTGTGGGAGGACGAGCACCTGCTCGTGGTCGACAAGCCGGCGGGCGTCGTCGTCCACCCGGGCACGGGCCACTCGAGCGGCACGCTCGTGCACGGCCTGCTCGCGCACGACGCGGCGGGGGGCGACGAGGACCGGCCGGGGATCGTCCACCGGCTCGACCGCGACACCTCCGGCTTGCTCGTCGTCGCCCGCTCGGACGAGGCCCACGCGCGGCTGCAGGAGCTGATCCGCCGCCGCGCCGTCGACCGGCGCTACCTCGCGCTCGTCAAGGGCACGCCGCGGTCGCGCACCGGCCGGATCGAGGCGCCGGTGGGACGCGACCGGGTCGACAAGACGCGCCACTCGCTCGACACGCCGAGCCCACGCGACGCCGTGACGCACTTCGAAGTGCGGGAGCTGCTCGGCCCACGCGCGCTGCTCGACCTGAGGCTCGAGACGGGCCGAACGCATCAGATCCGCGTCCATCTCGAGGCAGTCGACCTTCTGATCTCGGGCGATCCGGTCTACGGCTCCGCCGGCGACCTCGGGCTCGAGCGGCAATTCCTCCATGCCGCCGGGCTTGCCTTCGACCACCCGTTCACGGACGAACGGGTCGACGTCGAGTCGCCGCTGCCGGCAGACCTCGCCGCGGCGCTCGCGCGCGCCCGCGCAGCGACCTAAAAACCGCCCCGTTCGGCCACCGTCCGGGCAGGACCGGTCCGGGGACTGTCCCCGGACATGTCTCGGAATGACAGGGGGAATCGCAACAATTCAGCAACGATTTCTCCACAGGCGAAGCCGCCGCTACACTTCCGCCGTCCAGTCCTTCGTCCCGGCGACCAGGACGGGTGGGGGTGCCGCTCTCTGCGAGCGGTTCCATCCGCGCCCCGCCGGCTTGTACCGCAATCAACCGTGAAAGGGGCCACTCCCTTGGCAGTCGTATCCATGCGTGACCTACTGGAGGCCGGCGTCCACTTCGGCCACCAGACCCGTCGCTGGAACCCGAAGATGAAGCGCTTCATCTTCACCGAGCGCGGCGGCATCTACATCATCGACTTGACCCAGACGTCCGAGCTGCTCCAGGAGGCGCATGACTTCGCGCGCAACCTCGCGGAGCGCGGCGGCACCGTCCTGTTCGTCGGCACGAAGAAGCAGGCGCAGGACTCCGTCGCCCAGGAGGCCGGCCGCGTCGGCATGCCGTACGTGGCGAACCGCTGGCTCGGCGGCCTGCTGACCAACTGGCGCACGATCACCGACCGGATCTCGCACCTGCACGAGCTGCGCCGCCTCAAGAGCGAAGGCCAGCTCGAGCTGCTGCCCGCCAAAGAGCGGATCACGCTGCTGGCCGAGCTCGAGAAGCTCGAGTCGAACCTCGGCGGCGTCGCCGACCTGAAGCGGCAGCCCGACGCCGTCTTCATCGTCGACCTGAAGAAGGAGCAGCTCGCCGTGCGCGAGGCGCGCCGGCTCGGTGTGCCGATCATCGCGCTCGTCGACACGAACTGCGACCCGGACGAGGCCGACTACATCATCCCGGGCAACGACGACGCGATCCGCTCGTGCAGCCTGATCGTGAAGGCGATCGCCGACGGGATCGCCGCCGGCCAGAGCAAGGTGACGCCGAAGGAGATGGCGGCCGCCACGAACGGCAACGGCAACGGCGCCGTCGCCACCGAGGATGCACCGCAGGCCGAAGAGGCACCCGCGGCCGACGAAGAAGCGGCGTCCGAGCCGGAAGCTGCACCCGAAGCGGAAGCCGCGCCTGCTGCGGAGGCAGAGGCGCTCGTCGCGGAGCCCGATGCCGTCGCGGAGCCCGAGGCCGAGCCCGAGACCGTCGACGCCCCGGCGGCCGAGACGACCGAGGAGGAGACCGCGTGAGCACGACCATTTCCGCATCCCAGGTGAAGGAGCTTCGCGACGCCACCGGCGCGCCGATGATGGACGCGAAGCGCGCGCTCGAGGAGACGGGCGGCGACCTCGAGGCCGCCCGCACGCTCCTGCGCGAGAAGGGCATGGCGCAGGTGGCCAAGCGCTCCGGCCGCGCCACGACCGAGGGGCTCGTCGGCTACCGGATCGAAGGCGACACCGCAACGATGGTCGCCGTCGGCTGCGAAACCGAGCCGGTCTCCAACAACGATGCGTTCCAGGCCTTCGCAAAGAAGGTGCTCGAGACGGTGCACGCCGAGGGGGCCGACGCGCTCGAGTCGCTCGAGCAGGATCGCGTCGACGTCGGCGCCAAGCTCGGCGAGAACATCGTCATTGTGGGAGCCGAGCGCTACGAGACCGGCGCCGGCGAGGTCGTCAACGCCTACGCGCACCCGCCGGCGAACAAGATCGGCGTGATCGTCAAGCTCGAGGGCGGCAGCGACGAGCTGGCGCGCCAGCTGGCGATGCACATCTCGTTCGCGGCGCCCGAGTGGCTGAGCAAGGACGACGTCCCCGCCGAGACGGTCGAGGCCGAGAAGCAGGTCTATCTCAACTCGGACGAGCTCCAGGGCAAGCCGGAACAGGCGAAGGAGAAGATCGTCGAGGGCATGCTCGCGAAGCGCTTCTTCGCGATGCAGCCCGGCGGCGCGCTCACCGAGCAGCCGTGGATCCACGACTCGGCGAAGACGGTGGGTCAGGCGCTCGACGAGGCCGGAGCGCGTGTCCTCGCGTTCAAGCGCCTCTCTGTCGCAGAATAGGGGCGTGACAACGCCCCAACAGGAACTGGCTGAGCGGGTGCCCTCGGGCGCCGCTCCCGCCTTCCGCCGCGTCCTGCTGAAGCTCTCGGGCGAGGCGCTGATGGGCGACCACGAGTTCGGCACCGACCCGAAGACGGTCGAGGCGATCGCACGCGAGATCGTGGACGTCCAGGCGGAAGGGCTCGAGCTCGCGATCGTCGTCGGCGGCGGCAACATCTATCGCGGCATCTCGGCTGCGGCCGAGGGCATGGATCGCGCCACAGCGGACTACGCCGGCATGCTGGCGACCGTCCTCAACGCGCTCGCGCTCCAGGACGCGCTCGAGCGGCGCGGAGCGGACACGCGCGTGCTCTCCGCGCTCGAAGTCTCCGAGGTCGCCGAGCCGTACATCCGCCGCCGGGCGATGCGCCACCTGGAGAAGGGCCGAGCCGTGATCTTCGCGGCCGGCACCGGCAACCCGTTCTTCACCACCGACACGGCCGCAGCGCTGCGCGCGCTCGAGATCGGCGCCGAGGCGATCCTGATGGCCAAGAGCGGGATCAAGGGCGTCTACGACGGCGATCCGAAGGAGGACGCGAACGCGACCTTCCTGCCGGCGTTGACGCACCTGGAGGCGATCGAGCGCGGCCTGCGGGTGATGGACACGACCGCGCTCTCGCTCTGCATGGAGAACGCGCTCCCGATCCACGTCTTCGAGCTCGCCGAGGGCAACATCCTCCGCGTCGCCACCGGCGAGCAGGTAGGAACCGTCATCTCGACCCCCGTCGCAAAGGAGCGCTGAATGCCGACCATCGAGGAGTTTCTGGACGACGCCAAGCGCCGCATGGACAAGTCGATCGAGACCACGCGGACCGAGTTCAACAGCGTCCGCACCGGCCGTGCCTCGGCAGCGCTCCTCGACCGGATCTCGATCGACTACTACGGCACCCCGACCCCGCTCAAGAACATGGCGACGATCGGCGTCCCCGAGCCCCGGATGATCACGGTGCAGCCGTTCGATCCGACCCAGATCAAGGCGATCGAGAAGGCCGTGCAGGAGTCCGACCTCGGGCTGACGCCGTCGAACGACGGCAAGCTGATCCGGCTGCCGATCCCGCAGCTGACCGAGGAGCGACGCAAGGAGCTGGTCAAGCTCGTCCGCAAGTACGGCGAGGAGGGCAAGGTCGCGATCCGGAACGTGCGCCGCGACGTGATGAAGCACCTCGAGGAGCTCGTGCGCAACGGCGAGGTCGGCGACGACGAGGAGCTGCGCGGCGAGAAGCAGGTGCAGAAGCTGACCGACGAGCACACGACCACGATCGACGGCCTGATCAAGCACAAAGAAGCCGAGATCATGGAGGTCTGAGGTCGCCACCGACCTCAAATCGACCGACCTCGCCCGCAGCGTCGC
>DATMEO010000154.1:0-29439 GCA_035556515.1 Gaiellaceae bacterium
ACCTCCCTCCGGCGAGAGCGCCGGCACCGCGTCGCGCAGGCCGCCGAGCACCTTCTCGAGCGGCAGCAGCGCGCCGATCACGCCCGTCGAGAGGACGAGCACCTCCTCGGCGTAGAGGTCGAGCAGCCGCCCCGCCTCGGCTGCGGTCGCGAGCGCGTCGAGCTCGCCGCGCTCGCCGGTGGCCGCGTTCGCAACGCCCGAGTTGATCACGATCGCCTGCGGTTCGGTCGTCGCGAGATGCTGCTTGGAGACGACGACCGGCGCGGCCAGGACCTGGTTGACGGTGAACATCGCCGCGCCGACGGCAGGGACGGTCGAGCGGACGACGGCGAGGTCGAGCCCCTTCCGCCGGATCCCGGCGTGGACACCCGCGGCGGCAAACCCCCTGGGAGCCGTAACGCTCACACGAGCACCCCGGAGAGTCGGAGCCCGGCAGTCTCGGGCAGGCCGAACGCGAGGTTCGCGTTCTGGACCGCCTGGCCGGCGGCGCCCTTGCCGAGGTTGTCGAGCGCGCAGACAACGATCCCGGTCCCTGTCGAGCGGTCCGTGAAGACGCCGAGCTCGGCGCCATCCGTTCCCTGGACGCGCGAGAGCTCGGGCGCGACCCCGTTCGGCAGCAGTGTCACGGCCGGAGTGGTTGCGTAGGCCGCCTCGAGCGCATCGCGCAGGTCGGCGGTCGCCGTCACGTAGCAGGTGGCGAGGAGGCCGCGCTTCACCGGCAACAGGTGCGGGACGAAGCAGACGGGGAAGCCGAGCGCCTGCGCGATCTCGGGCGCGTGCTGGTGTGAGCCGACCTTGTACGGCGAGACGTTCTCGAGCACCGAGGTCGCGTGGGACGACGCCTTCAGCGTCCGCCCGGCGCCGGAGACACCCGACTTCGCGTCGACGACCACGCCGGTCGGCTCGATCGCATGGATCAGCGGTGCGAGCGCGAGCAGGACAGCGGTCGCGTAGCAGCCCGGGTTCGCGATCAACGGTCCCGTGGGCGGAAAGAGCTCCGGGATCGCGTAGCTCCAGGCGCCCAGCGAGCCGGCGTCCGGATGCTCGAAGCCGTACCAGGCGGGATAGAGCGAGGAGTCCGCGAGCCGGTGCGCGCCCGAGAGGTCGACGACGACCGCGTCGGCGGGAGGCTCGAGCGCGGCCGCCCGCTCGTGCTCGAGGCAGCAGAAGACGAGCTCCGCCCCGGACGTGAGCGCCTCGTCGTTGGTGACGAAAGCGGGCAGCGACCCGTTCAGCCGCGGGTCGAGCACGCTCGCGGGCGAGCCTGTGAGCGAGTCGGAGCCGAGCGCGACGAGCTCCAGCTCCGGGTGGGAGAGCACGCGATCGAGCGTCTCCTGACCTGAGTAGCCGGAGGCGCCGACGATCGTGGTCGCGATACCCATACTGCGTATTATGCATATATTGTGATTACTATGCAGCCTGTGGACGCACGGCTCGTACTCGAGGACGGCACCGTCTTCCCCGGACACTCCGTCGGCGCGGCCGGTGTCGCGGCCGGGGAGGCGTGCTTCACGACCGCGTCGACCGGCTACGAGCAGGCGGTCACCGACCCGAGCTACGCCCGGCAGGTGCTCACGTTCGCGTCACCGCTCGTCGGCAACTACGGCGTCGACGAGGCGCTGCTCGAGTCGGGCCGGGTCTGGACCGATGGCGTCGTGATGAGGCGCGCCCGCCCCGCGTGGTCCGATTGGCTCTCCCGTCGCGGCGTCGTCGCGCTGGAGGAGGTCGATACGCGCGCGCTCGTCCGCCGCCTGCGCGAGGACGGCGCCATGCGTTGCGCCCTCGGCACCGCACCCGCGGAGGAGCTGCACGCCCGCGCGCTCGCACAGCCGCACCTCGACTGGCCACGGATGCTCGAGGAGCCAGCGCTCGCCTCACCCCCGCCCGCGCTCGACGCCTGCGTGACCGAGCCGTTCGTCGTCGGCGCCGGCCCGCGCGTCGTCGTGCTCGACCTCGGCTGCAAGCGCTCGATCGTCCGGCGCCTGGTCGAGTCGGACGTCGAGGCGTTCGTCGTGCCCGGCACCTGGGACGCCGAAGCCGTGCTCGAGCTCCAGCCGGCGGCGGTGCTCGTCGGCAACGGCCCCGGCGACCCCGCGCAGCTCGACGCCCCGGTCGAGACCGTGCGCGAGCTGCTCGGCCGGGTTCCGCTCTTCGGCATCTGCCTCGGCCACCAGCTCGTCGGGCTCGCGCTCGGCCTGGAGACGTTCAAGCTCCCGTTCGGCCACCGCGGCGCCAACCACCCCGTCCGCGTCACCGGCTCCAAGCGCGTCCTCGTGACCGCGCAGAACCACGGCTTCGCGGTCGCGCCGGGCGATGCGGCCGAGGTCAGCCACGTCTCGCTCAACGACGGCACCGTCGAGGGTCTCCGCGGCGACGGCTTCGAGACGCTCCAGTTCCACCCCGAGGCCGCGCCCGGGCCGCACGACGCCGTCCCCTTCTTCGACCGGATCGCGACGGCATGCCATCGGGGCTCAGTCCGCGCCCGGCACGGGTCGGCCGAGCACGCTCGGCGGCTCGATGCGGCGTCCTCAGTCGCGGTCATAGCCACCGCTATGACCGCTCCCTGCGTCCTTGCCTCGCGCCCCCGAGCGCACTCAGCCGACGCGTGAGGACGACGAACTGAGCCCCGCGCGCACGGATCTCCATAGCATCCTGATCGTCGGCTCCGGGCCGATCCGGATCGGCCAGGGCTGCGAGTTCGACTACGCCGGCGTCCAGGCCTGCCGCGTGCTGCGCGCCGAGGGGTACCGGGTCGTGCTCGCGAACTCGAACCCGGCGACGATCATGACCGACCCCGAGTGGGCCGACGCGACCTATCTCGAGCCGCTCGACGCGCCGACGCTCGCCGAGATCATCGCCCGCGAACGGCCGGATGCGCTCCTGCCAACGCTCGGCGGCCAGACTGCCCTGAACCTCGCGGTCGAGCTGGCGGAGAGCGGCGTCCTCGCCGAGCACGGCGTCGAGCTGATCGGCGCCGACCTGCACGCGATCCGCACCGCCGAGGACCGCTCGCTCTTCCGGTCGGCGATGGAGACGGCGGGACTGCCCGTCCCGGCGAGCGTCGTCGTCACCTCGCTCGAGCAGCTGGACGGCTGCCCCGTGCCCGCCGTCGTGCGCCCCGCCTTCACGCTCGGCGGGCGCGGAGGTGGAATCGCGCGCACGCGCGACGAGCTGCGTGAGCGCGTCGAGCACGGCCTCGCAGCGAGCCCGATCGGCCAGGTGCTCGTCGAACGCTCCCTCGAGGGCTGGCAGGAGTTCGAGCTCGAGGTCGTTGTCGACACCGCCGGCAACTGCATCGTCGTCTGCTCGATCGAGAACCTCGATCCGGTCGGCGTCCACACCGGCGACTCGTGGACGGTCGCGCCGCAGCAGACGCTTCCCGACGGCGAGCTGCAGCGGCTCCGCGACGCCGCCTTCACCTGCGCGCGCGCGGTCGGCGTCGCCACCGGCGGCGCGAACGTCCAGTTCGCCTACGAGCCGCAGACGCGCGAGCTGCAGCTGATCGAGATGAACCCGCGCGTCTCGCGCTCATCCGCGCTCGCGTCGAAGGCCACCGGCTTTCCGATCGCGAAGCTGGCCGCGCTGCTCGCGGTCGGCTACACGCTCGACGAGCTGCCGAACGACATCACCGGCGTCTCCAGCGCCGCCTTCGAGCCGGCGCTCGACTACGTCGCCGTCAAGGCACCGCGCTTCGACTTCGAGAAGTTCCCCGGCAACCCGCGCTCGCTCGGGACTGAGATGCGCGCCGTCGGCGAGGCGCTCGGGATCGGGCGCACATTCCCGGAGGCGCTCTTGAAGGCGCTCGACGGCGTCGAGGCCGGCTCCGCGCTGCCGGAGATTCCGGGCCTGCATGCGTACTTCGCGGACGAGCTCGCCTCGATCGGCGCGGCCGAGCGGGAGCTCCTGTCCCGCCACGACGTCGCCGCCGCGAAGCGCTTCGGCCTCCCAGACGGGCGGATCGCGGCCCTGCTCGGCGTCCCGGAGGCGAACGTGCGCGCCGGCCGCGGCCTCCCGGGCAGGCTCGCCGTCGACTCCTGCGCGGGCGAGTTCGAGGCCCGGACGCCGTACTACTACCTCTCGCACGAGCAGGGCGACGGCGACGAGACGGTGGCGGGCGCGATCGTCGTGCTCGGCTCCGGGACGAACAGGATCGGCCAGGGGATCGAGTTCGACTACTGCTGCGTGCAGGCCGCGCAGGCGTTCCGCCGGCTCGGGTACGAGGTCGTGCTCGTCAACTCGAACCCCGAGACGGTCTCGACCGACTACGACACCTGCGACCGGCTCTATCTCGAGCCGGTCACGCTCGAGCGTGTGCTCGACGTCGTCGCGCTCGAACGCCCGCTCGGCGTCGTCGTCTCGCTCGGCGGCCAGACGCCACTCGGCCTCGCGGCAGGGCTCGCCGAGGCGGGCGTGCCGCTGCTGGGCGACCCGCTCGGGGCGATCGACCTCGCCGAGGGTCGCGGCCGCTTCGGCGCCCTGCTCGCGGAGCTGGGGTTGCGCGCACCGGCCTGGATCCACGCGGAGACGACGCGCGAAGCCCGTGCGTTCGCGGACGAGATCGGCTACCCGGTGCTCGTCCGGCCCTCGTACGTGCTCGGCGGCCGCGGCATGCGCGTCGCGCGCGGGCCGGAGGAGCTGGAGCTCGTCGGCCTCGCGCTCGTCGACCGCTTCCTCGAGGGCGCGCTCGAGCTCGACGTCGACGTGCTCTGCGACGGCGAGGACGGCTGGGTCGCGGCGATCGTCGAGCAGGTCGAGCGCGCCGGCGTCCACTCGGGCGACTCGGCCTGCGTGCTACCGGCGCCGTCGGTGGGCGAGCGGCTGGAGGCCGAGATCAGGGAGCTCGCGTCGACGCTCGCCGCCGGCCTCGGCGCGCGCGGCCTGCTCAACCTGCAGCTGGCCCTCCACGACGGCGACCTCTACGTGCTCGAGGCGAACCCGCGCGCGTCGCGGACGGTGCCGTTCGTCGCCAAGGCGACCGGGATCCCACTCGTCGACCACGCCTGCCGGCTGCTCCTGGGCGCGTCCCTCGCCGAACTCGGCCTCCCCGAGCGCGCGGTGCCCACCCGAGCCTGGGCGAAGGAGGCGATCTTCCCCTCCGAGCGCTTCACGGGCGCAGCCGACCGCGGCGTCGAGATGCGCTCCACCGGCGAGGTGATGGCAAGCGGCCCGACGCCCGTTGCGGCCTACCGGCGAGCGCTGCAGGCCGCAGGCCGCGCGCGCCCGGTCGCAGGGATCGGAGCGCCGCTGCAGGCCAGCGTGTATCAGTACGGCCATGGCCGAGCCGCTCGTGCGGGAGACGCAGAAGCTCTACGGGCTGCCGCCGTCGGAGTTCACGGCGGCGCGTAACGCCCGCGCGAAGGCGCTGAAGCAGGATGATCCCGAGCTTGCGGCGGCGGTCGCGGCGCTGCCGAAGCCGTCGGTGGCGGCAGGAGCGCTGAACGAGCTCGTCCACGAGGATCCCTCCGAGGTGCGGGCGTTGATCCAGTCGGGCAAGCGGCTGCGACAGGCGCAAGAGGCGGCAGTTTCCGGGAAGAAGGGCGCCGACCTGAACGAGGCGATCAAGGAGCACCGCGGCGCGCTCGACCGCGTCCAGCGCGACCTGCGCCGGCGGAAGCTGAGCGCCCCGACTGTCGACAAGGCGACGCAGACGCTGCGGGTGGCGTCGCTCGACCCCGAGCTCTGGCAGCTGCTCGAGCGGGGCCTGCTCCACGAGGACCTGACCGCGTCCGGCTTCGGGCTCGACCCCGGGAATGTCCCCGCCCGCCCGACGCAGAAGCCGGCGGTGAAGAAGCCGGCGCCGCCGAAACCCGACCAGGCGGCCGAGAAGCGCCGGCGTGAGGCCGGCGAGCGGTTGCGGGAAGCGAAGGCCGCACTCGCAGAGGCGGAGAAGCGCGCCCGGGCCGCCGAACGCGAGCTCCGGCGCGCCCACGCGGACGTGGAGCGCGCCCAGGAGCGCGTGGACAAAGCGTGATCGGCCGCGCCGTCGCCGCCGTCGGAGCGGCGGCCGGGCTCTGGGCTCTCCTCGTTCGCGGCTCGCTCGGTCTCGATGTCGGCGTCGGCCGCCGGCTGCAGCCGCTCGGGCCGCTCGTGCTCTCGATCGACGCTCCCCGCGAGACCGTCTTCGACGTCATCTCCGCCCCCTACCTCGACCGCACGCCGAAGGCGCTCGGAGAGAAGCTGCAGGTGCTCGAGCGCGGGAGCGACATGGTGCTCGCCGCGCACTTCACGCCGGTCCGCTGGCTCGTCGCGACGACTGTGGAGACGGTGCGCTTCGAACGGCCGTCGGCCATCCACTTCCGGCTCGTCCGCGGTCCGGTCCCGCACGTCGTCGAGCAGTTCGTCCTTCGCGAGCGCGGGGACAGCACCGAGCTCGAGTACCGAGGCGAGCTCGGCACCGACTTCTGGGCGCTCGGCAGCTGGTGGGGGATGCAGGTCGCCCGGCGCTGGGATGCGGCCGTCCACTCCTCGCTCGCGTCCGTCAAGCTCGAGGCCGAGCGGCGCGACGCTTCTGCGAAGAGATAGCCGCGATGTACAGTCGGCGGAACGGCGGCCGGGCACGGGCGGCCGGATTCGGCAGGCGGACAGGAGGGCAGCATGGCTCTGCAACTCGGCGACACGGCACCGGACTTCGAGGCCGACACGACGGAAGGCCGGATCGGCTTCCACGACTGGATCGGCGACTCGTGGGCGGTCATGTTCTCGCACCCGAAGAACTTCACCCCGGTGTGCACGACCGAGCTCGGCTACATGGCGAAGATCAAGCCGGAGTTCGACAAGCGCGGCGTCAAGATCATCGGGCTCTCGGTCGACCCGGTCGAGAGACATCCCGATTGGGCCAAGGACATCGAGGAGACGCAGGGCACGGCGCCCAACTACCCGATCATCGGCGACGCGGACTTCAGTGTCTCGAAGCAGTACGGGATGCTGCCCGCGAGCACCGACGGCGACCCGCTCGCGCGCACGCCGGCCGACAACCAGACCGTGCGCAACGTCTTCGTGATCGGGCCCGACAAGAAGGTCAAGCTCGTGCTCGTGTACCCGATGACGACCGGCCGCAACTTCGACGAGGTGCTGCGCGTGATCGACTCGCTGCAGCTGACCGCGAAGCACAAGGTCGCGACGCCGGTGAACTGGCAGCGGGGCGAGAACGTGATCATCGCGGGCTCTGTCAGCGACGACGAGGCGAAGGAGACGTACCCGGACGGTTGGGACTCGCCGAAGCCCTACATCAGGATCGTGCCGCAACCCCGCTGAGCTCGGCAGGCAGCTCGTCCCGCTCGTCCTCGGGCTCCAGCTCGAGCCGTGTGCGCGCGTCCAGGTAAAGGTACGTCGTCACCAGGGCAACGAGCGGCATCGCGAGCGCGTTGATCACGCCGGCGACGAGGTTCGCGAGGCCGAGCGGGGCATCGGTGACCAGGATGAGAACGACACCGAGAAACGGGCCGACGGCGAGCGGGATCAGACTACCGACGCCGACCAGCGACGCGACGCGCCACCAGCGGCCGCGGACGAGGGCGCTGCTGCGCCGCAGCGCTGCGACGGCGGACGCGTCCTCGAGCTCGACTACCTGAGCGAGCAGGGAGACGCGGACGGCGAGCCAGATCGCAACCGGGATCAGAAGCACGGTGGCGCCGAGCACGACCCAGATCGCGACCGCGATCCCGATCCCACCGAGGAGGGGCCGGACCTGCGTCAGCGCCCGCCGGTAGGCATCGACCGGGCCGATCGAGCCGCCCTCGTCGATCCGAACGAGCGCGCACGCCGTCGCAGCCTGGACGAGCGAGATCCCGAGCAGGGTCAGACTCGTCCCGATCGCAACCACGACGACCACGAGCGCGCCGGCACCTTCTCCGGAGGTCTCGACGCCGGCCAGCCCGAAGCCGCCGAAGACGAGCGCCTGCAGGAGCGTGATCAGCAACGAGACCGGGATCAGCAGCAGGCCGATCCCGAGGAAGAGCGGAGCTCGCGACCAGTACATGCGCCCCGCGGCGGAGACGATCTGGCCCCACGCGCGGCGACGGCCGGCTCGGAGGGGCGCAGTCGGCGTCCACGTGGTTCGCGCCGTCGCGACGGCCACGAGCGCGAGCAGCGCGGCGAGGAGGAGCAGCGTCGCCCCCGGGCTTCGCAGCAGCTGCACCAGTGCCCGAGACCCCCGTTCCACGACCGAGCAGAAGCCGTCCGTGGCGTCTGTCCCGAAGACGCCGCTCGTCGGGACCGCGTACGCCCGCTCGCGCCAGTCCTCGGACGCGACGATGGGCTCCACCCACGATCGCTTCAGGTTCGGCCCGGTCGGGCCGTTGAAGAACGCCTCCTGCAGCTCGCCCCAGCGCCCTTCGAACGCGATCCAGGGCAGCTGCCGGCGTGCGCTCGACGTGTCGCTCGGAATCGTCACCACCCTCGGGTCGAGCTCGACGTGCGGGCCGCGGGTGTCGTCGCAGCCCACGCCCTGCTCCGCTGAGCTGCCGAGGTAGAGCGCCTCGTCGAAGAAGTTCGCGTGCGAGCCGGCCGCCGGATAGACGACGGGCCTGCTCCCGTTCACGAGCTCCAGCTTCTCGTCACCCCAGTCGGCGCGCTCGGCGCCCTCGTGCTGGCTGTAGCCCACCCAGACCGGCTCCTGGCCGAGCGCGGCGCCGGCGTCGGCGGCGTCGAAGACGAGCTGCACGGTCTCCCAGTCGCCCTCGTGGAGGTTGTTCCAGTCGTTGTAGGCGTAGAAGAACCAGTACTGGAGCGCGAGCTGCTCCGGCCGGTCAGGATCGGTCGCGACGTGGGCGTAGACGACCGGCTCGTGGTCGTCCGTGATCCGGTTCGCCCATCGCTCGTAGGTGCAGCCCGGGTCGAGGGCGTTGCCGGGGAAGTCGAGGTGGTACTCGTAGAGGCCGCGGAGATCGGCTGCCGCCGGGCCGACCCGGATCAGGTCGAACGCGTTCCACGGCCCCCGCAGCGCGACGGTCGGCTCGTCGAAGAGCGCCTCGACGTCCATGGGCTCGTACGGCTCGCCCGGGCCGCACTCCTCGGGCTGCTCGACGATCCGGACGACGGGTGCGTGCCGCTCGGCGAGCGCGATCTCGTCGTCGAGCGCGGCGGCCGCGGCCGACGGAGCGGCGACGAGCGCCGCCGTCGTCACCGCGACGAGGAGCGTTCGGATCAGGGCGCCGGTTCCGACACGAAGAGGTCGAGTCCGAGCTCGCGCGAGAGGAAGCGCGCGGCCAGCTGCCCCCGGACGCTGTTGCCGGCCGCGCCGAGCGGCGGCGCGAACGTCCCCAAACCGCCCTTGTCCGGCGCCACCGCGACGATCCCGCCGCCGATCCCGCTCTTGCCCGGAAGCCCGATCTCGTAGAGCCGATCCCCGGACGTCTCGTACAGGCCGACCGTGGTCATGACGGCGAGCGTACACCGGCACGTCTCGGCGTCGACGACCCGCTCACGGGTGACAGGATTGACGCCGCCGTCGGCCACCGTCGCGCCCACCACGAGAGGTCGACCGCCTCGCCCCGGGTCGCCTTGATCCGGCCGAAACCCCTGGAGGACGCGCGCTGGGGACGTCGCCGTCCACCGCCTCCGCGCGTCCTGCGCGGGGGTGGCGGGTCTTGACCCGCCACCCCCGCTCCGCCGTGGATCAACCCTCGCCGGGCACCGCGAACAGCGGACAGACCAGCGTCCCGGGCGTGAGCCCGGACACGGGCACGGCCGCGAGCGGATCGGTCGTTCGCGCGGGCTCGCGGACCGTCTTCAGGCTCGCGGAGGCCGATGGACCGCCCGCGAGGCGCAGGATCTCGACCCCGCGGCTCATGTCGAAGACGTAGACCAGGTCGCCGCGCCAGGCGACGTCCCACGACAGCGAGCTCGGGTTCGTGGCCGGGTCGGTGCCGGTCACGTAGTAGTAGCCCACCTGACGCAGATTGCGGGCGTCGGACGCGTCGATCAGGCGCAAGCCCTGCCCGTACCACGCTGCCGCGACCGTCGATCCCGACACCTCGAAGTAATGCGCCGAGCACGACTGGCTCGGGGAGGTCGTCGTCGCCGCGTCCTGAGTCGGGTGGAACGCGCTCAGAGCGTTCATCCGATACGGCTGCGCCGGCGTCGAGTTGGTCGCAGGCTCACCGCCGAGCGAGTCAGTGATGTCCGCGGCGACGATCCGGCCGCTCTGATTGCACGGGCCGGTGAAGTCCTCCTCGGTCATCAGGACGACGTTTCCGTCCGGAACGCCCGCGGCCTGGATCTCACCGCCGAGCGGCCTGGCGGCGTTGTGGATGAAGTCCGTCTGCGGCTGCGCGACGCCGTCCGGACCGCCCTCGATGCCACCGCCGGCGATCAGGATCGGATCCCACGGCCTGGCGTTCCGCATCGTGTCGGTGCGCGGATCGCGCCAGCGGCCCTTGGTTGCGTAGCCCAGCAGCCCACCGCGGCCGCTCGTCCAGGCGACGCCGTTCTCGTCGACGTCCACGTCGTGCGAGTAGTCGGTCAGGCCGTCGTTCCGCCAGAGGTCGATCGGCTCGGAGAACACCTTCGGCTGGTTCGGGTTGCGGAGATCGGTGACCCAGATCGGCCGCCCGTCGCCGCGGCCGCCGGGCGTGAAGGGCCCGAGGTAGGCGAGATCGTCCCGGCGTGCGGGTCCGCCCGCCCAGACGTAATTGCAACCGTCGATGCAGCTGACGGTGTGTCCTGCCGGCAGGTCGACGAAGTCGCCCACCTGTTGCAGGTTCTCCGGATCCCCGTAGGAGATGACGTAGAACCCGGAGCGGCAGTCGGGATCGCGGTTCTTCGAGCCGAGCGTCCCGATCCCGGGACAGCTCGCCTGGTCGACGTTGTCGTGACGGGGATCGAGTGCGCCGATGATCAGGTTGCGGCGGACGTCGATGTCCATGTCCTCGTCCTGCCAGTAGCCGTTCGGGCCGAGGATCTCCGGCGGCTGAAACGTGTCGAGGACCTGCACGTTGGCCGGGTCGCTGACGTCGAGCGTCTTGAAGCCGAAGCGGCCCGTGACGATCAGGATGTCCCGGCCTCGCACCTTGTCGAACTTGCCCTCGACCACCTGCTGCGTGCCGGGGACGCGCGCGACGTACTCGAGTGAGTCGGAGATCTGCGCGCCGGGCGGCGGCTGGGCCTGCGGGGCGGCCCCCGCCCCGATTCCCAGTACGCCCGCCAGGACCGCGGCGACGAGGAGTCCGAATCGCATCATCAGGGGTACCTCCTTACTGGAGCTCGTAGAGGAGCCATTCCGAGCTTCGCGCTCGTTCAAACCACCGCGCGGGCATCATCTGGACGTGCGCGGGGAGCTCCCAACCGGCACCGTCACGTTCCTCTTCACAGATGTTGAGGGCTCGACGCGCCTGCTGCGGGAGCTCGGGGCCGAGCGGTACGGCGACGCGCTCGCGGAGCACCGTCGCCTGATCCGCGATGCCTGCGCCGGAAACGGCGGCGTCGAGGTGGACACGCAGGGCGACGCGTTCTTCATCGCCTTCCCCGCCGCGGCGCCCGCGCTCGCCGCCGCGAGACAGCTGACCGAGGCGCTCACGACCGGCCCGATCCGGGTTCGCGTCGGCGTCCACACCGGAGAGGCCCTCGTGACATCGGACGGGTACGTGGGAGAGGACGTCCATCTCGCAGCCAGGGTTGCCGCCTCGGCGCACGGGGGTCAGGTCGTCCTCTCGGGCGCGACAGCCGCGATCGCCGACGACCGCGAGCTCACCGACCTCGGCGAGCACCGCCTCGAGGACGTCGACGGGCCCGTTGCGATCTTCCAGCTGGGCGTCGAGCGCTATCCGCCACTGAAGACGATCTCGAACACGAACCTTCCCCGCGCGGCGAGCTCCTTCGTCGGCAGGGAGCGGGAGCTCGGGGAGGTGCGCTCCAGGATCGAGGGCGGCGGCCGGCTCGTCACACTGACGGGCCCGGGTGGATCCGGGAAGACCAGGGTCGCGATCGAGGCGGCCACCGCGTTGATCCCGTCCTTCAAGGCGGGCGTCTTCTGGGTCGGGCTGGCGTCGCTCCGCGAGCCCGCGCTCGTGATCGAGACGATCGCGCAGACGCTCGGCGCCAAGAACGGCCTCGCTGAGCACATCGGCGAGCGCGAGCTGCTCCTCCTCGTCGACAACTTCGAGCAGGTGATCGAGGCGGCGCCGAAGCTCGCGTCGCTGCTCGGCGCCTGCCCCAAACTGACGTTGCTCGTCACCTCGCGCGAGCTGCTGCGCGTCCAGGGGGAGCTCGAGTACCCGGTACCGCCTCTCGCCGAGGCCGAAGCGGTGGCGCTCTTCTGCGCCCGCTCCCAACTCGAGCCCACCGCCGAGATCGCCGAGCTCTGTGGCCGCCTCGACAGCCTCCCTCTGGCGGTCGAGCTCGCCGCCGCCCGCACGAAGGCGCTCACGCCCGCGCAGATCCTCGAGCGGCTCGCGCAGCGACTCGACCTCCTCCGGGCCGGCCGCGACGCAGATCCACGCCAGCAGACCCTGCGGGCGACGATCGAGTGGTCGCACGACCTGCTCTCGGAACCCGAACGGCAGCTGTTCCGCCGCCTCTCCGTCTTCGCGGGCGGATCGACGCTCGAGGCCGCGGAGGCCGTCTGCGACGCCGATCTCGACACGCTCCAGTCGCTCGTCGACAAGAGCCTGCTCCGGTTCTCGAGCGGGCGCTACTGGATGCTCGAGACGATCCGGGAATACGCGTCGGAGCAACTCGAGCCGCGTGAGCTGGACGCGGTTCGCCGGCAGCACCGCGCCTACATGGTCGGCCTTGCCGAGGCGGGCGCGCCGCACATGCACAACCGCGACGAGAGCGCGGTGTCAGCACGCTTGGCGCCTGACTATGCGAACTTCCGAGCGGCGGTGTCGTATGCCCTCGCGGCGGCCGAGCCCGACGATGTCGGCCGCATCCTCGGTGCGGTCTATCCCTTTTTCATCTCACATGGGCATCTCGGCGAGGTGCGCGAATGGGCCGAGGCGGCGCTCGCGGCTCGCGACCGCCTCTCCGACCACGGACTCGCCGAGACGTTGATGGGCGGCGGTGAGATCGCGCGCTTCGCCGGCGACCTCGATCGCGCGATCGAGCTCAAGGACGAGCTGACGGCGGTGGAGGGAGATCTCCAGCGTCCCAACTGGAGGGCGGCGACACTGGCCGACCTGTGCGAGATCGCGCTCGATCAGGGTCATCTCGCGCGCGCCCGCGACTACGCCGAGCAATGTGCTGCAGCAGGCGGTGGCGCGCGCGCCGACCTCTGCTTCGCGGAGCTGGCGCTCCGAGCCGGCGATCTGGGCTCGGCCGAGTCACGCGGCCTCGCCGCACTTGCCGAGCTGGAGCCGGGAGCGTTCAACCACGCGTGTGTCCTGGAGCTCCTCGGCGAGGCGGCCCGGCGGGCCGGAGACGAGGCGGGCGCGCAGGACCGTTTCAGCGAGGCGCTCCGCTCGTTCGCGACGCTCGCCGACGGCGGCGGCATTGCGGACTCGCTGGAAGGGCTTTCGCGCCTCGCCGCGGCCTCCGGCGACGGCGAGCGCGCAGGACGTCTCCTCGGCGCGGCCCAGCGACTACGCGAGACGCGAGGCCGGCGGCCGATCCGTACCGATCTACCGGTCGCCGCGGTCCCGGACGCCGCGCTGGCGGCGGGACGTGCGCTGACGCTCGAAGAGGCCGTCGACTACGCGCTGCGCTCGAACGACTGACCGCGCGGCTGGGCGCGACTTCGGAGTCGAGCGTCGAGCGCTCTGGCTCTCGAGGTGCAGCTCAACGTGTCACCGAGTGCGCGCGTGCGGCGTGGAGGAGGCGCTCGAGGAGGTCGTCGATCACGAGCGTGCGTGGTGCGGTCGGAGCGAGCACCTCGATCGTGCGGCTGCCGGCGGGACGCTCGGCGAGCGGACGGATGGTGGCACCGGGCGGGACGGTGGTGAGCGTCAGTCCGTGCATGGGCACGATGCCGATGCCGGCGGCGACGAACGCCTGCACGGCCGGGAGATCGTCGAGCTCGTAGTCGACCCGCGGTACGAAGCCGGCCTGCGCGCAGAGGTGCTCCACGAGCGAGCGGAAGCGCCCGGCGGGTGTGTCGCGGCGGGGCAAGATCAGCGGCTCGGCCTCCAGATCGGCGACGCTGACCGCGTCGCGTCGCGCGAGCCGGTGCCGCTCAGGCAGCACCACGTAGAGGTGGTCGACAAGCAGACGGCGCCGCTGGAGACCCGCGGTCTCAGGCACGGCTACCCCGGGCAGGTGGTGCACCACCGCGAGGTCGGCGTCGCCGCCGCGGAGGCACTCGATTGCCTCCTGCGTCTCGAGCTGGAGGACCTGGACAACGAGTTGCGAGTGGATGCGGCGTAGGTCGCGCACGGCCGCCGGCACAAACGAGGACAGGGCGCTTGGGAAGGCCGCCAGGCGCAGGCGCGGCGACCCGGCGCGCAAGTCGTCCACGGCAGCCTCGGCGCCCGCCAGCGCCGCGAGCACGCGCTCGACCTGCGGGCGCAGGATTGCGCCCGCATGCGTCGCTCGCAGCGGCCGCTGCGAGCGGTCGACGAGCGCGGACCCCACCTCCCGCTCAAGCGCCGCCAACTGCTGAGATACCGCCGACTGCGTATACCCCAGCACACTGGCAGCGGCCGAAATCGAACCAAGGTCCAATACCAGCCCCAACGCCCGCAATCGCTGAACATCGCTGAACAACATGAAGCAACTCTACTGATATTCGAATCAAATGAAGTGGCGTTGATGACGTCGGACGACGATCATCGAGCCATGAACAACACCCACACCACCAGCAAGGGTTACGCGATCGCCCCAGGCGAAGGCGAGCGCAACTGGATCGTCGGCGACACGATGACGTTCAAGGCGACAAGCGAGAGCACGCGCGGAAGCCTTCTGCTCCTCGAGAACCTCACCACCCCAGGCGGCGGCCCGCCGCCGCACATCCACACCCGCGAGGACGAGTTTTTCTACGTCCTCGACGGCACCTTCGAGATCCGGATCGGCGACCAGCTGCACACCCTCGGGCCGGGCGGATACGCCTACGTGCCCCGCGGCACGATCCACAACTTCCGCAACACCGCCGAGACCCCAAGCCGGATCCTCGTCGGCTTCACGCCCAGCGGCATCGAAGGCTTCTTCCGCGAATCAGGTCGCCCAGCCACCGACGACGGGCCGGCGCCGCCCCTGAACGAGGACGAGATCGCCCGCACAACGACAGCCGCATCCAAATACGGACTCGAGGCCGTCGCTTTCGACTAACGAAAACCGAGCGCGCCCGGCGCCGACACCCACCCGACCCGCCGGGCGCGCTCACACCAGGCCAACTGTCTCTGCCGCTTGGGGTTGCGTACGGCTGGCGTAATCGCCACCGATAGCAGCGGCCGGCCGGGAGCTCAACGAGCCCCCAATTCGTAAGGGAAAGACCTGGCCTATCGGTCTATTGCCAAGCTGGACGACCTGAGCATCAGTGTGATCAGGCTGCGAATGCAGCTGATCGAGGAGTAACACTGACTAGGGGGAGGGGCATGCGGACTCGTATTACGCCTTCAATGGTTGTGGCGCTGGTTGCGCTGTTCGTGGCGCTCGGTGGTACTGCCGTCGCCGGAACTGCGCTCATCACGGGCGCACAGATCAAGGACAAGAGCATCGGCATGGCCGATCTCTCGAACGTGACCATCGCCAAGCTGCGGGGGCAGCGCGGGCCTGTTGGCCCGGCTGGCGCACGTGGCGCGCAGGGGCCGCAGGGCGTGACTGGGCCGGCTGGGCCTGCTGGCCCGCAAGGGGCGCAGGGCTTCACTGGCTCCGCCGGGCAGAGCGGTGGTCAGGGGCCTGCCGGCGGCTTCAACCTGAGCAAGATCATCCTCGTCGAGGGGGCGGACGTGGTGATCGCGCCCTTCGAGGCCGAGACTGCATTCGCCGTCTGCCCGCCGGGCGCGAAGGCGATCTCGGGCGGCTTCAACGCCGGGCTGTCCAGCGAGGTGTTCATCAGTCGCTACCACCAGGATGGCAATAGCTGGGGCGGGAGCTTCTTCAACAACTCCACAACGACCTCGGACACGGTGACTCCGTTCGCGGTCTGCGTGGCTCCGTAGCTCCCGAGTAAGTCACTAGAAACGACTGAGGGCCATCCGGACGGGTGGCCCTCAGTCGTCGCCTAGTACGACAGGGCGATCGCGGCTTTGAAATCACGCGCCGTCGCCATCCGTCACGGCGACTCGTGGCAAGAACGGGATACCGTCTCGGCCGGCAGGAGCGGACAATCACGCAGAAAGGCCCTTGAGCAGGGCCTTTCGAGGTGGAGCTAGGCGGGCTCGAACCGCCGACCTCCTGGGTGCGATCCAGGCGCTCTCCCAGCTGAGCTATAGCCCCTCGGGGGCGCATTGTAGCGCCTCAGTTGAGGGCCGCCACCAGCTTCTCCAACGTGTCCTGATCCCAACCGTTGATGAAGTCGGCATGCGCTCCGTAACGGCCTGACGCCTGAATCGGGCGGGTGCTCTCGGTCGACGGGTAGAGGAAGATCAGCACGAGGCTCGGCAGGGCGACCGGATGCGAGCGCGGGCAGCGCCCGCTCGTCGAATAGGCGAGGTGCCGCTTGTGATTGGCGCTGTCGAGATCGCGCCCGTTCCAGCAGTTCGGGAAGGTCGCGCGGAGGTGGAGAGACCGATCCGGCGGGCAGGCGGGCACGATCACCGAGCGAGGCTCGGCTCCGAACCCGCCGCAGCCCCAGCCGACGACCGAGAGCGGCTGCGGCCGCCGCGCGCGCTGGTCGCCGACGATCATCTTCAGCCCGGGCGGAAACGCCTGGACCGGCCCGGACGTCCGTCGCACGTAATAGCCGACGCCGACGAGCGGCTTCAACGCGCGGCGTCCGGCGAAGAGCGTCGGCACCCAGTACGCAGACGCGTCGCCGACGTCGCCGCAGCTCGACTCGCCTCCGAGCAGGGAGGCGGGCGTCGTGGCGGCATCGACGGCGCGGTTGCCGATGAAGGTGTGGTTGTGCGACGCGCCCGGCTTGCCGGCCAGCGCGATCGGGTCGTCGTTGTTGCTGTGGCTGAAGCCGCAGCCGATCACGAAGTACCGGCCGCCGGGGAACCGGGGCGAGCTCTGGTCGGCGGCGGCGCGCTCGGCCAGCGCCGGAAATGCTGTTATCCCGGCGGCGAGGAACGCCCCCAGGACGAGCAGGTGCGACGTTCGCCTACGCAGCTTCAATCGCCCTCCGATCGACTGTGCGGCGATTGTCACACAGTCGGGATCAAGATTCGGTCAAGGCGCGGCCGGGTGCAGCGACTCGAGCCGGTCGATCCGCGCCATCTGCGGGAAGAGCCTCGGCCACGCGAGCGCGCAGAGGATCGTCAGCGAGCCTCCGATCACGACCGCGGGCACGGCGCCGATCAGGGCGGCCGCGGCGCCCGACTCGAAGGCGCCGAGCTCGTTCGACGCGCTGATGAAGACCATCTCGACCGCGTTGACCCTCCCGCGGAGCGCGTCCGGGGTCGCGAGCGCGGTGATCATCGAGCGAATGTTCATGCTGATCATGTCCGCGAAGCCGCTCACCGCCAGCGCCGCGAACGAAAGCGGGAACGAGTGCGAGAGCCCGAAGACGACCATGCTGGCGCCGAAGACCGCGACCACGATCAGGAGCTTCCGCCCCGCCATGCCCCGCAGCGGCCGGCGAGTGAGCATGATCCCGGCCAGCATCGCGCCCACGGCCGGCGCACTCCGCAGGACGCCGAGCCCGACGGGGCCGACGTCGAGGATGTCGCGCGCGAAGACGGGCAGCAGCGCGACCGCGCCGCCGAACAGCACCGCGACGAGATCGAGCGAGATCGCGCCGAGCAGCACCGGCGTCCGGCGCACGAAACGCAGCCCGGCCAGCAGTGAGACCAAACGCGAGCCGCCGATCTCGAACGGCGCCTGCTCGATCTCGCGCGGCTTCATCGGAATCACGAAGCCGACCGAGATCAGCATCAGCACGGCCCCGGTCGCGTAGACGACCCCCGGCCCGAGCGCGAAGAGTAGGCCGCCGACCGCCGGGCCGACGACGACGACGCCCTGGAAGACGGTTGAGCGAAGCGCGATCGCGCTCGGCAGCAGTTCGTACGGAACGAGCGTCGGCGTCATCGACCGGATCGCGGGATTGCCGACCGCTGCCGTGCAGCCGCTCGCGAACGAAAGCGCGAGGAACGGCCAGAGCTGGTCGGCGCCGCTGAGGCTGACGAGCAGCAGCAGAACGGTGATCGCCGCGTCGACGGCGAGCGAGCCGGCATAGATCAGCTTCCGCGGCAGCCGGTCGGCGAGCGCTCCCGCCGGCAGCGCGAACAGGAGCAGCGGCAGGAACTCGGCCAGGCCGACGAGGCCGAGGTGGAACGGGTTTCGGGCGATGTCGTAGACCTGCCAGCCGACGGCCACGAAGACCATCTCGCGGCCGAACCCGTACGTGATGCTCGAGCCGATCGAGAGGGTGTAATCGCGCTCGCGCAGGACCGGTGGAAGGCGCCGTCGCATCGGCCAGCGAGGCTATCTACAGAGCTCTCGTACGATGAGCACGTGCGCGCGGTCGTGCTCGACGCAGACGGACAGCCCCGGCTCGCGGAGGCGCCCGCGCCCGCCGATCCGATCCGCGTGCTCGCGTGCGGGCTCTGCGGCTCGGACGTGGAGAAGATCGGCGTCGCGCCCGCGGGGACGGTGCTCGGGCACGAGGTCGTCGCCCGGCGGGCCGACGGCGCGCGCATCGCGCTGATCCACCACTTCCCCTGCGGCGTGTGCGAGCGCTGCCTCGCGGGCCACGAGTCGACCTGCGAGCGCTTCGCCGCGCCGACGATCGTTCCCGGCGGCTTCGCCGACGCGCTCGAGGCCTCCGATGGGATCGAGCTTCCCGAGGCGATCGGCGACGCGGTCGGCACCTACCTCGAGCCGCTCGCCTGTGTGCTCCGGGGCGCAGAACGAGTGCCGAGCGGCCGCGTGCTCGTCGTCGGCCAGGGCTTCATCGGCCGGCTCTTCGCGGCCGTGCTGCGGGCACGGGGCGACGACGTCTACACCACGGACGCTCGGCCTGAGCGCTCGGGCCGCGAGCCGGATCGCCCGGTCGAGGCCGCCGTCCTGTGCGCCCCGGCAGCGCCCCTCGACGCGGTCGCGCCCGGCGGCACCGTCCTCGTCTTCTCCCCCGCCGCGCCCGTCGACCTCGATCTTGTCTACCGGAACGAGCTGACGCTGACGGGCTCGCGCTCGGCGACGCCGCGGCACATGCTCGATGCGCTCGCGCTGCTCCCGGAGCTCGACGCACCCGAGCCGACGGTTCTCCCGCTCGACCGCTTCGAGGAGGGGCTCGAGCTCTACCGCTCCGGCCTCGCGGTCAAGGTCGTGTTCACTCCGTGAGAGCGCTGCGCTTCCATGGGCCGGGTGACCTCCGCCTCGAGGACGTGCCGCGCCCTGAACCCGGGCCGGGCGACGTCCTCGTCCAGGTCGAGGTCGCGCTCACCGACGGCACCGACCTGAAGACGTTCCGGCGCGGCCATCCCGTCCTGCTGCAGGAGCTGCCGAGCCCGTTCGGGCACGAGTTCTGCGGGATCGACGTCGCCACCGGCCGACGCGTCGTCGCCGCCAACTCGGCCGCTACCGACGAGCGCGGCGCGGCGCTCGAGCTCCTCAACGGCGCCTACGCCGAGTTGCTGGTCGTGCCGGCAGCGATCGCGAGGGTCAACCTGCTCCCGGTGCCGCCCGGGCTCGAGCCCGAGGTGGCGGCGATGGTCGAGCCGCTCGCCTGCTGCCTGCGCGGCGTCGAGCGGGCGGGAATCCAGGCCGGAGATCGCGTAGCGATCCTCGGCGCCGGCCCGATCGGGCTGATGCTGAGCGCGTGCGTCGCGGACGCAGGTGGCCGGCCCGAGGTCGTCGGCGGACGCGCCGAGCGGCGCGCACTCGTCCCCGAGTTCGCCGGTGCGACCGGCGACGGCGAAGGCGCCGACGTCGTGATCGAGGCGGCCGGGACCGAGGACGCCTGGCAGTTGGCGCTCGAGCTCGTCCGTCCGGGCGGCACCGCCCTCTACTTCGGCGGCCGCGAGTCCGGTGCCGAACTGCGGGTGGATGCGTACCGGCTCCACTACGAGGAGCTGACGCTGCGTGGCGCTTTCCACCATGCGCCGCGCCACGTCCGGGCCGCGCTCGCTTTCCTCGCGAGCGGCGCCTATCCGTGGCAGCGACTGATCACGCACCGGGTCAGGCTCGAGGACGTGCCCGCGCTGCTGGCAGATCCGCCGCGCGACTACCTGAAAGCCGCGGTCCTTCCCTAGCGCTTCACGAGCTTGACGACCGCCGCTCCGAGCCCGGCGACTCCCGCCAGCGCGAGCGAGGCGACGTTCGTCGTCGCGCACGTGCGGCAGGCGTTGCAGCAGACCGCGGCCATCGGCGCATGCTCACCGTACTTTCCGGCTGCCTGCACCAGCTTCCCCTGCCAGACCACCTTCATGGGGTCATGATACGCCCGGCATGGGACTCGCACACTGGGACGACGTCGAGGGGCACCGGCGCGCGAAGGGCGAGATGGACGCGACCTGGCAGCGGCTCGGCGACGCCGCCGGCACGAAGGACGTC
Organism: Gaiellaceae bacterium; assembly: GCA_035556515.1. GTDB lineage: Bacteria > Actinomycetota > Thermoleophilia > Gaiellales > Gaiellaceae > Gaiellasilicea. The sequence goes on from DATMEO010000154.1 coordinate 20,527, forward strand.
GGGCTCAACCGGGTGCGCGTGGCGCCGGGCAAGCTGCCAACGCCGCCCCACTCGCACGGAGCGTCGGAGGAGGTCTTCTACGTGCTCGAGGGCTCCGGGCTCGCATGGCAGGACGAGCAGGTGCACGAGGTGCGGCCGGGCGACTGCGTCATCCACCGAGCCAACGAGCTCGAGCACACGTTCGTCGCCGGTCCCGACGGCCTCGACTACCTCGTCTTCGGCACGAGGCACCCGACCGAGCTCGGCTGGCTGCCCCGTTCGAGTGCCGTCCGGTTCGGGTGGCCGTGGGTGGAGGGACGGGTCGATGATCCGTGGGACCGCGAGGCGGAGGCGCCGCCGCTCGAATACGGCGAGCCGGCCGAGCGGCCGCCGAACATCCTCAACATCGACGAGGTCGAGCTCGAGCAGTGGGGCGCGGCCACGTCGGCGCCGCTCGCCACGAGGGAGCGCTCCGACCAGGCCGGCTTCGGCTGGGAGCGGCTCGACCCCGGCGGGCGGGGCTCGGTTCCGCACTGCCACTCCGAGGAGGAGGAGATCTTCGTCATCCTCGAGGGCGAGGGAACGCTCCATCTCTGGCCGTCGCCCTCGTTCGCAGCGGGGACCGGAGCGGAGCGCGAGGAAGTCCCGATCCGCGCCGGTCACGTGATCGCGCGACCGCCCGGAACGCGCGTCAGCCACTGGTTCCGTGCCGGCCCAAACGGGCTGACGATGCTGGTCTACGGAACGCGGAAGCCGAACGACATGTGCTGGTACCCACGCTCGAACAAGATCGCGTGGCGCGGGCTCGGCGTGATCGGGCGGATCGAGGTGCTCGACTACTTCGACGGCGAGGCCGAGGACGACGGGACCGACTAGGCGAAGAGCGTCAGCTCCGGCTCGCGTTCGCCGCGGAGGACGGCGAGGTCGACCTCGACGCAGCAAATCCCGCGCGACTCGGCGAGCGTCACCGCCTGCGGCTTGAACGACTGCGCCGCGAGGATGCCGCGACAGCCCGACTTCGCCGGATCGGCGCGGATGAAGCCGAGGTAGCGCGTCAGCTGCTCCACCGCCTCGATCGTGCCGACCCGCTTGATCTCGACTGCGACCCAGCCGTCGTCGCAATCGCGGCACATCAGGTCGACGGGGCCGATCTCGGTCATCCACTCGCGCCGGTCGAGCCGGAGCTCGGCCTCGAGCCAGGCGGGTGCGTCCGCGAGCGCCTCCTGCAGGTGCTTCTCGACACCGTCCTTCTCGAGCCCCGCCACCTCGTCCATCTCGTGCTCCTGGTCCGAGAGCACCTCGGCGATCCGGATCTCGAGCCGGTCCTCGGTCTTGCCGGCGCGCTTGCGGACGACGATCAGCCCGTCCGATTCCTCGATCACGGTCGGCGGCGTCATCCAGTTGCTGGGGCGATAGCCCCCGCTGTCGGCGTGGACGAGCACGGAGCCGTCCGACTTCAGCAGCAGCAGCCGCACGGCCTCGGGCAGGAAGGCGTCGAGGCGGCCGGTGTAGGTGACCTCGCAGCGGGCGACGAGCAGGCGCATGGGCCGCTCAACCTACTGTCCCTTTCGGACGGCTCAGCGGCGGCGGATCAGGGTGATCCCGTCGCGCACCGTCAGCTGGACGGCGACGACGCGCTCGTCCGCCGCGAGCTTGTCGTTCAGCGCCGCGATCAGCCGCGACGACTCGTCTGGCGGGTCGAGCACCTTGCCGCTCCAGAGCGTGTTGTCGATCGCGATCAGGCCGCGCTCCGAGAGCCGGGGCAGCACGGCCTCGTAGTACGCGTCGTAGTTCGGCTTGTCGGCATCGATGAAGACGAAGTCGAACTCGCCTTCGAGCTTCGCGATCGTCTCCAGCGCTGGGCCGAGATGAAGCGTGATCTTGCTGCCGTCCGGGCTGCGATCGAAGTAGCGCTGGGCGACCTCGGCGTGCTTCGGCTCGATGTCGAGCGTGTCGATGCGGCCGTCCGGCGGCAGCGCTGCGGCCATCGAGAGCGCCGAGTAGCCCGTGAAGGTGCCGAGCTCGAGCACCCGCTTCGCGCCCGAGCCGGCGACGAGGAGCTCGAGGAAGCGGCCCTCGATCGTGCCCGTCAGCATCTGCGGCGCGGCCATCGTCGCCTTGGTCTCCGCGGCCAGCTCGGCGAGCAACGGGTCGGGCGGCGTCGTGTGCCGCTCCGCGTACTCCTCCAGCTCCTCGTCGACGATGAAGCTCAACGTTCGACCCGCGAGCCGCCGACGATCGACTCACGGCCGTCGGAGAAGCGCACCATCGCCTTCCCCTTGCCGTCGTAGTCAGGCGACCAGACGACGAGGGTAGCGTCCTCGCCACCCACGCGTACGGCCTCGTCGATCGAGCGCGCCTCACCGCGCCAGTAGCGGATGAACGGGTTCTCCTCCCACTCGCGGCCGATCGTCGTCTCGTCGGTGTGACCAGGGAGGACGCGCACCTCCGGGGGCAGCGTCATCAGCGTCTCCATCACCGAGGCCCGGATCGGCGCTGCGTCCGGCCCGCCGCCGACAGCGTCCTTGAAGAGGATGTCGGCGGTGAAGGCGACGGTCTCGTTTGCGACGAAGGCGAGGTGATCGTCCGCGTGGCCTGGAGTCTCGAGCGCCTCGATCGTCAGGCCCCCGGTCTCGACGGGTCCCTTGACGACCGCGAGCCCGTACCGTTCGACGAGCTCCGCGTCGCCCGCGACGTGGTCGTGATGCGAGTGGGTGGTGAGCAGGTGCGTCACGTTCAGGCGCTCGCGCTCGACGATCTCGTGGAGCGGTGCGAGCGGCGCGCCGCTGTCGATGAAGACCGCGGTCCCGCCGGGCTCGTCCGCGAGCAGGTACGTGTTCGAGAGCCAGTCGGGATGCATGCTCCGCTCGATCAGCACGGAAAGACCGTACACCGCGAGAAAGGATCGCGGCCGCCGTGGACTCTCCCCTTGTGGGTGTGCGCGCTCGACAGAGCCGCGCGTGCCCGGGCCTCTTCCTACGGCGCGTGCGGCAGCGTCGGAAGAGGTGGCAAGGGAACCGGCAACGGCGGGACGCTCGCCCCAGCGGCGCCCGCCGCGCCGGTAACGACCTCGGCGGGAGACGGCAGCGCCGGCGGCGGCAGCGGCACCGGCGACGGCAGCGGCAGTGGCAGCGGCACCGGCGACGGCAGCGGCACGGGAAGTGGCGGCGCGGACTGCAAGACCTGCGGCAGCGGCGGCTCGAGCGGCGTCGTGACCGCGTCTTCGACGCGGGTGGCCACGACATCGGGCAGCTCCGAGGCCGGAACCACCTGCGGCTCCGGCTGAGCCGGTCCGGCTGCGGGAGCAGGCTCCGCCGAACCGGGCGTGGCTGTGGGGACCACCGTCGGCGAGGCCGTTGCAACCGGCTGCGAGCGAGAGGTCGGTCGTGGGCTCGACGTCGTGCGGCCGACGGTGAGCGCGACTGCTCGCGGCTTCGCCGCAGCGCGGGCGCCCGACCCGGCGACGGTGCGGGCGGCGGCAGGCTTGGCGCCGGCAGCGACCACCGGCTCAGCCGTCGCCGGAGCCCGGTCGCGCACGCCCGCCTGGGGGACAGGAACAGCGACACTGGCGCCGGCAACGGTGAGCACAGTCGCGCCGAGAGCGCCGGCGGTCCGCGGCGTCAAAGTCGCGATCTCCACCCGCGACAGCGCCCAGGCGAGCCAGCCCGGCACCGGCGGCAGGAAGCCGGGCCTCCTGATCGCCACGACGGGCGGCTCGAGCTCGTCGCGCAGCGACCGGCGCGCGCGGAAGAGCAGCATCTGGATCGAGGCGACGGTCGAGTCGACCTCCTCGGCGATCTCGACGTAGGAAAGGCCAACGATCTCGCGAAGCACGAAGACCCGACGTTGCTCCGGCGGCAAGGCGGCGAGCGCCTCCGCAAGAGCCCGCGACTGCTCGTACGGGAGCTCGGCTGCAAGCGGGAAGTCGGCGTCGTTCAGAGCCTCCTCGCGCGGGCGGCGCTGAGCCGTCCGGAAGCGGCGGCGGCGCACGTTCTCGGAGATTGCCAGCAGCCACGCACGGGGTGACTGCGGCCGGGTTCCTCGGAGCACGGCCCGATAGGCGTCCGCGAAGGCAGCCTGCGTCACGTCCTCGGCGTCGTCCGCGTTGCCAAGCTCGCGCAGCGCCGCCCGGTAGACGTCGGCGCGATGCCCCCGGTAGAGCTCTTCGAAGGTGAGGTCTACGGCGGCACGAGCGGTCATTGCTCGCCTCGTGGCCATCTCCAGGGACAACGGCCGGAGCGCCCGAAAGGATGCGGGGTCAGCGCTCGGCGCGGCGCTTCGCAGCGCGGAGCCAGAGGCGACGGGTCAAGCCGCTGAAGGGCCGGATCACGAGCCAGTAGGCGGCGAAGCGGCGCCGCGACGAGGCGTCCGTGAGGAAGACGCGCGTTTCCGTCTCCAGACGGGCGCCGTCGCCGTCGGGAAGCGCGCGGAGATCCATCGCCATCTTCGCGTAGCCCGGTTCGGTGAAGTGGATGAAGTCCTCGCCGGAGCGGGTGCCGCCGCGCGGCGACCAGGGGCGGCCGATCAGCACGAGCGTCTCCGGGTCGTGGAGCCGGAAGCCCTGTGCCTGCAATGACGCCCAGATCGGCCCGCGCGGTGCCGCCCGCAGCCCGCGCAGGCGGAAGAGCGCTGCAACCAGCCGGACATCCTCGAGCCGCGTCTCCCTCGCCGCTGCGAGCGCCGCCTCCGGCGTTGCGTCGACGCGGAGCGAATGCCGCTCGTGGTGGTGGTAGACGGGGAGCGCATCGGTGACCGGCATCCCGTGATCCTCCCAAACGGCGAGAATCGCGCGATGCGCGTGGCCCTCCTCGTCCTGGCCCTGCTCGCGGCCGCGCCCGCGCAGGCCAGCGTTCGCATTGTGGCGCCGTTCGGCCCGGCCGAGTACGCGGACCGCGCAGCGGTGGGCCTGCTCGTGCCCGGAGCAGGCCCGACCGTGACGCGGGAGTCGGCGCTGGCGGCGCTTTTGCGCGGCGAGCTCGAGCACGGCTTGCTCGGAGGGATCGCAGCCGGGGAGAACAAAATCGAGCTCGGCGCGCCGGGTCGGCCGGACATCCTCGTCTCGCTGCCGCCCCCGGGTCGGAGCGACAACGACGTGCGCTACGCGATCGCCCTGCTCGGGGAACGCGGCCTGCTCACGTCCGACTCGACCCGGATCGACGGCCTGGTCTCGATCACGGACGTCGCGACCGGACGTTTGCGCGTCGTCGCCGACGACGATCCGGTCGGAGCGCTCGAGACCCTCGACGACCGGATCGACCGGAACTCGGATTGGCGGCTGCCCCTGACGATCGCGCTCGCCGCGCTCCTGATCGGCCTGGCGGTGATGCGGCCGCGGCTTGCAGTGCGGGCGCTGCTCGTCGTCCTGGCTGCAAACCTCTGGCTGAGCCCGCTCCTCGCCATCGCCGCAGGGATAGCGGTTCTGCTCTTGCCGCTCGGCTGGGCGTGCGCGGCGATCCTGCTTGCCTACCTCGTCTCGATGGGGCTCGATGCCGAGACGGTCGCGCTCTCGCCGTTCGGCCCCTCCCAGTCCGGGCGCTTCTACGGGATCAACAACCTGCTCGAGACGATGCTGCTCGCGCCGGCGCTGCTCGGTGCGGCCTTGCTCGGGCGCGCGGGAATCCTCGTCGCCGGGCTCGCATTCGTCACGATCGGCGGCAACCGCTTCGGCGCGGACGGCGGCGGCGTCGTCGTGCTCGCGTTCGCCTATCTCGTCCTCTGGCTGCGGCTGCGCGACGAGCGGCCGACGTGGCGGCTGGCGGCGCTCGTCGCGGCGGGCGCGGTTGGGCTCGCACTCGCCCTGCTCGGCCTCGACGCGGCGACCGGGGGCTCGAGTCACGTCACGGACGCCGTCGGCGACGGTCCGGCCGCGCTCGCAGGCGACATCGCCGACCGGCTCGAGCTCTCCGCCCGCCGCACCGCGGCGAGCATCGGCGCGACGGCGGTGGTGCTCGGATCGCTCGCGATCCTGATCGCGGTCGCGTTGCGCTCGCGCCGCGGCCCGGTTTTCGACGCGTACCTGGTCGCACTGGCCGTCTCGCTCGTCGTCAACGACACGCCCGGCGACGTGCTCGGCGTCGGCGCGGCGATCGCGATCGCGCTTGTCCGATACACACCCGAGCACGGCTGGTTAAGCTCTGAATCGATGCGTCGCGCCGCCGTCCTGTTCGCTCTCGTTGCCGTTTCGGCCGGCCTTGCCGGCTGCGGTGGCGGCGAGGAGGTCAGTCCCACCCCCGAGACGATCGAGGGGACGCTGCCGGAGGCGGAGACCTCCGAAGAGCCAGCGTCGACGGTCGACGGCGATGCTTCCAACGGCGCCCAGATCTTCGCCTCGGCCGGCTGCGGCGGCTGCCACACGCTCGAGGCAGCCGGCTCGTCGGGCAGCGTCGGCCCCAATCTCGACGAGTCTCAGCCTGACCTCGCGCTCACGGTCGACCGCGTCACCAACGGCCAGGGTGCAATGCCCGGGTTCGCGGACAGCCTCAGCGAGCAGGAAATCGCCGACGTCGCCACGTACGTCGTCGAGTCGACCTCCTGAGGCTTCCGGACGGCTTTCCCCGCGACGTCGCCGCGATCGCGTGCGACCTCGACCGGACGCTGACCTGGGAGGACGGCGTGCTGCAGCCGCGGACGACTGCGGCGTTGCGAGCCGCCCGCGCCGCCGGCATCCACGTCGTGATTGCGACCGGCCGCATGTACCGCTCCGTCCGTCCCTACGCCGAGGCAGCCGGGATCGAGGCGCCGCTCGTCTGTTACCAGGGTGCCGCCGTCGTCGACCCCGGGACGAGCGAGTGGCTGCTGCACGAGCCGATCCCGCTCCAGCTCGCCCGCGAGGCGATCGGGGCCGTCGAGCACGAGGGCTTCGGACTCAACTGCTACGTCGACGACGACCTCTACGTCGCCGCCATCACCGAGCACGCCCGCGCCTATGCCGACTTCCAGGACATCCCGCTGCACGAGGTCGGCGACCTGCTCGGCTGGATCGAGCGGCCGCCGACGAAGCTCGTCGTCGTCGACGATCCCGCCCGCCTCGACACGCTCCGGCCCCTGCTCGAAGAGCGCTTCGGCGAGCGCCTCTACATCGCCAAGTCGCTGCCGTACTTCCTCGAGCTCGCCAGTCCCGCGATCTCGAAAGGGACCGGTCTTGCGTTCGTCGCCGAGCATCTCGGCTTCGCCGCCGAGCACACGATCGCTTTCGGCGACGGCGAGAACGATCTCGAGCTGCTCGACTGGGCCGGCTTCGGGGTCGCGGTCGAAAACGCGCACGAAGGACTCAAGGCCCGCGCGGACTGGATCTGTCCCGGAGCGGCGGACGAGGGGGTCGCCCAGGTGCTCGAAGGGCTCCTAGACTTGCGGGCATGATCGACCTCAAGGCCGCCCGCAGCGACCCTGATGCCTACCGCGCTGCGCTGGCGCGCAAGGACGCCGGGGACACGTTCGACGCGCTGCTCGCCGCCGACGAGCGCTGGCGCGCGCTCGTGCCGGCGATCGACGAGTTGCGCGGGAAGACGAAGCTGAAGGGCAAGCCCTCGCCGGAGCAGCTCGCGGAGCTGCAGCAGGTGAAGGAACAGCTGCGCGCGGCCGAGGAGGAGTACGCCGCGGCCGAGGCAGCGCGGGACGAGCTGCTCGCCCAGGTCCCGAACCCGCCGCACGACTCGGTGCCGGACGGTGCCGAGGAGGAGGACGCAGTCGAGATCTCGCGCTGGGGCGAGCCGCCGCGGCTGGCCGATGCGCGCGAGCACACCGAGATCGGGCGCTTCGACATGGAGCGGGCGGCGCGACTCTCGGGCTCGCGCTTCGGCTACCTGATCGGCGACACGGCGCTGCTCGCGTTCGCGCTCTACCGCGCCGCGCTGGACCACCTGGCGAAGAACGGCTTTACACCTGTACTCCCGCCCGTGCTCGTGCGCGAGGAGGCGATGACCGGCACCGGCTTCTTCCCCACCGAGCGCTCGAACATCTACGCGCTCGCCGACGACGACCTCTACCTGACCGGCACCTCGGAGGTGGCGCTCGCGGGTCTGCACATGGGCGAGATCGTCCCGGCCGAGGAGCTGCCCCTCCGCTACGCCGGCTTCTCGACCAACTTTCGCCGCGAGGCGGGCGCAGCCGGCAAGGATACGCGCGGCATGTTCCGCGTTCACCAGTTCAACAAGGTGGAGATGTTCGTCTACACGACAGCCGCCGAGTCGTGGCCCGAGCACGAGCGGATGCTGGCACTCGAGGAGGCGTTCGTGCAGAAGCTGGGACTGCCCTACCGCGTCGTCAACGTCGCCGCCGGCGACCTCGGCGCACCTGCGGCGAAGAAGTACGACATCGAGTCGTGGTTCCCGTCGCAGGAGCGCTACCGAGAGATCACGTCCTGCTCGAACACGACCGACTTCCAGTCACGCCGGCTCGGGATCCGGGCCCGCGGCGAGGACGGGATCGAGCCGCTGCACACGCTGAACGGGACGATGGTCACCGACCGGGCGCTGCTCGCGCTCCTGGAGAACTTCCAGGGCGAGGTGCCTGACGCGCTGCACGAGTTCGGCGCTCCTGAGAGCGTGACGCGGTAGCGAGACTTTGTGTTTCGGAAACACGAGGCCGTCCGACTAGACTCGTCGCCCGGGCGGGGTGCCGGAGCGGTCGAACGGGGCGGTCTTGAAAACCGTTGGGCGTGCAAGCGTCCCGTGGGTTCAAATCCCACCCCCGCCGTTGATTCCGGCTTCAACACTGCTTTTGCGAGGGTCGCCAGCGTCTCCCACCAGTCCAGGGAAGTCCGTCGAAGTACAGGAATCGCCGTGCTGACTGGCGCACAACTGGCGCACCGTTCGCGATCGGCCGGCAGCGAGTCGTCAGCACCCGGCCCGTCAGCAGGAGCGGCGTTCCCCTCATCCCGGGCGTGCGCAGCACGCGGCGTCGCGGCGAGCGCGGCGTGAAGTACGGCCCCTCGGT
>DATMEO010000155.1:0-15795 GCA_035556515.1 Gaiellaceae bacterium
CGAGGAGTTCCAGCAGGCGGGAGGACGGCGGCTGCTGGCACTGAAGCGCGCACGGACATGGTCGCTCCGCCGCGCCGAAACCCTGGTCGCGCCGAGCAAGTATCTGGCCGAGATCGCCCGGGGCTGGGGCCTCGAGAACGACCGTCTGCACGTCGTCCCGAACCCGGCGCCGCCCGCACGAGGGGCAACGACGAAGGAGCGCCGGGGACTCGTCTTCGCGGGTCGCCTGACCCGTCAGAAGGCGATGCACGTCGCCCTCGACGCGCTCGCACACGTGCCCGCCGCTCAGCTGACGGTCATCGGCGACGGTCCCGACCGCGACCGCCTCGAGCGGCACGCGCACGGGGCGGGCCTGAACGGACGGGTGCGCTTCGTCGGCTCGCTTCCGCGCGACGAGGTGCTGGACGCCCTCGCCGGCGCCGAGGCGGCTGTCCTCTCCAGCGACTGGGAGAACTTTCCCCACGCCGCCGTGGAGTCGCTCGCGGTCGGGACGCCGCTCGTGGCGACGGCGGTCGGCGGGGTCGGCGAGATCGTCGTCGACGGCGTCAACGGGCTGCTGGTGCCGCCGGGATCACCGGAAGCGTTCGGCCAGGCGCTCGAGCGCCTGCTCGGTTCTCCGGAGCTGCGCGCACGCCTGTCCGACGGAGCACGAGCGTCGGTCGCGGAGCTGGGCGCAGATCGAATCTACGGGCGCATCGAGCAGCTGCTGGAGGCGGCGTGCCGGTGAAGAACGGGGCGGAGGCCGGTCGCCCGCGGATCCTGATGGTCGGGCGGACGCGGTACAGCCTCCCGCTTCCGGACTGGCTGGGGAGAAAGTTCGACGCGCTCGAGCGTCAGCTCGACTTTCGCGTCATCGCCTCCGTCGACGGCGACAATCCCACCAAGGACGAGCGCTTTCGCCTGCTCGAGCCGAGCCGGGTCGGCCTCCTCGACGGCGTCCTCTTCTATCTCCGCCTGCCCTTCCACGTGCGCCGGCAGATCATCGACTTCCGCCCCGACGCGATCATGGCGGAGAGCCCCTATTCGGCGGCGGCGTCGCTCGTCGGTCGGGCGTGGACGCGTGGACAGCGACCGCAGGTGATCGTCGAGATCCACGGCGACTGGCGCACGGCGACCCGGTTGTACGGATCGCCTTCGCGCCGCGTCCTGTCTCCGCTCGCCGACGCCGTCGGTCGAATCGCGCTCCGGCGCGGCGACGCCGTGCGCGGCCTGTCCACCTTCACCGAGGGCCTCGTCGAGGAGGTTCGCGGCATCCCGGTGACCGCCTCGTTCGTGGCCTACGTCGACCTCTCCGCCTTCACCGCGAAGCCCGTTGCTCCCCTGCCGGAGCAGCCGACGGCGCTGTTCGTCGGGATGCTCGAGGCCTACAAGAACATCGACGGGCTCGTGGCGGCGTGGCGCCTCGTCGTCCGCGAGCTGCCGGACGCCAGGCTCGTAATCGTCGGCAAGGGCGCTCGGCGAGATCTCGTCGACCAGCTCGTCGCCGACCTGCCCGACAACGTCGAGCACGTGGAGCACCTACCGCCGGAGTCGGTCGCAGAGCGGATGGACGCTTCGACGATTCTCCTGCTGCCGTCCCGCTCGGAGGGGCTGCCCCGCGTCGTGATCGAGTCCTTCGCCCGCGGCCGCGGGCTGGTGGCGAGCCGCGCCGGCGGGATCCCCGATGCCGCGCGCCACGAGGAGGAGGCGCTGCTCGTCGACTACGACGACGTCGACGGTCTGGCGGCGGCGCTCGTCCGCGCGCTCTCCGACCGGGCCCTCGCGGAGAAGCTCGCGCGGAACGCCCACGAGCGGTTTCGCATCTGGCGGACGACGCCGGCGGAGTACGCCGCCCATGTCCGCTCGCTCGTCGACGCGACGCTGAGGGACTCCGGGGCCGTGCCCGGCGAGCGACCGCGCGTCCTGATCGTGTCGGCGGCCGAGCGAACCGCGAGCCCCGCGCGAACGGACCCCGCGCTCGACGCGCTCCGCGAGGAGGTTGACTACTGCGTCCTCGCCCCGGGCGAGCGTGGCGTCGCGATCCGCAGGGCGGCCGTTGGCCCCGGCTCGGTTCAGCTGGTCCGCCGCTGGCCCGGTTTTCTCGATGTCCTCTTCTTCTACGGCGCGCTGCCGTTCAGGGTCCGGCGGCTCGTGAGGCGCTTTCGTCCCGGTGCGGTGATCGCCGAGTCCCCCTACATCGGCTTCTTCGTCCTCATGGCGATGTCGACGCGGCGGCGCGATCGCCCTTCGGTCGTCGTCGAGACGCACGGCGACTGGCGGACCACCACCCGCCACGGCGGCTCCCGGCTGCGGGTTCTCGTCGCTCCACTCGCCGACTGGGCGGCGCGGTATGCCCTGCGCCACGCGGATGCGCTGCGGGCGGTCTCTCCGTTCACTGCCGAGCTGGCGGGTCGCGAGGCGGGCCTGCCGCCGGTCGAGTCGTTTCCTGCCTACATCGATCTAGGCGCGTTCACGGGACAGCCGCCGGCGCCGCTACCGGAGCGGCCGACGCTCCTGTTCGTGGGCATGCTCGAGCGGTCGAAGGGAGTCACGGCGCTCGCCGACGCCTGGCCGCTCGTTGCAGAACGGGTTCCGGACGCGCGGCTCGTGCTCGTCGGACGAGGTGCTCTCCGGGACGTCGTCGACCGGCTTCGGGACGACTACCCAGGTCGCGTGGAGCACGTCGAGCAGCTGTTGCCCCAAGCGGTCGCGGAGCGGATGGATGCGGCAACCTGCCTCGTCCTGCCCTCGCGCTCCGAAGGGCTCGGCCGCGTGATCCTCGAGGCATTCGCCCGCGGACGCGCAGTCGTGGCGACCCGGGTCGGCGGGATCCCGGACCTCGTCGAGCACGACGTGAACGGGCTGCTGGTGGAGAGCGGCAACGTGGCGGCGCTTGCCGACGCGCTGACGCAGATCCTCACCGAGGATGGCCTCGCCGCGCGCCTGGGCGCTGCCGCCTACGAGGCGTCCGAGACCTTCGAGTGGTCGCCCGACGACTACGCGGCGCGCGTGCGCTCGCTGGTGGATCGGACGCTTTCGGAAGCTCGCCACTGATGCGCCTGATCTTCGTGACCCAGTCCGTGGACTCGGACGATCCGATTCTGGGCGCCACCGTGGCGAAGCTGCGGGCGCTGGCTCAGCGGTGCGAGGAGCTCGTGGTGATCACCGACCGGATCGGCGCCCACGACCTCCCGGCGAACTGCACGCTCCGGACCTTCGGAGCCTCGACGAAGCTGGGCCGCGGCTTCCGGTACCTGCGCGCGCTCGCGCCGCTGCTGCTCTCGCGCCGGCGGCGGCCCGATGCCCTGATCGCGCACATGTGCCCGATCTACCTCGTGCTCGCGGCTCCGCTCGCGAAGCTCGTCCGTGTGCCGCTCGCGCTCTGGTACACGCACTGGACGATCGACCGGACGCTCCGGCTCGCGACCACCCTCGCCGACGTCGGGCTCAGTGTCGATCGCCGTTCCTACCCGCTCGACCGGCCCAAGGTGAAGGGGATCGGCCACGGCATCGACGTGGCCCAGTTCGCGGCGCGAAGCGGTGCGCCGCTCGGAAACGGGACACTCCGCTTGCTCGCGCTCGGCCGCACCTCGCCGTCGAAGGACTTCGACACGCTCGTGCGAGCATCCGCGCGCTGTCGCGCCGAGGGTATGGACCTCCACGTCGAGATCCGCGGCGCCTCCTCGACCGAGGAGGAGCGGCGCCACCGGCGTGAGCTCGAAGCGTTGATCGAGACCGAGGGGCTAGCCGGCGTCGTGTCACTCGGCGGCGCGGTGCCGCGTCCGGCGGTGCCGGAGCTCGTCCGCGCGGCGGACGCGGTCGTCAACACGACTCGCGGCCAGACGTCTGGCGGTGCGCTGGACAAGGTCGTGTACGAGTCCGCCGCCTGCGCCGTTCCCGTGCTCGCGTGCAACCCGTACTTCGACGAGTTCCTGGGCGGACTGCCGGTCGAGCTCCATTTCGCCACCGGCGACGACGCCGACCTGGCCCGCGTGCTGCGCGCGTTCGGCGACGCGGACCCGAGCCGACGGGAGGACGCGGGCCGCGAGTTGCGGCGGCGCGTCGAGGCCGGCCACTCCGTCGACAGCTGGGCGGACGCCGTCGTCGCGACGGTCCGGCGCCTGCACGACTGATCGATGCGGCTGCTTCGCCGCAACGTGCTCCTGATCTACGGCGTCTACGCCGTCACGCTTGCGTCTGGCCTCGTCGTCACGCCGATCATCGTCGGCGCGCTCGGCACCGAGCAGTTCGGCATCTGGGCGCTGATCGGCTCGATCCTCGGCTTCATCGGCCTCCTCGACCTCGGAATCGGGCCGTCCGTGATCCGCTTCGCCGCCGAGCAGCGGGGACGCGACGCGCGCGACGAGACCAGCGAGCTGACCTCGACGGCGTTCGCGATCTATCTCGGGCTGGCGCTGATCGCGACCCTGCTCGCGGTTCTCCTTGCCTGGCTCCTCCCGCTCGTCGTCGAGATCTCGGATCAGTACGTGCGCGCGGCGCAGATCGCCGTGGTTCTCTCCCTCGGAACCTTCGTGCTCCGCTTCCCCCTCGGGCTGTTCGGCTTCCTGCTCGCGGGCCAGCAGCGCTACGACGTGCTCAACATCGGCAACCTGCTCGGCGCGGGTCTCTACTTCGGCCTTGCGGTCGTGATCCTCTACGTCGCGGACGGTGGGCTCGTGGCGCTGGCGCTGATCACCGTCGTCGTGACGGCATTCAGGCTGCTGCTGCCCCTCTTCTGGCTCAAGCGCGAGCTGCCGGAGCTGCGCCTGCAGCGAAGCCTTGTCACCCGCCGACAGGCGAAGGAGCTGCTCAGCTTCAGCTCGCGCAACATGCTGATCCAGGTCGCGTCGAAGGTCGTCTTCTCGACGGACGTGATCGTCGTCGGCATCATCTTCGGCAGCGTCGCGGCGGGCGTCTACGGGATTCCGGCCAAGCTCTTCGCGCTCGCCTTCGGCGTCGGGATCGCATCGACCACGCTCCTCTTCCCGCTCCTGTCGGAGCTCGAAGGGGCGGACGACCGCGAGCGCCAGGAGCGCTACCTGCTTGCCGGCGTGCGCCTCGGCCTCGCCGTCGTCGTCGCGGTCGGGTTGCCGCTCGTGTTCCTTCCCGACCGCTTCCTCGAGGCCTGGCTGCCGTCCGACTTCGACGTCTCGACGAGCGCGCCGATCCTCGCGATCCTGATGGTCAGTCTGCTCTTCGCCCAGCCCGGCCACCTGCTCGCGCAGTTCCTCGTCGCGCGCGGCCGACACGGCCGGCTGGCGGTCGCCCGCCTCGCGACCGTGGCGGTGAACCTGCTGCTCTCGATCGGCCTCGCGCTCTGGGTCGAGCTCTGGGGGGTTGCGCTCGCGACGCTCGTCACCGAGGCCCTGTCGGCGACGGTCGTGCTCCCGTACCTCCTCCGGCGGGAGTCATCCGCCTCGCTGCCGGCCCTGGCGGCCGCCTGGCTGCGACCGGTCGGGCTGGGCGCGCTCGCGGCGATCCCGACCCTGCTCGTCCTCGGCCGCCTCGTCGACATCGACACGCTCGTGGAGTTCGTCGGTGTCGGCCTGTGCTGGCTCGTGCTCTACAGCGCACTCGTCTGGCGCTTCGCGATGCGCGAGCCGGAGCGGCGGACGATCACCGAGGCGTTCGGCCGCGGCTCGACCGAAGTCGCGGCCGCCGACCAGCAGCTGCTCTAGTAGGCGGGTCTGGCGAAATAGCGACTGAGCCGCCGGGCCGCGCTGCTCGCCCCGAAGGGGCGTCCTCAGTCGCGCCGATAGCTTCGGCTATCGGCGCTCCCTGCGTCCTTGCCTCGGAACGACCATCGCACTCCGGCGACGAGCGCCATTCCGCCAGACCCGCCAGGTCAGTCCGACCGGCGGAGATACCCCTTCGGGTTGAAGGTGAGGTAGAGCTTCTCGCGCCGGCGGTCGGCCTTGAAGGAGGGGTTGGCACGTACGAACTCCTCAGCAGCCTCCATCGGCCCGGGGCCGAAGTCGGGGCTGACAGGATGGCCGTTCAGAATCGTGTCCTCGACGACGATGTAGCTCCCCGGCGTCACGAGCGGCGCGTAGAGGCGCAGCTCCTCGAGCACGTGCTCCTTGCGATGATCGGAGTCGAGCACGACGAGGACGGTTCGGGCGCTCTCCGCGGCTCGGCGCACGTGTTCGAGCGTCTTCGGCGCCACCGACGAGCCGGAGAAGTACTCGATGCGCGGATGCTCCGGCCAGCCCTCCTGCGGCTGGACGTCGATCGTGAGCACCCTGCCGTGCCCCAGCAGGTCGCAGAGCGAGGCGAAATAGAGCGCGCTGCCCCCGAACGCCGTACCGGTCTCGACGATCAGGTCCGGCTTCAGCTCGTGGAGCAGCTCCTGGTAGATCCAGAGGTCGAGCGGGCACTTGTCCGTGCGCACGCCGAGCCAGCGCGTGTCGGCGCGGGTCTCGCCGAACAGCGCGCCCTCGTAGTAGACCTCCGTGAACCGCTCGACGACGTCACCGTGGAGCTTGCGCCGAAAGAGCGTCCGGTTGACGAGGCGGCGGAAGACGTACGCCTCGTCCCGCGCCAGATAGACAAACGGCTTCACAGACGGCACGGCGGCGAGCTTACACACGAGCGACCTTCTCCTAGAATCGTGTCGGTGCCATCCGAGCCCGCAGCCCCACCTCCCGTCGGCGTCGGGCAGAAACCTGTCAGCCGCACTCCGGCGACCGCGGATCACCGGGCCGGCAAGCCGTATCTCCTCAGGAGCGCTCCGCTCCGTAGTCTCGTCCGCCGCGTGGCGGCGATCGCCACGCTGGCGGCGCTCGATGCGATCGGGCTCGCGCTCGGCCTCTACGCGGCGCTCGTCCTGCGCAGCATCGTCTTCGGCGATCCGATCTTTTGGAACCTGCTCTGGGACGCGGGGCCGGCGGAGTGGCTCCCGTTCCTGGTGCCGATCACCTGGCTCGTCTTCTGGCAGGCGGGCCTCTACGCCGGGCGGGAGCGCCGCGCGGGCGCAGGCAAGATCGCCTCGTCGATCGTGCTCGTCGCGGCGATCACGCTCGCGTTCGGCTGGGGGACCAACTACGACTTCACGACGTCCGGCCTGATCCCGACGGCGTGCATCACCTCGGCGCTGGCGATCGGGCTCCTCCGGGCGGCGTACGAGTCGCTGACGCTCGAGCTGCAGCGCCTGCTGCATGTGAAGCGCCGCGTGCTGCTGGTCGGAGAAGGCCAGCACCTCGAGTCGCTCGAGCGCGTGTTGACCTCGCCACGCCGGCAGGTCGCGTACGACCTCGTCGGCTCGTTCGCGCCCGGACGCGACGGCCCGCTGGCCGCGCGGCTGGAGCAGGTGCGGCCGGATGAGATCGTCCTCAGCGAGGGCGGGTTCGACGAGGAGACCGTGCTCGAGCTCGTCGAGACCGCGCATCGCAACGGTATTCGCGTGCGGATTGCACCGAAGACGACCGAGCTGCTGCTGCAGCGCGGCGAGTACGTGCCGGGGCAGGGCGTGCCGCTCTTCGAGCTGCAGCCGCCCGTGCTCGCCGGTGCCGACTGGGCGTTGAAGAAGACGTTCGATCTCGGTGTCAGCCTGCTCGTCGTCGTGATCGGGCTGCCGCTCTGGCTCCTGATCGCGCTCGCGATCAAGCTCGACTCGCGCGGCCCCGTGCTCTACCGCGACCGGCGCGTGGGCGTCGGCGAGCGCGAGTTCGGGATGCTCAAGTTCCGGACGATGGTGCAGGGTGCGGCGGAGCAGCAAGCGGTACTCGAGGAGCACAACGAAGCCGGCGGAGCGCTCTTCAAGATTCGCGACGACCCACGCGTGACGCGCGTCGGCCGCGTGCTGCGGCGGCTCTCGCTCGACGAGCTGCCGCAAGTCCTGAACGTGCTCGGCGGCGAGATGAGCCTCGTCGGGCCACGGCCGCTCCCCTTGCGCGACTTTCGGCAGCTGGAGGCGTGGCACCGCAAGCGCTACAACGTGCTGCCCGGGATCACAGGCCTCTGGCAGATCTCCGGCAGGTCGAACCTGACCTTCGACGATCTCGTGCGGCTCGACTTCTACTACATCGAGAACTGGTCGATCTGGCTCGACATCTCGATCCTCGTCAAGACGCTGCCGGCCGTCCTCGCCGGCCGCGGCGCGTATTAGTCAGCGCGCGAGATACCTGAAGGGGCCGCTTCGCGGCCCGAGAGTCCTCGAAGGTGCTTCCTAACGGCGCCTTCATCCCCTCTCCCTATGCTGTCCAGCGTGAAAGCGCCCAAGATCCTCGCCGTCGCCTCGGCGGTCGACCTCGACTTCCGCTACGGCTGCACGCCCGCCTGGTGGCAGCTCTGGAAAGGCATGTACGAGGTGGGCACCGACCTGATCGTGACGCCCTACCGGGGCCGGCCGGTGGAGTCGCCCTGGTGGCGGACGGCAGCGAACCCGACCTGGGTCGAGGGCGAGAGCTTCGCCGCCGTCCGCGGTGGGATCGCGCGGCTGAAGGGCGACAAGTACTTGCGCCGCGCCGAGGAGTCGCCCGACGAGACCGTCTTCGACAAGGCGACCCGCGAGGCGATCTGGCGCTGGGTGACGCCGCGGTGGAAACGGCACCTGACGAAGGTGCTGGAGCGCGAGAAGGACGTCGACGCGGTCGTCGTCTTCACCGTCCCGATGGCGCACCTGCGCGGCATCCCCACGTTCCTGCGCGAACGCTTCGGCGTGCCGGTGATCTTCTACGACGGCGACGTGCCGATGAGCCTGCCCGAGTTCGGCGGCATGGACACGGGCTTCAACTACTACCACGGCGCCGATCCGTCCGAGTACGACCTCGTCGTCTCCAACTCCGAAGGCGGGCTGCCGAGCCTGCTCGAGCTCGGCGCCAGGCGCGCGGAGGCCGTCTTCTGGGGTGCCGACCCCGAGTTCTTCGCGCCGAAGCCGGTCGAGAAGCTCCACGACGTCTTCTTCTACGGCTACGGGGACAAGTTCCGCCGCGACTGGATGGCGGCGATGGTGGGCGAGCCGAGCAGAGCAGCACCGGAGCTCGAGTTCGCGCTCGGCGGCCGCGACTTCCAAGGCGACACCGGGCGCGCCTGGCTCGTCGGCGACGTCCCCTTCAACGCCTTCAACCAGGCGATCTCGGCCTCTCGGATCAACCTCAACATCACGCGCCGATCGCACGCGAGCGTCCAGGCCTCCTCCTCCTGCCGGCCGTTCGAGCTCGCGAGCGCGGGCGCGGCGATCGTCTCGAACCCGTACGAGGGGATCGAGCGCTGGTTCGAGCCCGGGCAGGAGCTGCTCGTCGTCTCGGACGCCGACGAGGCGCTCGCCGCCTACCGCGGGCTCCTCGACGATCCGGCCCAGGCGGAGGCGATGGGCGCGCGGGCGCGCGAGCGCGTCCTCGACGAGCACACCTACGCCCACCGCGCCCGGCAGCTGCTCTCGCTCGTCGGCCTCGGCGTCCCGGCAGGCGCACGTGCCTGACCGCCGCATCGCGATCGTGCCGGCCCGGAACGAGGAGGAGGCCGTCGCGCGCGTCGTCGAGGAGCTGCGGGCGTTCGATTCCGGCCTCGACGTGGTCGTGATCGACGACGGCTCCGAGGACCAGACGGCGGCGCGTGCGGCCGCGGCCGGTGCCGCCGTCGTCAGCCTCCCCTTCAACCTCGGCATCGGCGGCGCCGTGCAGACGGGCTTCAAGTACGCGCTCGCGAACGGTTACGACACCGTGATCCGGCTCGACGGCGACGGCCAGCACGACCCGCAGCAGATTCCGAATCTGCTGGCGCCGCTCGAGCGTGGTGAGGCCGACGTCGTCGTCGGCTCGCGGTTCGCAGAGGGCGGCGGCGACTACAAGGCGCCGTTCGCGCGCCGCGCCGGGATCCGCTGGTTCGCGCAGCTCGTCTCGCTGCTGACGCGGCAGAAGCTGACCGATACAACGTCCGGCTTTCAGGCCGTCAACGCCCGCGCGATTCGCCTCTTCGCCGCCGACTATCCGCACGACTATCCCGAGGTCGAGGCCGTGGTCATGGTCGTGCGTCACCGGCTACGCATCCTGGAGGTGCCGGCGCAGATGCGCGGCCGCGAGACCGGCCGCTCCTCGATCACGCTGCTCCGCTCGCTCTACTACGCGATCAAGGTGACCCTGGCGCTGCTCGTGGGCATCTTCCGACGCCGCGTCGTTCCTTTGGAGGAGCTGTGAGATGAATCCCGTGACGCCTCTCTACGTCTCGATCGCGGCGACGGTCGCGTCGATCCTGCTGATCCTCGTCGTCCTGGAGCTGATCCGCAGCCGACGCCTACGGGAGCGTTACGCGTTGCTCTGGCTCGCGACGGGCGTCGTCCTGCTCGTCCTCTCGGTCTGGCGCGGCGGCCTGAACACGATTGCCGGCTGGGTCGGCGTCACCGGCTACCCGCCCGCCGTGCTCTTCGCGGTCGCAACGCTCTTCATCCTCGCGGTGCTGCTCCACTACTCGACCGTGATCTCGAAGCTGGCCGACCAGAACGTGATCCTGGCGCAGCGGCTGGCGCTGCTCGAGCAGCGCGTCCGGCCCGAGCGCGAGCCTAGGGAGCGCTGACGGGCCTCGCGAGCGGGCCGAGCCGAGCCGCCAGCGTCGGCACGAGCAACGGTAGCGCCGCGGCCAGCAGCACGTACGCGGGCAGGGCGGGAAGCAGAAGCCGGAAGAACTCGCCGTTCTCGAACGTCGCCGAGCTGCTCGTCGCTCGAAAGATCACGTAGCCCCCGAGCCAGCCGCCGAGCGCGATCGCAAGCGGGACCGAGCGCCGAGCGACTGCGATGACGCCCGCCAGCGGCAGCCACTGCAGCAGGCGCTGGCTGAAGAAGTACTCGCGCAAACCGGCCAAATTCGTCTGCAGCGCATCGAGCGAGAGACCCTCGACGCCGGGCGCCCGCCAGAGCCAGACAGCAGCGAGCACGAGCAACACGAACGTGCCCAGTGCTGTCGTCAGGTGCGTTCGTCTCGTCAGCAGCGCCAGCGCGGCGAGGATCGCCACGCCTTCAGCGTAGCCAGCGTCGCCGGTAAGCCCCGTGACGATCGGCAGCACGTCGTCACGGACCGTCGAGTCGTACTTCGTGAGCGTGAAAACAGGCGCGAGCCACGGCACCGCCACCCAGACGAGCAGCGTCCACGCGCCGAGGGCCATCCCGCCCGCGCTCGCGGCGACGCGGAGTGCGCAGACGATCGCCAGCGGGCCGAGGACGAGGACGTTGAGCACTGCGATCGCACCGATGTCGAGCGAGTCGGCCCGCAGGGCCACGATCAGCGTCGTCAGCCACTGAAGCGCGATCGCGCCCGCGACGAGGAGGAGCGGTCGCGCGAGGAGCTGCTCGAGCCGCTCAGCCGGACGCATGGGCCGGTGCGGTCGACCGGTACCAGGCGACCGTCCGCTCGAGCCCGTCGCGCAGCGCCGTCGTCGCCTGCCAGCCGAAGAGCTCTCTGGCGCGGCTCGCGTCGAGACCGCGGCGCGGCTGCCCGTTCGGCATCGACGTATCCCAGCTGATGCTGCCCTCGAAGCCGGTGACGTCGGCGACGAGCTCGGCCAGGTCGCGGATCGAGATCTCGTCGCCGGTGCCGAGGTTGACCGGCTCGCGCCCGTCGTACAGCTCGGCTGCGAGCGCCAGCCCGTCGACGCAGTCGTCGACGTAGAGGAACTCGCGCGTCGGACTGCCGTCTCCCCAGAGCACGATCTCGTCCCGGCCCTCGAGCATCTTTCGGATCAGGTCGGGGATCACGTGCGCGTTCGTCTCGTGGAAGTTGTCGCGCGGCCCGTAGAGGTTCGCCGGCATCAGGTAGGCGGCACGCAGCCCGTACTGGTCGCGGTAGGCCTGCGCTCCCACCAGCACGGCCTTCTTGGCGACACCGTACGGCGCGTTCGTCTCCTCCGGGAAGCCGTTCCAGAGCTCGTCCTCGACGAACGGCACCGGCGTGAACTTCGGGTAGGAGCAGACGGTGCCGGCGATCACGAGCTTCTCGACGGCGTGCAGGCGTGACTGCTCGAGCACGTGCGCGCCCATCATCAGGTTCGCGTACCAGTAGCGGCCGGGGTTCGCCCGGTTGGCGCCGATCCCGCCAACCTCGGCCGCGAGATGGAAGACGAGCTCCGGCCGCGCGTCGTCGAAGAGGCGCGCCGCCGCGTCCATGACGGTCAGGTCGTAGTCACGCCGCCGTGCGGGGAAGACCTCGTGCCCGTCCGCTTCGAGCCGCTCGGCCAGCCGCGAGCCGAGGAAGCCGCCGCCGCCGGTGATGACGACGCGGCTCACGTGCGAGCAGGAGCGCCGGTCGCGAGCCAGTCGACGCGGCCGATCCAGCGGTCGCGGTGCTCGGCGTACCACTGAATCGTGCGCAGGACACCCTCCTCCCACGACACCTTCGGTTCCCAGCCGGTCTCCCGGTGCAGCTTCTCGTAGCCGACGCGCAGCGCCATCACGTCCGTGACCCCGGGGCGCAGGCGGGCCTCGTCGATGACGATGCGGCGGTCGTCGGGCCAGAAGCCGTGCTCGACGCCGGTGCGCAGGATCAGGTCGGCCCAGTCGGCCATCGAGATGTTCGAGCCCTGGCCGTAGACGTAGACGTCGCCGGGAACGCCCTTCGCGGCGACGGTGAGGTGGCCGCGGACCCCGTCGGTGCAGAAGCAGAAGTCGCGCAGCGGTTCGAGCGCGCCCAGCTCGACCTCCGGCCGCGTCAGCGCCTGCGTGATGATCGTGCCGGTGACGTAGCGCGGGTTCTGCCGTGGCCCGTAGTTGTTGAACATGCGCGTGACGACGCCGGGAACCCCGAACGCGTCGTGGTAGTTCATCGTCAGGAAGTCGGCGGCGACCTTCGCGGTGGCGTAGATCGACTTCGGGTTGATCGGCGAGCGCTCGTGCAGGATCAGGCCGCCGGCGTCGTCGAAGTCGTGGTGGTGCGCGACGTTCTCGCGGACGTTGCCGTACTCCTCCGAGGTGCCGGCTGTGTCGAACTTCTCCAGCTCGAGGCCCCAGTCGACGATCGACTGGAGCAGGTTGAGCGTCCCAACCGTGTTCGCCATCACCGTCTCATACGGCCGGTGCCACGACTCGCCCACGTGCGCCTGGGCGCCGAGATGGAAGACATACGGCCTGTCCGACGCGGTGTCGCGCAGCTCCTTGACGAGATAGTCGATCGACGTCTTGTCGGTCAGGTCGGCGAACTTCACCTTCAGGCGGTTGCGCAGGTGGGAGATGTTGTTGAGCGCACCGCTCGAGGTCGCACGCACGAAGGCGTGGACGTCGGCGCCGATCTCGACGAGCGCGTCCGTCAGGTGCGAGCCCATGAACCCGTCCGCGCCCGTGACGAGCACGGTGCGGCCGCCGTAGGCGTCGCCGAACTCGCGACGCAGGTCGGCGAGGGCGTTTTCGGTCCAGATCGGAGTGTCGGCCATAGGGCGTACGCTTTCTCGCGCGTGCGAAAGCCTAGCGCCTCACCTCCCAGAAGCGCCCTCGCAAGCGGCGTCCTCACAGCCATGTCGATCGCGGTCGTGACGGGTTTGTCGGCCGCGGTCGGCGTCGTCATCGCCAGAAAGGTCGGTCGTGACGTCGAGACGGACGGTTTCTTCGCGGCCTACGGCGTGTTTCTCGTGCTCGTGCTGGCAGCGAGCGCGGTCCGTGCCGCTGTCCTGCCGCGGCTCGCCCGTGCACGCATGGAAGGGACGTTCGGGAGCCTGTTCGTCTCGTACGCGCTGGCGATCTGGGTGGTGGCCGCGCCGGCTGTGCTTCTGGCCACGTTCGCCAGTAACTGGTCTGCTGCGCAGCTCGCCGGCGGCCTGCCGCCGAGCGCGCAACGCGTCGCTGCGGAGGCGCTGGTCTTCCTCGTCCCGGCCGCGGTCGCTCACCTGTTCGCGGCCCTGGCGGCGAGCGGTCTCGCCGCGCACGACAGCTATGCCACCGCTGCCGCGGGCTATGCGCTCGGAAGCGTGCTCGGCCTCGCGCTCATCCTCTGGCGGATCGACGAGGACGGGATCGTCGCGTGCGCGTGGGGGACATTGCTGAACGGGATCGTGACGCTCGCGGTTCCCCTGGTCGCACTCCTCATTCGAGCGGATTGGGGGCGGCGCGAGTCGTTGCACGTGCTGCGGCGGCTCGGCGAACTGGCGCGCGCGTCCTCCATGGCGATCGCGTTGCAGGCGTTCTTCGTCGTCTGCCTGCGCTTCGCCAGCGGGCTGGGGACAGGGGCGGTGACCAGCTTCACCTATGCCTATTTCGTCGCGGCCGCGCTCGTGTCGGTGACGGCGACCTCGCTCGGCGTCGTCTCCAGCGTGCCGCTCACGCGGGCGGCGCTCTCGCCCGCACGGGCGAGCCGGCACGTGATCAGCATGTCCCTCGTCTCGTTTGCCGCGGTCGCCGCGGCGGCAGGAGTGTTCGCGCTCGTCGGCGACGACATCGTGCACGCCGCACTCGGTCCGGCGTACGCAGGAAGCGCAGGCAGCGAGATCGGCCGGCTGATCGTCCTGCTGGGACCGTTCATGGCCACGTCGGTCGGCGTCACGATCACGTTTCCGATGCTCTTCGTCGCCGGACGAGAGAGGCGCTTGCCCCTCCTCGCCGGCCTTTCGATCGCCCTCCACGTCGTCGTAGCAGCCCTCGCGGTCAATGCGTTCGAGCTCGCCGGGGCGGCGCTGGCGCTGACGATCTCGACGGGGTTTGTGCTCGCGGCGCTGCTCCTGCTGCTCTCGCCTCAGGTCCTGCAGGCCGGCGTGCGGGGGCTCCTGCTGGGCGCCGCCGTGATCGGCGGACTCGCCTTGATCGCGTTCGGCGCGGCCGGCGCCGTCCTGCCTGCCGAGCCTGCGGCCATCGTCGGTGCCGTCGCCTTCTGCGGAATGCTCGTCGCCGCGCGCGGGCTCGGTCTCCGGCAGGCCTGGGGCTATCTGAGGACGCTGGACTAGTGACGGAGCACTAGACTGCCGCCCGTGCTGCGCGACCTCGTGAAGCGGGCGCTCGGCGCCGCAGGGCGGACGGGGGTCGGCAAGAACCTCGTCAACGCCGCCGTGCAGGCGGATCCCGGCCTGAAGCGGTACCCGAGCGTGGAGCGCTGGCCGGAGTCCCTGGACGGCTTCGAGGATCTGGCGTTCCTCTTCTCCTCGAACCAGCTCAGCCACGGGATCGCCTCGCTCCAGCTCGACGAGGCGGCACTGCTCTACCGGCTCGCGCGGCGCAAGGCACCCGGGGCCGCGATCGCCGAGATCGGGCGCTTCAAGGGCGGCACCACGCTGATGCTCGGGAGCGCGCTTCCCGAGGGGGCCGAGCTTTGGTCGTACGACCTCCACGTCGCGCTTCGCTCCGATCTGAGCGGGCCGCAACTGGACTCGGAGCTGCGGACGGCGCTCGACCGCTACGGCCTCTCGGATCGCGTCCACCTCGTCGTCGGCGACTCGCGTATCGCCGACCCGCCGCCGCGACCCTGCGCGCTCATTTTTGTCGACGGCGACCACACCTACGAGGGCGCGCGCGCCGATTACGAGCGCTGGCGCGAGCTGCTCGCGCCGGGCGGGGACATGCTCTTCCACGACGCCGTCGACGCCGGCGGGTACGGGAACCACTATCCCGGGATCGCGCGGCTCGTCGGCGAGATCGAGCGCGACGACGCGAGCCTCGAGCGGCAGCCGGGCGCCGGCTCGATCGCGCACTTCACGCGCCGCACCTGATGAGTTTGGTCGCGGTCGTCCTGTCGTACAACGGACGCGAGGACACCCTGTCGGCGCTCGAGTCGCTCCGGGGGATCGAGACGGTCGTCGTCGACAACGGCTCCTCTGACGGCTCGGCCGACGCCGTCGCCGAGCAGTTCCCCGACGTCGAGCTCGTCCGAGCGGGCGTCAACCTCGGCTTTGCGGGCGGCAACAACGTCGGG
>DATMEO010000156.1:0-18021 GCA_035556515.1 Gaiellaceae bacterium
CGACTTCAGCTTCTTCAGGCCGCGCACCTTGTCGACGAGCCCCTGCGGCGGCTGCATCTCGAGCACGTCCTCGAGCTTGCCGGCGACGTCGTCGAGCCGCTCGACCCCGAACGCCAGGCACATCCGCCGCTCCGTCCCGAACTGGTTGATCAGGAGCGGGTGAGTGGAGCCGCGCGGGTGCTCGAACAGGAGCGCAGGCCCGCCGCTCTTCACGGTCCGGTCGACGATCTCCGTGATCTCGAGATCCGGGTCGACCTCGGCCGAAACGCGAACGAGCTCACCCTCCTCCTCGAGCAGGCGGATCCACTCACGCAGATCGGAGGGCGAAGCCATCAGCGCGAGTCTAATGACGAGTGTCCGCATGACACGATGGGCGCCGTGAGCGAACGCGAGGGCTGGATCGAATGGGGCGGGCACCGAACATGGTTCCGGATCGCCGGCGAGCTGGACTCCGGCCTCGACCCGCTCCTGTGCCTCCACGGCGGCCCTGGCTCCACGCACCATTACTTCGCGCCGCTCGAGCGCCTGGCCGCGGACGGTCGGGCCGTTGTCCTCTACGACCAGCTCGGCTGCGGCCGCTCGGACCGGCCGGGCTCGATCGACTGGAGCCTGCAGGTCTTCCTCGACGAGCTGGCTGCGCTTCGGAAACAGCTCGGTCTCGAGCGCGTTCATCTGCTCGGCACCTCGTGGGGAGGGATGCTGGCGCTCGAGCACGCGCTCTCCGGCTTCGGCGGACTGACGAGCCTCGTCCTCAGCTCCACGCTGGCGAGCGCCGCGGAATGGAAGGTCGAGGTGGCGAGACTGCGCACGGAGCTACCGCCGGAGGTGATCGCGGTGCTGGAAGACCACGAGCGCGCCGGCACCTACGACAGCCCCGAGTACCAGGCCGCCGAGGCCGTCTTCAACGGGCGTCATTTCTTCCGCGGTACGACCCACCCGCCGGAGATCGAGAGGATGCTGCCCGAGCGCGGACGCGAGACCTACGTCGCGATGTGGGGACCGAACGAATGGACCGTGACGGGCGCGCTGGAAGGCTGGGACGTCCGCCCGCGACTTCGCGAGCTCGACCTGCCGGCGCTCGTGATCCGCGGCCGGTACGACCTCTCGACGAAGGCGGTCTCCTCCACGCTGGTGCGCGGCCTGCCGCAAGCGCGCGAGGTCGTCTTCGAAGAGAGCTCGCACACGCCGGTGCTCGAAGAGACGGAGCGCTATCTCGACGTCGTCGGCAGCTTCCTACGGGAGGCTGAGCGGCCGCGTTAGTGCTTGCAGCGGTGATGCAGCGCGCGTGAGCCCTCGCCGATCGCGATCACGAGCACGAAGACGAGGCCCGTGACGGGCATCCCGTGAATGACGTTGCGGCCTTCTTCGGCGGTGTGGACGGCGTTCCGCGCGCCGAGTTGACAAGCGATGACTGAAGGTCTTGTAATGACCGGCACAAGCACCACCGCCCCTGCGGCGCCCACCAGCGAGGAGAGGTCATGCAGATCCGGCGTGCGCTCGCAGTGTCGGTCACGCTGGGTGCGCTCGCCGCCACGGGCGGGTGCAGCGGAGACGATTCGGACGCCTCGAACGCCGAGCTTCGCATCGCGATCGTGGGAGACCCGGTATCGCTCGATCCCGGCTTGGCCACCGATCTCTTCTCGGGCAACGTCATCTTCAACCTCATGGATCCACTCGTGCGGCTGAACGACGACCTCAAGCCGGAACCGGCGCTGGCGGAGAGCTGGAAGCTGAGCGACGGCGACAAGACCGTGACCTTCCGGTTGCGCGACGACGGCCGGTGGACGAACGGCGATCCCGTCACGGCGACCGACTTCGAGTACGCCTGGAAGCGGATTCTCGACCCAAAGCTCGCGGCGAGCTACGCGTACCAGCTCTATGGGATCGTCGGTGCCGCCAAGTACAACAGCTGCGAGTCAGGTTGCGGACAGCTTCGCGATCAGGTCGGCGTAGAGGCGCTCGACGGGCGCACGCTGCAGGTGAGGCTGACCAGCCCGCAGCCGTGGTTCCTCGCTCAGGTCGCGCACGCGTCGTTCCTGCCGGTGCACCGTGCAACCGTGGAGAGATTCGGCCGGATGTGGACCGAGCCTGCGAACATCGTCACGAACGGCCCCTACCGACTCACCGACTGGAAGCACGACGAGTCGATCACGCTGACGAAGTGGGCGCAGTGGCGCGGTGCGGGCGCGGTGAGGATCGAGCGGTTCGTGGGACGGATCATCAAGGACGCGGCAACCGCCCTGACCGCCTTCGAAGCGGACGAGCTCGATGCCTGCCTCGCGGCCTGCACTCCGCCGGGCGACATCGAGCGGCTCCAGAAGAGCGACGCGTACGTGCAATCGCCCGGTCTCGGGACGCGGTACCTCGCGCTGAACCTTGAGACCTTGCCGGACCTGAATCAGCGCAGAGCACTGGCGTTCGCGCTCGACCGAACGACTCTCGTCGAGAACGTGACGAGGGCAGGCGAGAGGCCGGCTTCGAGCGTCACACCGGAGGGAATGCCGGGATTCGACGAGATCGAGCAGGGATTCCTGCCAACAGAGGCCGACGTCGAAGCGGCTCGGCGGTACCTCGATCGGGCGCGGTCGCCCAAGGGAACGCTCAACCTCCTCTACTGGACGAGCGACCCAAGCGGCGGTCCGCAGACTGCCATCGCCGTGCAAGCGATGTGGAAGAAGCTTGGCCTCCGGACACGGGTGCGCGGGCTGGATTTCCAAGAGTTTCTCGCGCTGAGCGGACCACCCATGGACGCGTCGGTCGACGTCGTCTCGACCGGCTGGATCGGGGACTTCGCCGACGACATCAACTTCCTCGAGCTCTTCACCTGCAAGTCCGGCAACAACCCGAACGGCTACTGCGATGCGGCCTACGACCGCCTGATCGAGCGTGCGCGCTCGACGCCGGACGACGCCGATCGGCACCAGATCTACGCCCAGGCTGAGGCAATGCTGACGGGACCGAGCGGAGCGCTGCCGGTCATCCCGACCTTCTGGGCGACCTTCCCGACGATGCGCAAACCCGGCATCGAGGGCTGGCGACCGAACCTGCTCGGCCAGTACGACTTCACTGCCGTGTCGGTGGCCGAGAGGTAACCGCTAGTGGCTGCGGCGGCGGTGCCGCGCCATGCGCGAGAGCTCGCCGAGGGCGATCACCGCGATGAAGATCAGGCCGACGGCGAGCATGCCGGTGATCACGTTCCTGCCCTCTTCGGCGGCGTTGGCGACGATCCAGGCGGTCATGACGCGAGCTTAACCGACCCGAGTGACGTGCGCAGCGAGTGAGCTCTCGACGGCGCCGCGACCGGGATCGCCGCCGAGCCGGCGGACGCAGCCGATCCATGCGCCGCCGTCGCCGGGATCGGCCTCGGCGCGGCGGGCCGCGCACGTCGAGATCAGCTCTGCGAGCGCCGCGACCGCGTCGAGGTCGCCGGTGGCGGCGATCCTGACGAGCCCGTGCGCGTAGAGGTAGTCGCCGAGCAGGAGCGCGACATCCTCGTCCGGCGGCGCGAAGAGCCGCGGCCGGCCGTAGTGGAGCAGGTAGCCCTCGTAGATCGTCTCGACGCCGAGCGCGAACTGCTCCGGCACGAGCTCGCCGAAGACGTGCACGCGCTCGGGATCGGCACGGAGCGCCTCGCCCCAGAGCGGGCTCTCGGACGCAGCTTCGGCCGCGATCGCGTCGAACAGGTCAGTCGCGGAAAAAGTCGCCAACTGCCTCGACGGTGCGGTCGATGTCCTCGTCCGTGTGCGCGAGCGAGCCGAAGAGGCACTCGAACTGCGACGGCGCGATGTAGATCCCGCGCTCGAGCAGGTGGCGGAAGAGGGCGCCGTAACGCTCTGTGTCGCTCGCCTGCGCATCCTCGAACGTGCGCACGGCGCCGTCGCGGAGGAAGAGCGTCGCCATCGCGCCGACGCGCTGCACGCGTCCGAACGGAGCCAGCCCGGCCTCGAGCCGCGCGCCCTTCGCCTCCAGCTCCTCGTAGACGCCGGGATCGCGGAGTCTGCGGAGCACCGACGTGCCCGCCGCGGTCGCCAGGGGGTTGCCCGAGAGCGTCCCCGCCTGGTAGACGTCGCCGGCCGGAGCGAGCCGCTCCATCACGTCGGCGCGGCCGCCGAACGCCGCCGCCGGCAGGCCGCCGCCGACGACCTTGCCGAGAATCGTCAGGTCGGGCAGAACGCCGAAGCGCTCCTGGGCGCCGCCGCGGGCGACGCGGAAGCCGGTGATCACCTCGTCGAAGATCAGCAGCGCGCCGGAGGCGTCGCAGAGCGCGCGCAGCGCCTCGAGGAAGCCGGGTGCGGGCGGGACGACGCCCATGTTCCCCGCCACCGGCTCGACGACGATCGCCGCCAGCCCCTCGCCGTAGCGCTCGACCGCCGCCGCCGTCGCGTCGAGATCGTTGTACGTCGTGACGACCGTGTCGGCGGTGGTCGCGGTCGGGACGCCCGGGCTCGACGGGATCCCGAGCGTCGCCAGGCCGGAACCTGCGCTAGCGAGCAGGCCGTCGGAGTGGCCGTGGTAGCAGCCGGCGAACTTGATGATCCGGTCGCGCCGCGTAAAGCCCCGCGCCAGCCGGATCGCGCTCATCGCGGCTTCCGTCCCGGAGGAGACCAAGCGCACCATCTCGACCGACGGGACCGCGTCGACGATCTCGGCGGCCAGCTCGACCTCGCCCTCGGTCGGCGCGCCGAAGGTGGTACCGCGCTGCGCCGCGTCGGCGATCGCGGCCAGCGTCTCCTCGTCGGCGTGCCCGAAGATCAGCGGCCCCCAGCTCAGCACCCAATCGACGTAGCGGTTGCCGTCGACGTCCTCGATCATCGACCCGCTGCCGCTGCGAACGAAGACCGGCTCGTCGAGGCCGACGCTGCGCATCGCCCGGACCGGCGAGTTGACCCCGCCGGGGATCAGCTTCTCCGCCCGCCTGGCCAGATCCGACTTCTGCCTCAGAGCCACCGCGCCAGGTCCTTTGTCCAGTAGGAGAAGACGAGGTCGGCGCCGGCGCGCTTGATCGCGGTCAGTGACTCGAGCGCGGCCTGGCGCTCGTCGAGATGTCCGGCCGCGGCGGCCGCCTTGACCATCGCGTACTCGCCCGAGACGTTGTAGGCGGCGACCGGGCAGTCGAAGCGCTCTCGCACGGCGCGGATCACGTCGAGGTACGGCAGCGCCGGCTTGACCATCAGCACGTCGGCGCCCTCGGCCAGGTCGAGCTCGCACTCCCGCAGCGCCTCGCGGACGTTGGCCGGGTCCATCTGGTAGCCGCGCCGGTCGCCGAACGACGGTGTCGACTCGGCGACGTCGCGGAAGGGCCCGTAGAAGGCGGAGGCGTACTTGGCGGCGTAGGCGACGATCGGCGTCTCCGGGAGCGCCTCGCGGATCGCGCCGACGCGGCCGTCCATCATGTCGCTCGGCGCGACGGCGTCCGCGCCCGCGTCGACGTGACTGACCGCCGTGCGCGCCAGCAACTCGAGCGTCTCGTCGTTCGCGACCTCGCCGTCACGGATGACGCCGCAATGGCCGTGCGCGGTGTACTCGCAGAGGCAGACATCCGTGACCAGCACGAGCGCGGGCTGCTCGGAGCGTAGAGCCCGGAGCGCCCGCTGCACGATCCCGTCCTCGTCCCAGGCGCCCGACCCCTCGTCGTCCTTCTCGTCGGGGACGCCGAAGAGGAGTAGCGCCTTGACGCCGAGCCCCGCCAGCTCGCCCGCCTCGGCGACGAGGTCCTCGACCGAGTAGCGGCTCATCCCCGGCAGCTCCTCGTTCAGGACCGTCGAGGGCCCGGCGAAGAGCGGCATCACGAAGTCGTCGAGATCGAGCCGCGTCTCGCGCACGAGGCCCCGAAGGGCAGGGGTTCGGCGCAGCCGCCGGAGGCGTGTCGCAGGGAATGCGCTCACGCCGACACTGTACGCAGGCAGCGGCGCCAGCTGAGAATCAGCGGGTCGCCGCCGCCGGTCTTACGTGGTTCTAGACGCCGGTGATCCGCACCTGGAGCGATGCGAACGGGGAGTTCCGGAGCTTCCGCTTGAGCTCTGCCACAGTCATTCTCGTTCCGCCTCTCGGGCCGCAGGGAACCAGTCAGGTGCAGCATTGTCGACCCGCGCCACCTGTCATCACCCCTACGGGGCATTCGCATGCCGTCCCGCTCCGTCCGTAGGCTTGGCGACGACGCGATGGCCGGTGATCACGCACGCCAGCGGACAGCACGCACTCGTGCCGAACGATACGCACCCGCGCGCAAGGTTTCGGCAGGGTCGGCTATGGTGCCGCCCATGGCTTCGGCCCGAAACCGGCCTGCGATGCCGCAGCGCGCGTCCGGAGTGAGACACCGCAGGGAGATCGAGCGGCTGCGCGCGCGCCGCCGGCGGCCCGAGCGGCACGCCGCGCGCTTTCTGCTTGCCGCTCTTCTTTCGGCGGTCCTGCTCCTGACCCTGCTTCTGACCGCGTTCGGAACGTGGAGCGCGGAGCCGGTGGCGACGAAGCCGCTGGCGACGCCCGCGGTGCTCCCCGGCGGCCAGCCGCTGCGCCAGATCGTCGCGACGGCGGGCGGCCTGCACCTGCAGCTCCCCGTCTCCCAGAGCGCCGTGACCGCGATCGGCTACCACCATGCCGGGGACGGCTCGCTCATGCTCGACCCGATCGGGCGGCAGGGGAACGCAGGGCTCTTCGCCCGGCTCTGGCACAAGCTCGCCGGCACGAACGAGACGAGCCTCGTCTGGTATCAGCTCCGCGGGGACCGCGGGCCGGGCACCTCGGTGCTCTCGGTCGGCGCGGCACCCGGCACGGACGTCTACTCGCCCGTCGACGGGACGGTGGTCGGGATCACGGACTACGTGCTCTCGAACCGGACCTACGGCGCGCGGATCGACATCCGGCCGCTCGATGCCCCGTCCGTGGTCGTCTCGTTGACGCACCTCCGCGCCGACCCGGCACTGACCGTCGGCTCGAGCGTCGGGAAGGCCCGCAGGAAGGTGGGCACGATCGTCGACCTCACCTCCGTCGAGCGCCAGGCGCTCGCCCGCTACACGCAGGACGCGGGCAACAACGTCTCGCTGTCGGTGCGCCCCGCCGCGCTGCTGTCGGTTCGCTAGCCGGCGTTCCTGGCGCGGTGCTCGTGGTGCGTAGGCCGGTAGGACAGTACGGACGTACGGCCTGCCGGCTGGAGCGCCGCGAGCGCCGCGAGGCTGCGCCGGAGGTCGGCTTCGCCGGCCGGGAGGCGCCGCCGGCCAGGGACGCCGGATGAGAATCCTCTTTGTCGGCGATGTCGTCGGCGCGCCCGGGAGGCGGGCCGTCGAGGAACGCCTGCCGCAGCTGAAGGAGGAGCTCGAGGCGTCGTTCTGCATCGTCAACGGTGAGAATGCCGCCGACGGAGTCGGAATCACGCCCAAGCTCGCGGCGCGGATCCTCGCCGCCGGCGCCGACGTGATCACGCTCGGCAACCACACCTGGCGGCGAGCCGAGATCGGGGCGTACCTGCAGACCTCCGAGCAGGTGATCCGCCCTGCCAACTTCTCGCAGCTGACGCCCGGCCGCGGGCTCGTCGTTCGCCTGGCGGCGGACGGCACGCCGGTGGCCGTGATCAACCTGCTCGGCTCGCTCTTCCTCTCGCCCGCAGTCTCGATGTTCGAGCTCGTCGACGGGCTCGTCGAGCAGGCCCGCGCGCAGGCTCAGGTGATCATCGTCGACGTGCACGCCGAGGCGACGAGCGAGAAGGTCGCGCTCGCGCACTGGCTCGACGGCAAGGTCACGGCCGTGCTGGGCACGCACACCCACGTTCAGACCTCCGACGCGCGCGTCCAGCGCGGCGGCACCGCCGCGCTCACCGACGTCGGCATGACCGGCCCGCACGACTCCGTGATCGGGGTCAAGGCCAACCTCGCGATCCACCGGATGCGCACAGGGATGCCCGTGCGCTTCGAGGTCGCGGAGGGCGGTGTGCGGATCGAGGGCGCGCTGATCGAGTGCGACGAATCGGGGCGCGCTACGGCGATCGAGCCGATTCGCGTCGACGTTCCTTGAGTTGCCGGCGCAGGATGAGCATCCGCAGAAGCGGACGCTCATCGCGCAAGATCCCTAAAGAGGTCGCTTCGCTCCCGGCCCTTTGACGAGCGTCACGAGCAGGGCCACGAGGACGAGGTCGCGGAGGAGCACGAGCGTCGACGGCAACGGGTCGAGCTCACGCGCGAGGTCCCAGTAGCGCGAGGGAAACCAGAGCTGAGTCAGGACGAGCGCGGTCGCCAGCAGGGCGGATGCACGCAGTCCGCGTAAACCGCCCACGAGCGGGACGACGGGCGCGAGCCAGATCAGGAACTGCGGCGAGAGCACCTTGCCGAGCGCGACGAAGGCGACGAGGGCGGCCGCGCTCCAGCGGACGAGCTCCTCGCCCGTCGCCGGCCGTCTCAGCCAGATCCAGGCGAGCGCGCCGATTTGCGCGAGGCTGAGCAGCACGGCGATGACGACCGTGCCCGTCGCGTGCAGGTTCTGCGAACCGTGGCTCGAGCGCATCTCGACGTCGAGCCCGACGAGGTGGTGGGCGGCGAGATAGAGCGCCGAGCCGAGGCTCTCGATCTGGAGCGGCCGCGACAGCTGCCGGCCCAGGCTGTGCGCGACGCCGTCCGGCGCGACGACGAGGAACGGGAGCAAGGCGAGCGCCACCACCCCGGCGCAGAGCGCCAGGCAGGTGAGCGCCTCCCGCCGGCCGCGCCGGCGCCAAACGTAGCCGAGCGCGACCGGCACGAGCACGGCCGGATAGAGCTTCACCGCGACGGCCGCGCCGAGGAGGCCGAAGCCGAGCCGGTCACGCCGGTGCACGAGCGCCGCCAGCGACGCCACCACGAGCGCGGCCGGGTAGAGGTCGAACCGCGTCAGCACGACCGAGCCGAGCAGGAGCGGGAACGCGGCGACGAGAGCGAGCGCCCCGACCGTCCGCCGCCGCGACGCGCCGAGGCCGCGCAGCACCACCGCGGCGAGCAGGACCGTGGCGACGCCGAACAGCGCCATCAGGATCTCGAAGACGTCGCGGAAGCCCGCCTCGTCCTCGCTCAGCAGGGCCGGAACGACGAACGCGGGCAGCGCTCCCGGCGGATACTCCGGCCGAATGTCGCGGTACGGCACGGCGCCGTCCTCGATCGCAGTGCCGTAGGAGGCGTAGACCGGGATGTCGACGATCTCGCCGTCGTCGTACCAGGCCGTGTGCAGCGCGGCCCACGAGAGCAGGAAGAGCGCCGCGGCGGCGAGCGCCGCGAGCTCAGTGAACCTGCGCGGCGCGATCACGTCGGTAGAGCAGGGCGAAGGCGACGAAGGGGAGGAACCAGGGGATGTAGAGATAGAACCAGTGCGTCAGCACGAGCTCGAAACCGATCAGGATCGCGGCCGTGAGCGCGGCCAGCTGCAGGATCGACTTCCGGCGGGGCACGAACGCGGTCAGGACGGCGCCCGCGACGACGAGCACCTGCAGCACCTGCTGGACGACGTGCAGATCGGGCACGCCCGCGGCGCGGTACTGCCCCCAGCCCCAGATCGAGAAGGGCGACTCGCGGTCGAGCTGGAAGCCGAAGGTGCGCTCGGCGAACACACGCGCCGCGTGCAGCGGCTCGGGCTCGAGCAGCAGGATCAGGAACGCGGCGAGCGTCGCTCCCGCAAAGCCGAGCGCGAAGCGGCGCACGGGCAGTCGCAGCCCGTTCGGATAGGAGAGCCAGAGCGGCGCCAGCAGGAGCGCGGCGAACTTCGTCCAGCCCGCGAGGGCGATCGCGGCGCCGCGCGCCCAGGCCGAGGACGCAAGCCAGAACCCCCAGATCAGGAAGGCCGGCATGATCGCGTCGTTCGTATTCGAGTTCGAGACGTAGAGGGTGAACGGGTACGCGGCCCAGGCGAACGCCAGCGTCGCGGCGAGCCGCGGCCCGCCGAAGCGCCGCCCCACCAGTGCGAGCCCGACGATGCAGAGCGCGTCGAAGAGGAGCGAGGTCGCGTGCGCCGCCCAGAGCTCGTCCCACTTGCCGGTCCAGCCGAAGACGGCGTACCCGGGCAGGTAGGCGAGGTAGGAGACGGGCCCGTAGGTGTCGCCGCGTGGATTCGAGGCCTCGCAGCGCCCGTTGGTCTGGATCCGTTCCCGGATCTCGCCCTCGGCGTCGGCGGTGCCGCACGGCTTCAGGTCCTCCTGCACCGGCATGTGCCCGTAGGGCATCTCGCCGTTCGCGATCCGCTGGGCGCCGACGACGCCGGCGAAGCCGACGTCGATCACGCTCCGCTGCGCCTCGACGTTCAGCCCGACCCGGAAGCCGGCGAGGAAGACACAGGCGGCCGCGAGCAGCCAGACGGGCCAGACGGGGGCGGACGCGCGCGGCGGCCGGTCGCGCCTCGCGATCCAGACACAGCGGCCGAGGAGGTACACGAGCGGCGGATAGGCGAGCGGCGCGCTCCAGAAGATCTCGCCCTCGTTGAAGAAGCGGAGCGAGATCGAGAACGAGAGCAAGGCGAGCAGGTCGAGGTTGCGGAGCGAGAGCGGCCGCCGCAGGTCGGCGAGGCCGACGAAGAAGAGCGCGCAGAAGGCGAGCCAGAGCCAGACGCTGTTGATCGTCTTGCCGCCGAACGCGCCGGCGCCGCCGCGTGCCATCGTCCAGGCGACCTGCGGCCCGGTCCAGGCCTCCGTCACCTCCCCGGTGCGGTCGTCGACCTTGCCGAGCACGATCTGGCCGGCCTCGCCCGACCATGCCTTCACGACCCACTCGTCCGCCGCCGGCCGGTACTCGGCATCTCTCTGCGGCTTCGGCGGATACCGGTCGAGCCAGTCGGCGACCTTGCCGTCGCGGAAGAGGATCGCGGTCGCCTGCTGTTCGGTGAGCCGGGCGGCGCCCTCGCCGGGCACGAACGGGGTCTCGACGAGCCGTCCGTCCTGGTCGAACACCGGCTCGCTCGGCGCCGGCGCCGGCGCCGCCGCTGCCGGCACGGCGAACGCGAGCGCCGCGAGCGCTGCCGCTAGGAGCTGGAGTCGCGTCCGAAGGACCAGAGCTTGTTCCCCACGAAGTTCCACGGGGTCACGAGCACGATCGCGAGCGCCTGCGCGAGCACCTTGTCGACGCCGACGGAATCGACGAGCAGATGCAGGATCACGAGGTTCGCCGCGAGCGCGATCGTCGAGACGACGAGGAAGCGCAACCCCTGGTAGGCGACGTGGCCGCGCTGACCGCGGAACGTCCAGAGCCGGTTCCACGTGTAGTTGCTGGTGACCGCGACGAGGAAGGAGCCGGTCGCGGCGAGCAGGTAGTGGACGTCGCCGACCTTCAGCAGCAGCGTGTAGACGGCGAGGTTGACGACGTAGCCGCTCGCACCGACGAGGCAGAAGCGGATCAGCTGCAGCCAGTTCTCGCGGCGGCCGAGCGCGCCGCGCGTACGAGCGAGCGCAGCCGAGGCGCTGGGAGCGGTGGAGCGCTGCATCGCCGCGCGAGCCTAGCTTCTAGGAGCGCGCCGAGAGCGGGATCACGAGCGCGCCGTCGGGCTCGATTCGGGCCTCGGCGAGCTCGGGCACGCTCGCCAGCGTCCGGCCATGCGCGCGGTAGAACTCGAGCTCGCGCGAGTCGAGGAGCGTGAAGGTGCTGTCGATCTCGATCCCGTGGACGGAACGGCGGGCGGTCGAGAAGGGGAGAAACCGGTTGGCGCCGTCGCCGCAGAGCACTTCGAGGCCGAGGATCCTCGGCTCCTCCGCGTCGAGGAGCACGTTCTCCACCTCGCCCAGGCGGATCCCGCGTGTGAGCACGGGCGCGCGCAGCAAGGTGGATGCCGTCTGCCCCCGCACGAAGGACGAACTACCCGCCTCGGTACTCGTCGAACCCTGCCGCGCCGAGGAGCGGAACGAAGCGGCACGGCACGGTCCGCGACCGCCTGGCGCCGTCGGGGCCGCGCTCGACGATCTCGAGCCACTGTTCGCGACGGGTCCCGACCGGGACGACGAGGCGGCCGCCCGGCGCCAGCTGCTCGTAGAGCGTGTCCGGGACGGCCGGTGCCGCCGCAGCGACGACGATCCCGTCGAAGGGGGCCCGCTCGGGCACGCCGAGCGTCCCGTCGCCGACCCGGACGTCGACGCGCCCGTATCCGGCGCGCTCGAGCGTCCGCCGCGCCTCCTCGGCGAGCTCGGGGACGCGCTCGATCGTCACGACCTCGTCGGCGAGCTCGGCGAGCAGTGCCGCCTGGTAGCCGGAGCCCGTGCCGACGTCGAGCACGCGGCCGCCGTCGAGCGCCAACGCCTCGAGCATCGTCGCGACCATGAACGGCTGCGAGATCGTCTGCCCGGATCCGATCGGCAGCGCGCGGTCGGCGTAGGCCTGGCGGCGGAGCTGCTCCGGGACGAACTGGTCGCGCGGCACCGCTGCGAGCGCCGCCAGCACCGCCTCGTCGCGGATCCCGCGCCGGCTCATCAGCTCGGCCAGCGCCGCCCCGTCTCTCATGTCTTCGTCAGCGTGCGCGCGTAGGACGGCACGGGGACGCCAAAATAGCCGAGCACCGCCGGCATCACCTCGACGATCGAGGCCGGCAGGACGTCGAGCCCGACGGCGAGCATCGGCACCTCGGAGTCGCCGACGACGAGCGACCCGTGCGAGCCGCCGCCAGAGTGGTGCCGCCCGGCGAGGTCGGCGAACTCCCAGCCGGGCGCCGCAGACACAATCAGCTCGCCGGCGTTCGGGTTTGCGAGCGCCGCCCAGGCGCGCTCGAGGCCGTCCGGATGATCGAGGATGGCCGCGTCCCCGCTCGTTCCGGCCGGGCCGAAGCGCAGCTCGGCACCGTCCCGGCGTGCGACCGCCTCACCGCCCTCGCGCCAGAGCACGGCCTCGACTGCGGGGTTACCGTCCAGCCGCTGCGCGAGCGCTCCCGGGTCGCCGTCGGTGTAGACCATGCCGGCGCGGTTCGAGGCGGTCACGAGCTCGTCCGGGAAGACGTCCTGCAGCTTCGCCACCTCGCTCACGGTCGTCTGGCCGTGGTCGGAACAGAGGATGACGGCGTACCGCTCGAGGAACTCGTCGGCGCCGCCGGCCGCTTCGATCAGCGTCCCGACCGCCTCGTCGCAGCGCGCGAGCGCGGCGTGCGCAGCGTCCGGGCCCTGCGCGTGGGAGGCGTAGTCGTAGTCGGAGAGGTAGAAGACGAGGAAGTCGAAGCCGTCCCGCGTGACCAGCCAGCGGCCGACCGCGGCTGCATAGGCGTCGATCGTGCCGCGCGGCCGGTTGCGGACGGAGAGCGGCGCGCCGGTCACGTCCGACTCGAACAGGTTGTAGAAGAAGAAACGCTTCGGGCCGTGCGCCGGACGCGTCAGGAACGGAACCGTCGGCCGGTGCGCGTGCCGGCCGCGGTAGCACGTGATGTTGATCGCAGCGGCGGTCAGGCCCGCGTCCTCGAGCGCCTCGTACACCGTGACCGCGCCACGGCCGAGATGGCTGGCGTTGAGGCCGTAGATCGTGTCGATCAGCGACTGCTTCGTCCCCGCCGCGCGCACGGCCCCGAACGAGGAGCCGTATTCGACCAGTCGCCGCTCGCCGCGGTGGTACCAGACGAGATGCGGGATCTCGTGCACGTCGGGATGCGCGCCGGTCGCGAGCGCCGAGAGGCAGACCGGTGTCAGCGAGGGGAAGGTCGAGATCGCCCGCCGGTAGCGGCCGTGCTCTGCGAGCAGCCCGAGCGAGGGAGCGACGCTCCGCTCGAGCGTGTCCTCGAGCATCGACGGCGTCAGGCCGTCGATCACGACGAGGATCAGCTTCTTAGTCGCGGGCAAGAGATCGCAGGCCGGCGTACCGGTCGGCCTGGGTGCGGCGAAGGCGAACGGCGAGAACCGGCAGCGCGAGCGCCACGAGATAGCCGGCGCCCGGGACGAACGCGAGGCCTGCCAGACCCGCTGCGACCGCGGCGACGATCAGCGCCAGCCCGCCGCGCGTGCCGCCGCGCCTGAGCGCGCCGGCAACGACGATTACGGCGGCGGCGGCTCCGACGACTCCACCGGCGGCGCCGGCGACGAGCTCCGTCCAGTCGTCGATGACGAGCCCGACAACCGCGCCGGCGATGCCCGCGAGCACGACCGCCGCGCCGCGTCCGAGCGGCGTCGACGAGAGCAAACCGGCGAAGAGCACGCCGAGCGCGGTTCCGAGCCCGAGCGCGAGGCCGATCGTGTACCAGTCCCCCATCGCCGGTCAGTGTAGAGCCGCCCGCGTTTCGACCGAGCGTTTTCTGGAGATACAACATGCGACCCGTACGACCGCTGTCCGAGGAGGAGAATCTGTTGAACGACGACCGGCCGCTGCTCGTGTTCTTCTGGTCCGAGCGCTCGGGCCCTGCCCGGCGGATGGAGAGCCTGCTCGCCCATCTCGAGCGGAAGGAGCGCGACCGTCTTCGCGTCCGTCGGGTCGATGTCGACGCACGCCCCGACCTCGCCGAGCGCTTTCAGGTGAGCGTCGTGCCGACGCTCGTCCTCATCAAGGACAAGCGGGCTGTCTCGCGGCTCGACGGCCGCACCAGCGCGCCCAAGATCGAGGCGATGCTCGCGCCGCACCTGCGTCAGCTCGCGGCCGCCTAAAACCGACCTCGGCCCTGCCGCGTAGGTCGTTTTGACAGGCCCTGCCGGGCCCGTCTTCCGACGACCGGGGAGGTAGGAATGTCGAGGCTTGCACTCAGGATCATCTCCGTGGCAGGTGTGATCGCGTTGCTCGGGGTGGGCTCGTACGCGATTGCAGGCGGGGGAACGAAGAACTTCGACGGCAGCCCGCTCAGCGGCTACGAGGAGAATCCGGACGTCTCAACCGTCGCGACAGGCGCCTTCGACGCACGGCTCGCGAGAGACGGGAACTCGTTGACGTACGAGCTCAGCTACTCGGGGCTCGAGGGAACCGTGCAGCAGGCGCACGTCCACTTCGGGAAGACGGCGATCAACGGCGGCATCTCGTTCTTCCTCTGCACGAACCTGAACGCTGTCACCACGGACGACTGCCCGCAGTCGGGGACAGTGACGGGCGAGATCGACTCGGCTGACGTGATCGGGCCGGCCCCGCAGGGCATCGAGGTCGGCAACCTCGCCGAGATCGTCGCCGCGATGCGGGCAGGTCACGCGTACGCGAACGTCCACTCGTCGAAGTGGCCGGGCGGCGAGATCCGCGCACAGATCAACAACCGCGGAGATGACGACGACGACTAAGAGGGGAGGCCGGACTCGAGGCGCGCGATCACGTCGAGCGTGAACGCCGCCGCCCGCGCTCCGTCGACAACGCGGTGGTCGAATGTGACCGAGACGTTGCCGATCTGGCGCACGACGATCTCTCCGTCGCGGACGACGGGGCGCGGGCCGATCCGGTGCAGGCCGAGGATCCCCACCTCGGGGTGGTTGACGAGCGGCGTCACGAGCAGGCCGCCGAGCTTGCCGGCGCTCGTGACGGTGAACGTGCCGCCGCGGAGCTCCTCCGGCTTCAGCGTTCCGGCGCGGGCGGACTCCGCGAGCCGCGTCACCTCCGCGGCGAGCGCCTCCAGCGACTCTGTGCCGCAGGCCCGGACGACCGGGACGACGAGCCCCTGCTCGGTCTGGACCGCGATGCCGAGGTCGCAGCGGTCGAGGTAGACGATCTCGTCCCCCTCGAGCCGCGCGTTCAACTCGGGGAACTCCTGCAGCGCGGCGGCGGTCGCCTTGAGCACGAGCGGCAGGAGCAGCGCGAGGTCGACGTCGGTGAAGTCCGCCTCCTCGACGAACGTGACCGCAGGGATCTCACGGTGGGCGCGCGTGAGGTGCTCGACGATCTGCCGCCGCACCCCGCGCACGGGCTCGCGCCGCCCCTCCGAGGGCTTGTGATCCTGTAACACAAGCTCCCCGCCCCCGGCCTTTCGGACATCGTCCTCCGTGATCCGGCCGTTCGGCCCTGTACCGCTCAACTGAGCCAGATCGACGCCGAGCTCCTGGGCGATCCGGCGGACGACCGGGGTCGCCTGCACGCGAGCTTGTGTTACAGGAACACTAGGTTCGCGCGCCGCGGGCTCGGGTCGCCCGGCCGGTGAGGCGGCGGGCGAGGCTGCCGGTTCGGTGCCGTCGCCGCCGATGACGACGAGGACGGTGCCGACCCGGACGACCTCACCCTCGCCGACGAGGATCTTCGTCACCGTGCCCGCTGCGGGCGAGGGGATCTCGACCGTCGTCTTGTCGGTCGCGATCTCGACGAGCGGGTCGTCCTCCGCGAGCTCCTGCCCCTCGGCGACCAGCCAGCGGGCGACCTCGCCCTCGGTCAGGCCCTCGCCGAGGTCGGGCAGCTTGAACTCGTACGCCATCGTGTCAGGCAGGCTAGCCGCGCAGGCTACCGGGGGGTCCCGATCCAGGTGTCGGCGGGTGCGATCAGCACGCGCAGGCCGCCGTCGACGCGCCAGAGCGAAAGTGCCTGCTCGTCACCGGCCAGCTCGGGCGCGACTGCAGCGGGGACGTAGCCGACCTGCAGCGTCCGCTCCTCGTTCCAGATCGCGACGGCGTTCGAATCGTGCTCGTTCGAGGGCTCGGGGACGAGC
This sequence comes from Gaiellaceae bacterium, assembly GCA_035556515.1. Classification (GTDB taxonomy): domain Bacteria; phylum Actinomycetota; class Thermoleophilia; order Gaiellales; family Gaiellaceae; genus Gaiellasilicea. The sequence continues at coordinate 16,501 of DATMEO010000156.1, forward strand.
GCGAGCCGCCGCGGCGGGTCGAAGGAAGGATCCGGCAGCGCCTCGGCGCGATAGCTCACGCCGGCCGCCGCGACAACCCGGATGCGCGGATCCTCCCAGCGCACGGCCTCACCGGTGGCCGCGTCGCGGAGGCGGTACCCGCTTACGCCGCGCTCGAGCCAGAGCCGGAGCCTCTCGCTCACTCGAACGCGTTGTCGCGCAGGACCGCGTGGACGCCGAGCACCTGATTGACGACCTGCGTCACGCGGAGGTCGACGACGACTGAGGCGAAGGCGAGCGCTTCGGCGGCCGAGAGCCCGTGCTCGCGCGCCATCAGCTCGAGCATCCCGTCGACCGCGATCTTCGCGGCGGCGCCGAGGTGCTCGTCGAACCCGAACGCCAGCCAGGCGCCGTCGATCCGGGCGATCGGCCACCCGAGCTCGAGGTCGTCGCGGACGTCGAGCGTCACCTGCGCCTGGACCGGCGCCTCGATCGCCGTACCCGAGACCTCGCCGTCACCCTGGGCGGCGTGCCCGTCGCCGGCGGAGAAGCGCGCTCCGTCGACCGGGATCGGGAGGTACAGCGTCGTCCCCGCGACGAGCTCCTTGCAGTCGATGTTCCCGCCGCAGCGCCGCGGCGGGATCGTCGAGTGGACTCCGGGCTCGTCCGGCGGCATCCCGAGCACGCCCAGGAACGGCGCCAGCCGGACGGTGCGGCCCGCGGCTCTGCCCAGGTCTCGGTCGAGCTCCCAGTCGAGCCGGTGGCCCTCGCCGCCGAACGTGACGCCCCACGATCCCGGGACGACCTCGTCGATTCGCACCGCAAGCACCTGACCCGCCCGCGCCCCGCGCACCTCGATCGGACCGGCAAGCGCATGGCCGGTGTCGAGCTCCGGGCTCCGGGACTCGAACGGCTGCTCGAAACCGACGTCCCAGCCGGCGTTCGGAACCGAGAAGCGGACCGAGTCGCCCGGGTCGACGGTCAGGACGGGCTCGAGCTCGCGCGAGAAGCGGCCGTGCAGCACCGATGCGTCGAGCGGCAGCTCGTGCTGCACTAGAACGCGAGCAGCGAGCGGGCGGCGTCGACCACGCGCGCCACCGACGGCATGTAGGCGTCCTCGATCTGCCAGTACGGATACGGAACGTCGTAACCGGTGACGCGGACGACCGGCGCCTGCAGGTCGAGCAGCGCCTTCTCGGCCAGGATCGCCGCCAGCTCGGCGGCGTACCCGCACGTGCGGGGCGCCTCCTGCACGAGCACGACGCGGCCGGTCTTCGCAGCAGTTGCAAGCAGAGCCTCCTCGTCCAGCGGCTTCAGCGAGCGCAGGTCGAGCACCTCGACGGAGGCGTCGAGCTCGTCCGCCGCCCGCTCGCACACCGGGATCATCGCGCCGTAGGCGACGAGCGTCACGTCCGTCCCCTCCCGGACGAGCCGCGCCTTGCCGAGCGGGACGACGTGCTCGCCGCCGGGCACCTCGCCGCGCTCGGTCCGGTAGACGAGCTTCGGCTCGAGGATCACGACCGGGTCGGGATCGCGGATCGC
>DATMEO010000157.1:0-10613 GCA_035556515.1 Gaiellaceae bacterium
ACGTTCAGGTAATCGCCCTCGATCCGCTCGACGAGCGCGGCGCCGCGGCCCTGGATCGCGTACGCGCCCGCGCGACCCTCCCACTCCCCGTGCGCCAGGTGACGGGCGAGCTCGCGCGGCGTCAGCTCACGGAAGGTCACGTCCGTCGACGCATGCTCGACGACCTCCCAGCTCGGTGTGAGCAGGCACAGGCCGGAGACGACGGTGTGCGTCTTGCCGGACAGCCGCTCCAGCATCCGCTCGGCCTCGGCGGCGTTCGCCGGCTTGCCGAGGATCGCGCCGGCGACGGCGACGGTGGTGTCGACGCCGAGCACCGGCCGGTGCGCGCCGCCGATGTGCGCGACCGACCGTGCCTTGCCGCACGCGTGCTCCCGGACGAGGTCGTACGCGTCGGCGTCGGGCGGGTCGTGCTCCTCGTATTCGGGTTCGACGACGTCGAACGGGATGTCGAGTTGCTCGAGGATCGCGCGCCGCTGCGGGCTCGTCGACGCCAGCAGGATCGGGTCGACGACGTGCGAGCTCACCGCTTGCGCGCCTTCCAGATCTCCTCGCTCGGCCACTTGCGCGCCCAGTCGGCCGAGACGAAGTCGTAGTACTCGTGTGTCGCGGCCGATTCGGGTGCCTGCAGCTCGACGAGGTCGAGGACTTCGAAGCCGTTGTCGCGCAGGAGCCGGATCCAGGCGCCGTGGGCGAGGTGGAACTCGACGCCGTCCCAGCAATCGAGCCGGTGCAGGCCGAACTGAGGCCGGACGAGCCGCTCGGCCGCCGGGACGTCGCCGTCCGGCGAGCAGAGGATGACGAGCGTCGAGTTGCAGAGGAAGACGAGCTCGCCGCCGGGGCGAAGCAGCCGCGCGGCCTCTGGGATCCAACGGTACGGATCGACCCAGATCGACGCGCCGTACTCCGACACGACGAGGTCGGCGCAGCCGTCGGGCAGCCCGGTGTCCGCGGCGTCCGCCTCGATCAGCGGGAACGCGAGCCCGAACTCCTGCTGCATGGCGCGGGCGGTCTCGAGCTGCGCCGGCGTGACGTCGACGCCGACAGGCCGTGCGCCGCGGCGCGCGAGCCAAGCAGACACGTAGGCGGTGCCGCAGCCCAGTTCGACGACGTCCTTGCCCGCAACGGCGGGCAGAACCTGCACGTCGGCCTCCGGCACGTGCCAGATGCCCCACGTGATCTCTTCGGCCGCCCAGGCGCCGCGTGCCCGCTTGCCGGTGTGCTCGGCGTTCGACTTCGTCCAGAGCTCGCGGTTGCGAGCGGCGTCGTCAGACCAGCTCATCGTCGGCGAACCACAACGCGATCTCGCGCTCGGCCGACTCAGGCCCGTCGGAGCCGTGGATCAGGTTGTTCGGCATCGACGTCGCGTAGTCGCCGCGGATCGTGCCGGCATCGGCGTCGGCGGGGTTCGTTGCGCCGATCGTCTTCCGCATCGTCGCGATCGCGCTCTCGCCCTCGACGACGAGCGCCCACGTCGGCGCGGAGGTGATGAAGGTGACGAGCTCGCCGAAGAACGGCTTCTCGCTGTGCTCGGCGTAGTGCTCTCTGCCGAGTGCCTCGCTGACGCGGAGCAGCTTGCCGCCGACGACGGTGAAGCCGCGCCGCTCGATCCGGGCGAGGATCTCGCCCGAGAGAGCGCGCTCGGTCGCGTCCGGCTTGATCAGGATCAGGGTGCGCTCGACGGCCATCGGGCCGGGATGTTACGCCGTAGCGCCCCCTGGCGCGGCGCTCGCGCTGCGTAGGCCGGTGGAACAGTACGGAGGTACGGGCCGCCGGCTGGAGCGGCGCGAGCGCCGCGAGGCTACGCCGGAGGCCGGCTCCGCCGGCCGGGAGGCGTAGCCGGCCAGGGGCCGCTACTCGTCGCCGGCGGCGCGCTTTCGGGGAGCGGTCCAGGAGTCGGCGATCGTCTCGTCGATCCCCGGCAGGCTCGGCGTCGAGACCGGTGTCGCGCAGTGGGGGCAGATCTGCCAGAGCGCCTCGAGCGGCGCGTTGCACTTCGCGCACGCCTGCTTCAGCCGCGTCGTGCAGACCGGGCAGACGAGGAACGTCGCCTCGACCGCGGCCCGGCAGACCGGGCAGTGGAGGTCGCGCTTCGACAGCCGCTCCTCCATCGCGCGGATCTCGAGCTCGCGCTCGCGCACGTCCTCGATGTACTCCGGCGGCCGGAAGAAGAGGTAGATGATCGGGCCGACGAAGGGCGGCACGAGGCCGAGCACCGTCGCCATCGCGACGAGCCATGGATCCTCGATCCGCCGCTTGGCGTCCTTGTAGACCCAGTACGCGGTGGCGAGCCAGAAGACGGCGACGAAGAAGACGCCGAGGTTGCGCATCACCATCCACGCGCCCGAGTCGAAGAAGTCGTTGACTCCGCCGAGCAGGTCGTCGTTGGTTGTGGTGGCGGCGAGGATCACAGAAGCAGTCTTCCCACGAGGTAGCCGATTCCGAACGCGGAGCCGATGATGAAGCCGAGTACCGCGAGCGCGAACGCGAGCACGGTCACCCGTTCGCGCATCTTCGTCATGGTACGGCTCGTTCCTCGTTGCTCGCCAAGTCGGCGAGAAGGTACAGCGAGCCTGTGACGAGCACGGGCGGGTGTGCACGCCCGCGCACGAGCGCCGCTGCGGGATCCGGCTCGACCTCGACCTCGGCGAAATGATCGGCAGCGAGGCGCGCGAGCTCGGCGGCCGGGAGCGCACGGTCGCTCGACGACTCGGTCGCGATCAAGCGGCGTCCCTTCGTCGAGAGCGCGGCAAGCATCGCGCCGGCGTCCTTGTCGCGCAGGATCGAGGCGACGACCGCGTAGTCGTCGCGATCGAGCCGCGCGACGAGCCAGCGGGCGCCGTCGGCGTTGTGGGCGCCGTCCCAGATCTCGTCGCCGCGCCGCTCGAGCCGGCCGGGCAGCGCGACCTCGACCTCGCGCTCTACGGCACGGCCGAGGAAGGCTGCGGCTGCCTCGCGGGCGCCGCCGATGACGACGCTCGGGCCGGCGAGGTGCGTGAACTCCTCGTCCGGCAGCACCGCGATCGTTCCCTCCTGCACGACGGCGAGCTTCTCCGCCGCGATCGCCTCCCGGGTCGTGCCGAGCACGTCGGTGTGCTCGAGCCCGACGTTCGTCAGCAGGACGACGTGTGAGCGGAGAACGTTCGTCGCGTCGAGGCGGCCGCCGAGCCCTGCCTCGACGACGGCGACGTCGACCTCACGCGCCGCGAACTCCGCGAATGCGGCTGCGCAGAGCGTCTCGAACTGCGTCGCGTTCTGAGCTTCCGCCTCCGGCCGGACCCGTCCGATCGCCGCCTCGAAGTCGACCTCGTCGCTGTCGACGGTGATCCGCTCCGCCCACGAGCGCACGTGCGGGGAGACCGTCGCCCCCACCGAGAGCCCCTCCGCGAGCAGGAGCGCCTCGATCGTCCGCGTCGCGGTCGACTTGCCGTTCGTGCCGACGACGTGGATCGCGGGGTAGGCGAGTTGTGGGTCGCCGAGCGCCGCCAGCAGCGTCCGCATCCGCCCGAGCCCGAACTCCTGCGGCCAGGGACTGAGCGACGCGAGCCAGGCGGTGTGCTCAGCCTGAGAGGGCATCGAGCTCGCGCCGGTAGCGGGCGAGCTTCTCGCGCTCGGCCTCGACCACCTCAGGCTTCGCGTTCGTGACGAACTTCTCGTTGGCGAGCATCCGCTCGCCGCGCTCGACCTCACCGCGGAGGCGCTCGATTTCGGCGGCGGCGTTCCCGTTCACCTTCGCCCGCTCCGGCCGGACGACCGCGTCGAAGATGCGCTTCTCGTCGCCGGCCAGCTCGACGACGACGCCGCTGCGGCGGAACATCGCCGCCGCCTCCTGCACCGGCTGGAGCGCATCCGCGTCAGCCGCGTACGACTCCTCCGGCTCCGGCCACGGCGAGACGATCAGCCGCGACTCGTGGAACTGCGACCAGATCTCCTCGGTCACGTGCGGCATCACTGGATGAAGCAGAGCCAGCAGCCGCTCGAGCGCCGCGAGCGCGGTTGCCGCCGCGTCCTCATCGCCCTCGCGCAGGCGCGGCTTGATCGCCTCGGCGTACCAGTCGCAGAAGTCGTCGAAGGTGAGCCGGTAGAGCGACTGGACGGAGTGCGAAAAATCGAATGCCGCCCACGCCTGCTCGAGCTCGGCCCGCGTCGCGTCTAGCCGCGCCAGGATCCAGCGCTCCTCGACCTCGCGGGGCCGCGCCTCCGGCTCGACCCGGTTCTGGAGCAGCAGGCGCGAGACGTTCCAGAGCTTGTTCGCGAGCTTGCGGCCCTCCTCGAGCGGGCCCTCGGCGAAGCGGACGTCCTGTGTCGAGGACATCTTCAAGAGGCCGTAGCGGGTCGCGTCGGCGCCGTGCTTCGCGATCAGCTCGAGCGGGTCGACGCCGGTGCCGAGGCTCTTCGACATCCGGCGCCCGTCCGAGGCGAGGATCGTCGAGTGGATGATCACGTCGGTGAACGGGATCCCGCCCATCAGCTCGAGCCCCGTCCAGATCATCCTGTTTTCCCAGAGGCGGATGATCTCGCGCGCAGTCGAGTTGACGTCGCCGGGGTAATACCGCTCGAGCTCGGGCGTCCGCTCCGGCCAGCCGAGCGTGGCGTAGGGCCAGAGCGCGGAGGAGAACCAGGTGTCGAGCACGTCCGGGTCGCGCTCGAGCTCGGGTGAGCCGCACTCGGCACAGGCGTCCGGCGGTGGCCAGGTACAGGTGACGTGGCCGTCCGGGCAGTACCAGAGAGGCTGCTGGTGGCCCCACCAGAGCTGGCGCGAGATGTTCCAGTCCGGGATCTCCTCGAGCGAACGGATCGCGAACTGGTGCTGCGACTCGGGGTGGTAGCGGACGCGCCGCTCGCGCAGCGCCTCGAGCGCAGGCTTGCGCGGCTCCTCCATCGCCACCCACCACTGCAGCGAGACGAGCGGCTCGATCCGCGTGTGGCAGCGCTCGCAGGTGCCGACCGCGTGGCGGTAGTGCTCGCGCCGTTCCAGCCGGTCGTGCTTCTTCAGCCAGGCGAGGATCGCCTCGTCTGCCTCCTGCTGCGTCTTGCCCGCCAGGTCGCCGGCGTTCTCGTTCATCCTCCCGTCGGGGCCGATCACGGTCAGGATCGGCAGCTCGTGGTCGCGGCCGATCTCGAAGTCGGTCGGGTCGTGGCCGGGCGTGATCTTGAGCGCGCCCGTCCCGAACTCAGGCTCGACGCGCGCGTCGGCGATCACCGCCACGGCACGCTCGACGTACGGGACGAGCACCTCCTTGCCGATCGCGCCGCGGTAGCGCTCGTCGTCGGGATGGACGGCGACGGCGACGTCGGCGAGGATCGTCGCCGGCCGGACCGTCGCGAGCGTGATCTGCCCGGAGCCGTCGGCGAACGGGTAACGGGCGTAGGTGAGCGTGTCGTCCATGTCGACGTGCTCGACCTCGAGGTCCGAGATCGCGGTCTCGTGGAACGGGCACCAGTTGACGATCCGCTCGGCGCGGTAGATCCAGCCGCGGCCCCAGAGATGGACGAAGAACCGCATCACCGCCTCGACGTAGGCGTCGTCCATCGTGAAGCGCTCACGGCTGTAGTCGAGCGAGGCGCCGAGGCTGCGGAACTGGCCCATGATCGTTCGGCCCGTCGTCTCGAGGTGATGCCAGACGCGCTCGACGAATGCCTCGCGGCCGAGCTCCTTGCGCGACGTTCCTTCCTTCGCGAGCTGTTTCTCGACGACGTTTTGGGTCGAGATGCCGGCGTGGTCGTAGCCCGGCTGCCAGAGCGTGTCGAAGCCGCGCATCCGGTGCCAGCGGATCAGGACGTCCTGGAGCGAGCCGTTGAGCGCGTGGCCCATGTGCAGCGCCCCGGTCACGTTCGGCGGCGGCACGGCGATCACGAACGTCTCGTCGCGGCGCTTGCCGGCGCCGGCCCCGTAAAGGCCCTCCGCCTCCCAGGCCTGCTGCCAGCGCTCCTCGACGCCTTCCGGCCTGTACAGCGGCTCCATCGCAGCATTGTAGGAGCCGCTCGCGTGAGGGGCCTCGTCGCGCTCCCGCGACTCAGCGCATCATTGCGCCAGCGGCTCTCCGCCCGCTGCAGGGGAGTCAGGCGGCGAGCGGCTCCTTCGTTCGCTTCTCCGAGACGGCGTAGATCAGCCAGCTCGAGGAGGCGTGTGCGAAGAGCGTGCCCTCTTCGTCGAGCAGCTTCGCCTCGGCCGTTGCGACGCGCGAGCCGGGATGGACGATGCTTCCCTCGGCGCGGAGCAGGCCGGACGCGAGTGTGACCGGGCGGACGAAGCTCGTCTTGAGCTCGATCGTCACGGGTGCGACAGCAGCCTCGAGCGTCGAGTGGATCGCGCAGCCCATCACGGTGTCGAGAACGGTCGTGACGATGCCGCCGTGCACCGCGCCGAGCGTGTTGTAGTGCTCCTCGCGCGGCTCGTAGGCGAAGACGACGTAGCCGGGCGTGACGAAGATCGGATGAAAACCAACGAGGCTTGCGACGGGCGGCGGCGGCAGCAGGCCGTTGCCGATCCGGTGCAGCGCCTCGAGCCCGGTGAGGCCGTGCGCCTGGCGCGCGGCGTCGGCGGGGTCGTGCCAGCTGATCGTGCGCGTGCGGGACATGGGCGTCTCCCAAGTCGGTTGCGTTTCGCTACCGACTCTAGACGAGTGCGTTGCGAAATGCAACTATGTCGACGTGACCGACGATTGGAGCCGGGACAACTGCGCCGTGGGGAACACGCTGAGCGTGATCGGAGAGCGCTGGACGCTGCTCGTCCTCCGCGAGACGTTCCTCGGCGTCCGTCGCTTCGAGCAGCTGCAGCGGCACACCGGCATCGCGCGCAACATCCTCAGCGACCGCCTGAACACGCTCGTCGAGCACGGGATCCTCCGGCGCGAGCTCTATCAGGAGCGGCCGCAGCGCTACGAGTACCGCCTGACCAAGCGCGGCCTCGACCTCTATCCGGTGCTGCTCTCGATCATGGACTGGGGCGCCCGGCACCTGGAGGGGCAGGCGATGACACTGACGCACAAGAGCTGCGGCGCCACCGTGATGCCGCACCTCGCCTGTCCCGAGTGCGGCGAGCAGGTGGAGGCGCGGGACATGCACGCGGTCCGCACGGACGCAGCTCTGCGCGAGTCCGCCTAGCCGGCTGCTCGCCGCTCCTCCACGTCGACGTGGAGAAAGAACGACGCGAACGCGCCGGCGATGCCCGTGACGAGGCAGAGCGCCGTCAGCTCGAGCACGATGTCGACGATGCGGCCGCCGGTCGTGACCGGGTTACGCAGCTGCGAGGAGACGGTGAGCAGCTGCACCGTCGAGAAGAAGAAGGCGTCCCAGACGTTGTGGATCTCGCTTCGGCGCACGTCGTCCTCGAACCACCAGATCAGCGCAGTGCCGGCAGCGTCGACGATCGCGACGAGCACGAGCGCTATCTTCAGCCGCCGGCGGAAGGTGCCGTGCGGATGCGGCGGGGAGCGGCGGACGAACAGGCGCAAGTGACGAGACAGGCGCACGACCTGAGGATCGCGCAGGCCCCGGACGTGTCGCTAGCCGAAGTCGAGGAACTCTTCGAGGAAGCCGCCCCGCTTCTTCTTCTTGTGCGGCTTTGCGTGTCCGACCTCGTCCGAGCCGCCATCAGGCTTCCCGCGGATCTCCTGCTCGAAGTCGTCCAGGTCGGAGCGCTCGCGCTCGACGATCTTGTCGAGCTCGCCGCGGTCGAGCCACACACCGCGACAGCTCGGGCAGGCGTCGACGTGAACGCCGCTCCGCTCGATGCGGCGGAGGGCAGTCCCGTCGGTCGGGCAAAGAAGCTCGCTCACGCGACTCAGGCTAGCGGCCCACCGCGTAGCCCTGCATCCCTCTTGGATTTGCGCCGGCCTTCAGCAGCCCGTCCGGCTCGCGGGCGACGGCGGTGACGCGGCCGAGCGTCCAGGCACCCGAGACCTCGACCTCGTGCCCGCGGCGGCGTAGATCGTCAGCGACGTCTTCGCCGAAGCGGTCCTCGATCGTCACCGAGCGCCGGGCAAAACCGCGTGGATAGAAGGACGAGATCAGGTGATCCATGTGGAACTCGGGCGCGTCGATCGCCTCCTGCAGGTTCAGGCCGAGGTCGACGTGACGGAGGAAGACGTGGAGCGCCCACTGCTCCTGCTGGTCGCCGCCGGGCGTCCCCCAGGCGAGGTACGGCTGCCCGTCGCGAAGCGCGAGTCCGGGGCAGAGCGTCGTGCGTGGGCGCGCGCCTGGCCGGAGCGAGGACGCCAGCCCCTCCTCGAGCCAGAACATCTGCGCGCGCGTGCCGAGCGGCCAGCCGAGAGCGGGAATCACGGGGGAGCTCTGGAGCCAGCCGCCGCTCGGCGTCGCCGAGAACATGTTCCCCCAGCGGTCGACGACGTCGAGGTGGACAGTGTCGCCTCGCGTCGGCTCCCCCGCTCCGGGCATCACCGCCGCGGCGACGAGCTGCGGCAAACGGCCGATCCCGGGGCGGTACTCATCCGACGCCTCCTCGCCCACGAGCGCACGTCGCTCGTCGTTGTAGGCCTTCGAGAGCAAGGTCTCGAGCGGCACCTCATCGTCGCCGTAGAGCGCGTCGCGGTCTGCGAACGCGAGCTTCGCGCACTCGGTGACGACGTGGACGAGCTCCGCGGGCGAGAGCTCGGCGAGGTCGAACCCGTCGAGGAGCGCGAGCTGCTGGAGGCCCACCGGACCGGCGGCCCACGGGAGGGTCTTGCAGACGGTGAGGCCGCGGTACTCGAGCTTCGCGACCGGCTCCAGCGTCGCGCGCCAGCGGGCCATGTCCTCGCCGGTGAGCAGGCCGCCCTCGGCGGCGACAAAGCGCTCGATCTCTTCGGCGACGAAGCCTTCATAGTAGGCGCGCCGGGCGCTTTCGATCTCCTGCTCGCGGGAGCCGCCGCGCGCCTCGTCGAGAATCCGCCGATACGTGGCCGCCAGGACCGGGTTGCGGAAGACCGCGCCCACCTCGGGCGCCGGCAGGTAGAGCTCTCGCGACCCAGGCCAGCCGCGCAGCAGCTCCTCGGTGCGTTCGATCGTCGCGCGAATGCCGGCCACGAGCGGAAAGCCGTGCTCGGCGTAGCCGATCGCGAAGGAGAGCACGTCTTCGAGCCGCCATGTTCCGAACTGCTCCAACAGCAGCAGCCAACCGCCGAACGCGCCCGGGACACAGGCTGCGAGCACGCCCGTCCCCGGGATGAGCTCGTGGCCGAGCTCGTGGTAGCGCTCGATCGTCGCGGCGCCCGGCGCGACGCCCTGGCCGCAGAGCGCGATCGGCTCACCCCTGTCAACCGGAAAGAGGAGCGCGGGCACCTCGCCGCCCGGCCCGTTCAGGTGCGGCTCGACGACCTGCAGGGTCAGCCCCGTCGCGACGGCCGCATCGAACGCGTTGCCGCCTCGCTCGAGCACGGACATCCCGGCCGCCGAGGCGAGCCAATGCGTGGACGCGATCATCCCGAAGGTGCCGCGCAGCTCGGGTCGAGTCGTGAAGCTCACTGGAAGATCAGGCAGGTCGTCGTACCGTGCGCGAGCAGCTTCCCGCTCGCGTCCGTGAGCCTCCCTTCGGCCGTCGCGATCCGCGACCCCTGGTGGATGACGACACCCTCGCAGCGGATCAGCCCGGTATCGGCCGTGATCGGGCGGACGAAGTTCGTCTTCACCTCTAGTGTCGTGTACCCGACGCCGGCCTCGAGCAGCGTGTGCACGGCGCAGCCCATCGCCGAGTCGAGCAGCGTCAACGCGACACCACCGTGGACTGAGCCGATCGGGTTGTAGTGCTGCGGGCCGGGTTCCATCTCGAAGACCGCTCGCCCCGGCTCGGCAGAGACGCCGCGGAAGCCCATCAGCGTCGAGATCGGCGGTGCCGGCAGCTCGCCCGCGAAGATCGCCTGGATGTACTCCATTCCGGAGAGCTGAAGCCCCCGCTCGGCGACGTCACTCGGATCGATGGCATCGACGCCGGCCATGTCCTGACCCTACCGAGAAGTTGTCGCTGAATCGGCGCACTTCCGTCACGACGCAGCCGGTGATGGAGGTGTACACCTCCATCAGATGAGCCGGCGGACCCAGATCACGCTGACGGACCGTCAGCACGACTTCCTCCTGGACGAGTCGATCCGCACGTCCCTCTCCCTCGCCGAGCTGGTTCGGCGGGCGGTCGACAGGACGTATCGACCCGAGTCGCGTCCGACGGTACGCGGGATCGAGCTCAGCGTCGGCCTGTGGCGGAAGCCGGACGCAGCGATCGTCGGCAGACGGACGAAGTCGCTCGACGGTCGGTTCTAGGCGGACTCTTCGGCGAGCGCGTCCGGCTCGTCCGCGATGCCGTCGGCGCTCGTGACGAGTGTCGGCTTCAGACCCTTCGAGATCGTCTCCTTCGTGATCACACACTTGGAGACGTCCTTCCGCGACGGCAGCTCGAACATGACGTCGAGGAGCGCGTTCTCGATGATCGAGCGAAGGCCGCGGGCACCGGTCTCGCGGGCGAGCGCCTTGTCGGCGATCTCCCAGAGGGCGTCCTCGCGGAACTCGAGCTCGATCGAGTCGTAGCCGAAGAAGCGCTGGTACTGGCGCGTGAGCGCGTTCTTGGGCTCGGTCAGGATCTGGACGAGATCCTCGCGCCGCAGCTGGTGCACGGCGGAGATCAC
>DATMEO010000158.1:0-23688 GCA_035556515.1 Gaiellaceae bacterium
GCGCCCGATCGCGGGGCAGAGCCTCGACCAGATCGTCGAGCAGATCCTGGCGCTGCCGGCAGGGACGAAGTTCACGGTCAACGCGCCCGTCGTGCGCGATCGCAAGGGCGAGTTCCGCGACGTCCTCGACGAGCTCCGCGCCGACGGCTTCACCCGCGTCAAGGTCGACGGCGAGACACGGCTGCTCGAGGAGGAGATCGTCCTCGACAAGAAGTTCAAGCACGAGATCGACGTCGTCGTCGACCGGCTCGTGCTCAAGCCCGACCTGCGCCAGCGGCTGACCCAGTCGGTCGAGACGGCGGCCGCGCTCGCCGACGGGCTGGTCGCGATTGACGTTGTCGACGGCGAGCAGCTGCTGTTCAGCGAGAAGTTCGCCTGCCCCGAGCACGGCGTGTCGCTGCCCGAGCTGCAGCCACGGATCTTCTCCTTCAACTCGCCGCACGGCGCCTGCCCGCGCTGCACCGGGCTGGGCTCGCAGCTCGAGATCGATCCCGACCTGATCGTCCCCGACACGAGCGTCACGATCGGCGACGGCGCCCTCGTCCCCTGGTCGGTCGGGAACGGCGGCTTCTACGACTCGATCGTGCAGGCGATCTGCGACCGCTACGAGATCGACCCCGACACGCCCTGGCGCGACCTCTCGACCGAGCAGCAGGACCTCTTCCTGCACGGAACGAAGGGCGACAAGCTCTACGTCCAGTACCGGAATCGGATGGGCCGGCGGCGCTCCTACACGATGGCCTTCGAGGGGATCGTCTCCTCGCTCGAGCGCCGCTACAAGGAGACCGACTCGTCGCAGCAGCGCGAGCGGATCGAGGAGTACATGAGCTTCCGGCCCTGTCCGACCTGTGGCGGCGCGCGGCTGAAGCCCGAGGTACTCGCCGTCACGGTAGGCAACGAGTCGATCAACCAGTTCACGCGGATGTCGGTCACCCGCGCGCTCGCCTTCCTCGACGAGCTCGGCCTGACCCCGACCGAGGAGCTGATCGGCCACCGGATCGTGAAGGAGATCCGCGAGCGGCTGACGTTCCTCGACAACGTCGGCGTCGGCTACCTCCAGCTCGACCGGGCCGCCAAGACGCTCTCGGGCGGCGAGGCGCAGCGGCTGCGGCTGGCGACGCAGATCGGCTCACAGCTCGTCGGCGTCCTCTACATCCTCGACGAGCCCTCGATCGGCCTGCACCAGCGCGACAACGACAAGCTGATCGGCACGCTGCAGCGGCTGAAGGCGCTCGGCAACACCGTCCTCGTCGTCGAGCACGACGAGCAGATGATGCGCACCGCTGACCACGTCGTCGACATGGGCCCGGGCGCGGGCGAGCACGGCGGCTACGTCGTCGCGGAGGGCACCGCGGAGGAGGTGATGCGGGTCAAGGGCTCCGTCACCGGCCAGTTCCTCTCCGGCGATCGGAGAATCGCGATCCCGCCGCGGCGCGAGGACGACCGCGGCCACTTCACGATCCGCGGCGCCGCCGAGCACAACCTGAAGGGGATCGACGTCGACGTCCCGGTCGGCAAGTTCGTCGCCGTCACGGGCGTCTCCGGTTCCGGCAAGTCGACGCTGGTCAACGAGATCCTCTACAAGGCGCTGGCGAACCGGCTCAACCGGATGCGCGTCAAGCCGGGCGAGCACGGATCGGTGGAGGGGATCGACGTCTTCGACAAGGTGATCGACATCGACCAGAAGCCGATCGGTCGCACGCCGCGCTCGAACCCGGCCACCTACATCGACCTGTTCACCCACATTCGCGAGCTCTACTCGCTGACGCCGGAGGCGAAGGTTCGCGGGTACAAGCCTGGACGCTTCTCCTTCAACGTCCGCGGCGGCCGCTGCGAGACGTGCAAGGGCGACGGCACGATCAAGATCGAGACGCACTTCCTGCCCGATGTCTACGTCCCCTGCGAGACCTGCCACGGGCACCGCTACAACAAGGAGACGCTGGAGGTGCGCTTCAAGGGCAAGTCGATCGCCGACGTGCTCGAGATGTCGGTCGAGGAGGCGCTCGCCTTCTTCGCCAAGATCCCGAAGCTGCGCCGCCGGTTGCAGACGCTGCACGACGTCGGGCTCGACTACATCAAGCTCGGCCAGCCGGCGACGACGCTGTCGGGCGGCGAGGCGCAGCGCGTGAAGCTCGCCGCCGAGCTCTGCAAGGTCGCCACCGGCCGGACGCTCTACATCCTCGACGAGCCGACGACGGGACTCCATTTCGCCGACATCGAGAAGCTGCTCGAGGTGCTGCAGCGGCTCGTCGACGCGGGCAACACGGTGCTCGTGATCGAGCACAACCTCGACGTGATCAAGCAGGCCGACTGGGTGATCGACCTCGGCCCCGAGGGCGGCGAGGCGGGCGGCGAGCTGATCGCGGCCGGGACACCCGAGCAGGTGGCCGAGACCGAGGGCTCCTTCACGGGGCAGTTCCTGCGCCAGGTGCTCGCGCACCGCGGCGAGCCCGTCGCGGCGTGACGCTGCAGGAGATCGTCCCCGGCCTGCGCCGTTGGACATCCTGGCACGAGCACTGGGAGGAGGAGGTCGGCTCGGTCGCGGTCGAGACTGCTGACGGGCTCGTCCTGATCGATCCGCTCGACCCGCCTCCCGAGCTCCGCGAGCCCGCGCACGTGCTCGTGACCGTCTACTGGCACGCGCGCGGGAGCGCCGGGTTGAAGGCGCGCACCTGGGCCCCGTCGCGCTCGCTCCGGCCGCTCGCCAACCGCGGCGTCGAGGCGAAGAACGCAGCGGACGGGCTGCCGGGCGGAATCCGCGCGTTCCCGACTGCACGCGCCGCGGAGGCCGTCTACTGGCTGCCCGAGCAGCGTGCGCTCGTCGTCGGCGACGTCCTGCTCGGCGCCGGTGCGAAGCCGCGTGCGACCGACCAGCCGTTGCGGCTCTGTCCCGAGCGTTGGCTCGGCAAGCCGACGCACGCCGATCTGCGCGCCTCGCTGCGCCCCCTGCTCGAGCTCCCGGTCGAACGTGTGCTCGTCTCGCACGGGGCTCCCGTGCTGACGAACGGCGAGCGCGAGCTGGCTCGAGTGCTCGCGGCGTAGACGGCCGGAGCCGCGAGCCGTCGTCAAGCACGCTTGCGGGGACTGTCCCCGCTTGTGCACCGACGCGGCGACTTCGGCCACTTGTCGCGCAGACGGCGTCCCGCGAGGATCGCCGGAGGTGGATTTCGAAACGTTCATGGGGCAGTTCACGGGACACCGTGATCCTGCGCGCCGAGGCTTGTGTCTCGTGGTCGAGATCAGGCAGACCCTCGACCGCGTCGAAGGCTTGCTGGCCGCCGAGGCGCGCGGCGGCGGCGCCACCTGGGCTGAGATTGGGGCGCAGCTCGGGATCAGCCGTCAGGCGGCGTTCGCGAGGCACCGAGCCTCTGTCAAACAGCAGGCGGACGGGGACAGTCCCCGTCCGTTTGCTTGACACGTGCGCCGAGCCGGAGCTCGCCGCTAGAGACACGGTCGCGGGGAGAACGTCTGGTGGCCGCGGCCGGGCTGGCAGCGTTGCGCCCACGAGGCAGACTCGATCTTCCACGTGCCGTCGTCGCGTGCGCTCAGCTCGAGGTCGTAGCGTTGCGCGCGAACGGAATCGTCGAGCAGACCGCCGAGCGTCAGCGACGCGCTCGCCGACGCGCCTCCCTCGCCGCTCGAGGTCGCCTGGAACGAGCGCTGCGTCGCGTCGCTCGCGCCCGCCTCGACGAACGCATCCGTGATCTCGGAGAGATCGCGTTCCCACGGCTCGTCGATGCCTTCCGTGTAGGCGTTGAACGCGTCCACCGGCAGCGTGCCGTCGGCCGGGAGCCGGAACGGGAGCCGCGGTGGCGTCGTCGGCGCCTGGGTGGTCGTGCCGGAACTCGTCTCGGACACCGTGACTGTCGTCGCCGTCGTCACCGTCACCGTCTCCGTGGCGGTGCCGTCTCCGCCGGCACATCCGCTCGCCAGCAGGGCGACCAGGAGCACCGGCAGCGCGCGCGTCAGAGCACCGCCTGCGTCTGCGTCACGCGGGCGACGTGCTTGCCGGCCTCGTCGAAGAGATCCGTCTCGATCACGATCGTGCGGCTGCCGCGGTGAAGCGGCCGCGACCGAGCCTCGACCGTCCCACTCCGCACCGCGGCGAAGAAGTTCGTCTTCGACTCGATCGTCGCCGTCGCGCTCGACCCCTCCGGCAGGTTGAGGAAGGCGCAGTAGGCGCCGACCGCGTCCGCGAGCCCCATCAGGACGCCGCCGTGGAGCAAACCCGCGGCCGTCGTCAGGCGCTCCTCCCAGGCGACCCGGCCGCGCACGTCGTCGGCCGAGGCGGAGAGGAGCTCGAGCCCGAGCGTCTCCGCGTACGGCATCGCCGCCCGCACCGTCCTCGTCAGCTCGGCGTCCACGGCCCGAACCTACCAAGTGGGGGATGAGGCGACCGTCGTCGCGTGCCGATGCGGCGAGCATGATCGTCCGGCTCGTCACCGCGTTGGCTGCGGCGCTGCTGCTCGCCGGCTGCAGCACCGAGGAGGGGATGCGCGCCCAGGCGCTGCTGCAGCAGGCGGAAGCGGCGCAGGCGAACCTCCGCTCGTCGACGTTCGACGGCAGCGTCGGCGTCTCGGCCGATGGGATGAAGTTCCGCATGGTCTTCAACGGCGCCACCTCGAAGGACGGCGAATGGATCTCGATGCGGACGTCCGGCGTGCCGGACGGCGGCGACATCGCGATGGAGGTGCTCGTGCGCGGCGGCCGGGCCTGGCTGAAGAGCGAGGGTCACTGGCAGGGGATGCCGGCGCCGACCGGCACTGATTCGAACGGGACGCTCAGCGCGGCTGCGTTCCAGCAGCTCGCCCGCTACGTCAAGGACGTGCGCGTAAGCGAGCATCAGCTGATCCAGGGCAAGCCGGTGACGACGATCGCCGGCGAGATCGACACCGCGGGCATGATCGAGTCGTTCGCGAAGCTCGGCTCCTTCGCCGAGGGCACCTCCCTCGACCTCTCGAAGCTCGGCGTCGACTTCGGCGACATCCGCGCCGTGCTGACGATCGACGAGCGGACGCAGCTGCTCGACACCGTCTTCGTCACCTTCGCGATGTCGGCCGAGGGCAAACGCATCGCGATCGACCTGCGCTACCGGCTCGCGAGCGCGAACGAGCCGGTCGATCTGCCGTCTCCGCGCGGCTAGCAACTACCCTCGCACCGATGGACCCCGATCGCGAATGGTGGCTGCGCGTGCCCGCCGTCCTCCTCTCGCCACGCTCGGTCTTCGCCGCCTTGCGCAGCGAGGAGCAGGAGGAGATCGAGGCGCGCGCGGAGCCGGTGCTCGCACTGACGCTGCTCGCCGGGATCGCGGTCGCGCTCGGGACGAGCACTGCGAGGGTGCTGTACGACGACCCGCTTTACGACCCGCTGACGCTCGCGATCTGGGCGATTCTGGCCGGCGGCTTCGTCGCCTTCGCCGGCTACTTCATCGTCGGCGGGGCGCTCTACCTCGGCGCGCGCGGCCTCGGCAGCGCGGGCACCTTCCGTCGCGCTCGGCACGTGCTCGGTTTCGCCGTTGCGCCGCTCGCGCTCTCCGCCCTCGTGCTCTGGCCGCTCGGGCTGGCCGTCTTCGGCACCGACCTCTTCAAGCGCGGCGGCGAGGACGACGGCACCGCGGGCGACCTCTTCTACGCCGCGGCGCTCGGTTTCTCGCTCTGGGCAGCCGTGCTGCTGGTCGTCGGCGTCCGCGTCGTTCACGGCTGGAGCTGGTGGCGCTCGCTTGGCGCCCTCGGCCTTGTCGCGCTGTTCCTAGCGGCGTTCTCGTTCGTGTTCTAGCGCCTCCTCGAACAGCGCAAGCTCCTCCTCGGGCATCGCGTACGTGTGCCGCTCCTCGGGGAAGCGTCGCTCCCGAACCTCGTCGACGAAGGCGCCCACGGCCTTCTTGATCTCCGTGGCGAGATCGGCGTACTGCTTGACGAAGCGCGGGGAGTTGCCCTCGTAGAGTCCGAGCAGGTCGTGCCAGACGAGCACCTGCCCGTCGGTCCCGGAGCCGGCGCCGATCCCGATCGTCGGCACGCTTAGCGCCTCGGTGATCCGGGTGGCGACCGGCGCCGGCACGGCCTCCAGCACGATCGCGAAGCAGCCGGCGGCCTCGAGCGCCAGCGCGTCCTCGTAGAGGCGCACCGCCTTCTCCGCCGTCCGCCCCTGCGCCTTGAAGCCGCCCAGCATCGTCGCCGACTGCGGCGTCAGGCCGAGGTGGCCCATCACCGGGATGCCGCCGCCGACGAGCGCCTGCACGCGCGAGAGCATCGGCCCGGCGCCTTCGAGCTTGACGGCGTCGGCGCCCGCCTCCTTGACGAAGCGGATCGCGTTGTGCATCGCCTCCTCGTCGGAGACCTGGAACGAGCCGAACGGCATGTCCGCGACGACGAGCGGACGCCGCGCGCCGCGGGTGACGGCGCGGGTCAGGACGAGCATCTCCTCCATCGTCGCGGGCACGGTCGAGTCGTGGCCGAGCACGGTCATCGCGGCCGAGTCGCCGACGAGGATCAGGTCGGCGCCGGCGGCGTCGGCGAGACGGCCCGACGGCGCGTCGTACGCGGTCACCATCGCGATCGGCTGCCGCCGCGCCTTCAGCTGGGCGAGTTCCGGCAGTGCGAGCTTGCCGGGCGCGGGCGTGCCGGGGGCGGGCTTTCTGGGACGGGTGGTCATGTTTCCTCCACTGTGTCGTTGGAACCGAGGACGACGTTGTCGATCAAGCGAGTGGAGCCGACGCGGACGGCGGCGGCGAGGACGGGTGGGTCGAAGTCGGCGATCTCGACGTAGTCGACGTCGAGGCTTGCGAGCGCGGCACGCGCGGCGGCGAGGTCTTGGGTCGCGAGGGCGCGGGGGAGAGCGAGCGCGGCCTCGCGCTCGGCGGCGGACAAGCGCCCGTTCCGGGAAGAGAGCGCGAGGCCGTCCGGGTCGCGGACGGTCGGAATGGAGCGGATCTCGACCTCGAGATCGAGGTCGCGGACGAGGCGTCTGACCACGGCCACCTGCTGGGCGTCCTTCTGCCCGAAGTAGGCCCGCTGCGGGCGGACGATGTTGAAGAGCTTCAGGCAGACCGTCGCGACGCCGCGGAAGTGGCTCGGGCGGTGATCGCCCTCGAGCCCGCGCGAGACTCGCTCGACGTCGACCCAGGTCTGGAACCCGGGCGGATAGATCTCCTCATGCGACGGCACGAAGAGCAGATCCGCTCCAGCTGCCGCTGCGAGCTCGGCATCACGTGCTTCGTCGCGCGGATAGGCGGCCAGGTCGGCGCCCTCGTCGAACTGGGCCGGGTTGACGAAGAGACTGACGACGACGACCTCGTTTTCGGCGCGGGCCGCCCGGATCAGCGCCTCGTGGCCGGCATGGAGCGCCCCCATCGTCGGGACGAGGCCGACCGATCCGGCCTGCGCGCCCAGCTCGCGTCGCAGCCCCTCGATGTTGCGCGCCGTCCTCACAGCAGCGCCTTCGTCGTCTCGGCGAGCGCGACGTACATCGGCTCGAGCTGCGGCCGCTCGGCGCGGATGGCGGCCAGATGGGCGTCGACTGTCTCCCAGTCGCCGCGGGAAATCGGCCCGGTCAGCTCGAAGCCGTTCTCGATCGTGCGGCGCATCAGCGGGTCGAGCGCCTCGGGCGGTGCGCCGGCGGCCTCGAGCAGCGAGCCGGCGGCGCGCCTGAGCGTGACGAGATAGTTCGAGGCGATCGCCGCACCTGCGTGGTACGCGGCCCGCTTCCCGTCCGCCAGCGGGAACGGCTCGAGCCCGAGCGTCCGCGCCAGCCACAGGCCGATTTCGCGGGCCTCGCCCGTCTCGGCCGTGACCGCCGCGAAAGCCCCGTCGAGCTGCTCCGCGCCGCGGCCGCGCGTGAACGTCTGCAGCGGATGCAGCCCGAAGCGCCGCTCGTGCGGGTCGAGCGCGGCCAGCGGTGTCGCGCCGCTGACGTGGGCGACCCAGGGGCCGGGCTCGAGCGCCGCCGCGACTTCGGCGATGGCGCGGTCGGGGACGCAGAGGAGCAGGAGCTGAGGATCGTCCGCGGACAGGTCGAGTCCGCGCTCGCGCAGGCGCGCGGCCATCGCCGAGCCGACGCGTCCCGCGCCGATCACTTGGGCTCTCTCGATCATGTTCGTAGGCTCCAGTTCCGTGCCGGATACCGGGCGGAAAGTAGTGTAGCCCCCATGCGGATCCAGGTCGGAGACGTGCGCCTTTTCTTCGATGTCGAGGGCACGAAACTCGTCGCCGAAGGGCCGTGGATGCGCGAGCGCCAGACCGTCGTACTGCTGCATCCCGGGCCGGGGTTCGACCACGGTCTGTTCAAGGTGCAGCTCGGCCCGTGGCTCTCGGCAGGGATGCAGGTCGTCTACACGGATCTGCGCGGCAGCGGCCGAAGCGACCGGAGCACGCCCGCCGAGCGGCGGGTCGAGCGGTGGGCGGACGACGTCAAGGAGCTGTGCGACGCCGTCGGGATCGAGCGTCCGGTCGTGCTCGGGCTCGGCTTCGGCTCGGTCGTCGCGCTCAAATACGCCGCGCGGCATCCGGAGCACCCGGCCGGGCTCGTGCTCGCTGCGCCGATCGCACGGGTGATCCCGGACCGGTCGATCGAGACGTACGAGCGCCTCGGCGGTCCCGACGCACGCGCGGTCGCGGAGCGGTTCTACGACGGCATGGACGAGCAGGCGTTCGCCGACTTCCTGCGCGTCTGCTTCCCGCTCCTCTCGAGCTACGCGCTCACGAGCGATGTGATCGCCCGCGCCGACTGGAACCCCGAGGTGCTGATGGAGTGGATGCGTGGCGAGGCGAAGGAGCTCGACCTGCGCGGCGAGCTCGCCGCGATCCGCGCTCCGGCGCTCGTGCTCGCCGGGGAGGAGGACGCGTGGGCGCCGCTCGAGTGTGTGCGGGAGGTGTTCGACCTGCTCGGCGGGCACAAGCGCTTCCGCAGCTACCCGCACGGCCGCCACTCCGTCTTCCGCGACGCGCCCGAGGCCTACGACGACATGCGCCTCTTCCTCGACGACATCCAGGCGCTGGAGCTGCGCTCGTGAAGGTCGCAGTCAACGGGGTCGAGCTCTTCTTCGACGTCGAGGGCGCGAAGGTCCGGCCCGACGGCCCCTGGATGCGCGACCGGCCGACCGTGATTCTGCTGCCGACCGGCCCCGGAATCGACCACTCGCCCTACAAGGAGCATCTCGGGCCGGCGCTCGCCGAGGACGTCCAGGTGGTCTACCTCGACCTGCGTGGCGCGGGCCGCAGCGACTGGAGCTCGTCCGAGCACTGGACGCTCGAGACCTGGGTCGCGGATCTGACCGAATTCTGCGAAGTCCTCGAGGTGCAACGGCCGGTCCTGCTCGGCACCGGCATCGGCGGTGTGATCGCGGTCAAGCAGGCGGCCCAGCGGCCCGATCTCGTCGAGCGGCTCGTCCTTGTCAGCACCGTTGCTCGCTACAGCCATACGCGCTCGATCGCCGAGTTCGACCGTCTCGGCGGGCCTGAAGCCGGAGAGGTGGCAGCGCGGTACTTCGCCGATCCGACCGAGCTCAACTTCGCCGAGTTCATGCGCGTCTGCGTGCCGCTTTACGCCCGGACGCCGTTGCCCGCCGACGCGATCGCCCGGATCGAGATGAATCTGGCGCTGACGGCGCACTGGGACGCGACCAGCGCGCGCGACTTCGACGCTCGTGCCGACGCAGCACGCGTCCAGTGCCCGGTGCTCGTGCTCGCGGGGGAGGAGGATCCGTCGACGACGATCGCGGGGATCGAGGAGCTCGTCGAGGCGTTGCCGGCGGAGCTCGTCCGGTACGAGCGGTACGCCGACACGGGCCACGGCGTCTTTCGTGACCGACCCGAGGCGATCGGAGTCGTGCGCGAGTTTCTACGCTCGGCCGAGACGGCGTAGGAGGTTCGCCCGCACCGCCGGCCACTCGTCGTCGATGACGCTGTACCAGGCCGAGTCGCGCCGCTGCCCGCCGCGCACGAGCATCGACTTGCGGTGGACGCCCTCGAACTGCGCGGGCAGTGCCGCCATCGCGCCGCGCGAGCGCTCGTTGCGGGCGTCCGTCTTCAGCTCGACCCGGAGGCAGCCGAGCCGCTCGAACGCGTGCTCGAACATCAGCAGCTTCGCCTCGATGTTGATGCCGGTTGCCCACGCATCGGGAGTCAGCCAGGTCCAGCCGATCTCGAGGCTGCGGTGCTCCGGGCGCAGCGCCAGATAGCGCGTGCTGCCGACGACGCGGTCGTCCTCGCGGCGCACGGTGACGAGCGGCAGCTCCGTCCCGTCGGCCTGGTTGGCCAGCGCATCGCCGACGTAGGCGTGCAGCTCCTCCCGTGTCGTCGGCTGGAAGACGCTGAGCCACTGCCAGGTCAGAGGGTCGCGCGACGCCTCCCAGAGACCGTCCTCGTGCCCAGCCGAGAGCGGCTCCAGCCGCACCAGCTCGCCCTCCAGAGTGGGTGCCGTCCAGTGCATTAGACTCATGAGCATGCCGATCTACGAGTACGCCTGCATGGAGTGCGAGTCGCACTTCGAGGAGCTCGTCCGCAACGCCGAACAGGCGGTCGCGTGCCCCGAGTGCGGCACCGGCAATGTGCTCAAGCAGCTCTCGAGCTTCGCTGTTGCCGGCGTCTCCTCGCAGCCGAAGCTCAGCGGCGGCGGTGGATGCTGCGGCGGCAGCTGCGGCTGCGGCTGACCGTCCTGACCTCGGCGTAGACTCACCCCGTGAGCGAACTGCTGCTCGAGTACGAGAAGGCGACGAGCACCTGCACCCGCTGCCCGCTCGCCGCGACGCGGACGCAGGTCGTCTTCGGCTCCGGCGACGCGAACGCAGAGCTGATGTTCGTCGGCGAGGCGCCCGGCTTCCACGAGGACAAGAACGGCGTCCCGTTCGTCGGGCAGGCGGGGAAGCTGCTCGAGACGCTGCTGAACGGGATCGGCCTCTCCCGCACCGACGTCTACATCGCGAACGTGCTCAAGTGCCGGCCTCCCGGGAACCGCGACCCGCAGCCCGAGGAGATCGAGGCGTGCGAGTCGCACCTCTTCCACCAGATCGAGCTGATCCGGCCGACGCTCGTGGCCACGCTCGGCAACTTCGCGACGAAGCTCCTCTCCGGTAAGCCGACCGGGATCACGCGCGTGCACGGCGTCCCGCAGCAGGTGACGCTCGGCGGCAACGACGTTACGCTCTACCCGCTCTACCACCCGGCGGCGGCGCTCTACACCCGCTCGATGCTCTCGGTGCTGGAAGAGGACTTCCGTCGGATCCCGGAG
This sequence comes from Gaiellaceae bacterium, assembly GCA_035556515.1. Lineage (GTDB taxonomy): Bacteria > Actinomycetota > Thermoleophilia > Gaiellales > Gaiellaceae > Gaiellasilicea. The sequence continues at coordinate 11,224 of DATMEO010000158.1, forward strand.
CTGCTCGGCCGCACGACCCTCGTGCTCGAGCCCGCCGCGTCCGAGCCGGAGCCGGAGCCGGAGCAGGAGCAGGAACGCCAGCTCGAGCCGGCCGTCCAGCTCGGGCTCTTCTAGCCCCGCGTGCTCCAGCTCGAGAGCGCTTCCCCGGGCGAGACGGAGGAGATCGCCGCGCGGCTGGCGGCCGAGCTCGCGCCGGGCGACGTCGTCACGATCTCCGGGGAGCTCGGCGCGGGGAAGACCACCTTCGTGCGCGGTGCCTGCCGCGCCCTCGGCGTCACCGCTCCGGTGACGAGCCCGACCTACACGATCGGCCACCGCTACGAGGGCGAGCCGGACGTCTCCCACCTCGACCTCTACCGCTTCACGGCCGTCTCACAGGCCGAGTGGGGCGACCTCGAGCCGTACTTCGAGGACGCGATCGTCTTCGTCGAGTGGCCCGAGGCGGCCGGAGCCGGGCTGCCGCCCGTCCGCGCGGCCGTGCGGCTCGAGCACGTCGACGAGCAGAGCCGGCGAATCGCGATCGAGGGCGACGTAACCTTCGGTGATGCCGCTGATCCTGGCCTTCGACACCGCGACTGACCGCGCCACGAGCGCGCTCGTCGGCGACGGGGAACTGCTCGGCGAGCGGGTCTCGCGCGCGTCCACGCTGCTGGCGGACGTCGACGCGCTCGTGCGCCAGGCGGGAGCGCACCCGCGCGACGTCACCGGCCTCGCCGTTGGAATCGGGCCGGGTAGCTTCACCGGGATCAGGATCGGGCTCGCCGTCGCACGCGGGCTCGCGCTCGCACTCGACGTCCCCGCTGCGGGCGTCTCGACGCTCGACGCGCTCGCCGCAGGCTCGCCCGGCGCCACCCCCGTGATCGACGCGAAGCGCCGCGAGGTCTTCGTGCCGGGACCGAGGGCGGTCGCCCCCGAAGAGCTGGAGATCGAGCCGGGGGCGACCTACGTCGGCGACGGCGCGATCCGCTACCGCGAGCTCTTCGAGCAGGCCGGAGCGGCGGTGCCGCCCGACGACGACGAGCGTCACCTGCCGCGCGCGCGCTTCCACGCGGAGCTGGCGACCGGCTTCGGCCCGGTCGAGCGGGTCGAGCCGCTCTACGTGCGGCTCCCCGATGCCGTGGAGATCGCGCGATGAGCGTTGATCTCCGCAAGCTCGAGCTGCACGACCTGAACGACATCGAGCGGATCGAGCGCGAGTCGTATCCGACCCCGTGGTCACGCTCGATGTTCGCCGGCGAGCTGGCCAAGCCGAGCTCGCTCTCGCTCGGCGCCTTCGATCGCGAGACCGGCGCGCTGGTCGGCTACCTCGTCATTTCGCGCTACGTCGACGCGTGGCACGTGATGAACGTCGCCGTCACGTCCGAGCATCGGCGCCGCGGGATCGCGCGCACGCTGCTCGAGCGGCTCTTCGAGGTGACCTCGTCGGACGAGCGCCGCGGTTACACGCTCGAGGTGCGCGTCTCGAACGTGGGGGCGATCGCGCTCTACGAGCGGCTCGGGTTCGTCGCGCGCGGCGTCCGGCGCGGCTACTACACCGACAACCGCGAGGACGCGCTGATCATGTGGCGCGACCCGATTGCGGCGGAGCAGGCCGAGGCGGGATGATCCTTGGTATCGAGACGTCCTGCGACGAGACCGCGGCGGCGCTCGTGACCGAGGCGGGCGAGATCCGTGCGAACGTCGTCTCCTCGCAGGCGGACCTGCACGCCCGCTATGGCGGCGTCGTGCCCGAGGTGGCGTCGCGGCGGCACCTCGAGCTTGTCTCGCCCGTTGTGCGCGACGCGCTCGCCGAGGCGGGCGCCACCCTCGACGACGTCGACACGATCGCGGTCACGCAAGGCCCGGGCCTCGTCGGCGCGCTCCTCGTCGGCGTCTCGGCGGCGAAGGCACTCGCGTGGGCGCGCGGCTTGCCGCTGGCGCCGGTCGACCACCTGCACGGCCACGTCGCCTCGCTCTTCCTCGGCCCCGACCCGGTCGAGCCGCCCTTCCTCTGCCTGCTCGCGAGCGGCGGTCACACCCTGCTGCTCGACGTCCAGGATCACGCGGGCTACACGGTGCTCGGCAGCTCGATCGACGACGCCGCCGGGGAGGCGTTCGACAAGGGCGCGCGCCTGCTCGGGCTGGGCTATCCCGGCGGGCGGGAGATCGACCGCCTTGCCCGGAACGGCGACCCGGAGGCATTCTCGTTTCCCGTCGCGCGGCTCGACGGGCTCGACTTCTCCTTCTCAGGCGTCAAGACGGCGCTCCTCTATGCGGTGCGCGACCTCGGCGGCGAAGCCGAGGCGCGGACGGCCGACCTCGCCGCTTCCTACCAGCGTGCGATCGTCCGCGCGCTCGTCGAGCGCACCCGGGCAGCGGCCGAGCGGGAGGGGCACGAGCGGATCGCCGTGGTCGGCGGCGTCGCGGCGAACTCCGAGCTGCGCGAGTCGCTCCCGGGTGCCCGCTTCGCGCCGCTGGCGCTCTGCACCGACAACGCGGCGATGATCGCGTCTGCCGGCAGGTACGGCAGGCGCCTTCCCTATCCTCGTTACCTTGACCTCGACGCGTATGCATCGCGGACCTGACCGCCGCCGTTTCGCCGCGGCGCTGGTGATCGCGGCCGCGCTGCTCGCGGCCGGCGGTGGTCAGAGTGCTCAATCGCCGGTGGCCGCGGAGGATGGGGCCGCGGCGTGGCGGGGGTTCGTCAACGGCGACCGCGCCGCGATCGCGATCGGCCAGCGGATGATCGTCGTGCTGGAGAATCCGTCTCTCGCGGACCGGATCGCCGAGGCGGGGGGCAGGGCGACCGAGTCGGCGATGCGCCAGTGGACGGCGAGTGCGCTGGCGGCGCAGAAGCAGGTCGCCGCGCGGCTCTCGCGCGAAGGCATCCAGCTCGTGCCGGACTTCGTCTACACGCGCACGTTCAACGGCTTCGCCGCGCCGATCGACGGGCGCGCGCTTGCGCTGCTCGAGCGGGACGAGGATGTCTTCGGCGTCTACCCGGTGCGGGCGGCATACCCGGCAGCGCTGTCGGCAGAGGACCTGCGGGGCGCCGCCTTCGCTCCCGGAGCGGGCCGGCGAGCCGAGCTCGGGATCCCGCGCTTCGACGGCAGCGGGATCACCGTCGCGCTGCTCGACACCGGAATCGACATCAGGCACCCGTTCATCCGCGACCGGCTGCTGGACGGGGTCGACATGCTCGACGCCGAGCGGCGCGGAATCGCCCGCGCGCACCCGGACGAGCCGACGCGCGTCGAGCGCCACGGCACCCAGCTGGCCGGGCTGATCGCCGGTAGCGGCGGGCCGGGCGGGATCCGCGGCGTGGTCCCCGCCGCCTCGATCCTGCCGATCCGCGTTGCCGGCTGGCAGCCGAGCGCCGAGGGCGGCTTCGCCGTCTACGGCCGGACCGATCAGCTGCTCGCCGGGATCGAGCGCGCCGTCGATCCCGACGCCGACGGCGACGTGCTCGACGCCGCGCGCGTCGCGGTCGTCGGCGTCACCGAGCCGTTCGCATCCTTCCCGGACGGACCGATCGCCAGGGCGATCGAGGGCGCCGCCCGGCTCGACACCCTCGTCGTCGTGCCCGCCGGCAACGAAGGGCCGGCCGGCCCGAGCTACGGAAGCATCGGCGGCCCTGGCGGTGCGCCGGACGCGCTGACGGTCGCGGCGGCGGATCTCCGCACCGACACGGCCACGGTCAGGGTGATCGTGCGGGCCGGCCTGCACGTGCTGCTCGACCGCGAGGTCGCGCTCGCCGGCGTTGCCGCGCCGCGGGAGCCGCTCGCGCTCACGGTCGCTCGGCCACGGCGCGACGCCGCTGCCGGGCCCCGCGGCACGCCGCTCGCACGGTACTTCGATGACCGGGGGTACAGCCTCGTGGCCGGGCACGCGGCGCTGCTCTCGCGGACATCTGGACCGACCGACGAGGGGCGCGCCGCAGTGGTCGCCGGCGCCGCCGCGATCCTCGTCGACGGGGTCGTCCCCGCCGGCGCCCTCGGCCTCGACGACCGGCTCGACGTCCCCGTGATCGGGATCCCGCGCGCGGTGGCGGCCGCGCTCCGCTCCGCCCTCGCGCGTGGGCACGACGTGCACGTCTCGCTGGGCGCGCCCGCGCGGCGAACGAACGAGCGTCGGTCCTCGATCGCACCGTTCTCCTCGCAGGGCCTCGCCTTCGGAGGCGGGATCAAGCCGGAGGTCGCAGCGGCGGGTGTCGAGCTCGTCACAGCCGATCCCGGCCGGAACGCCGATCGAACCGCTCGCTACGCCACGATCAGCGGCACGAGCGCCGCGACCGCCCTGGTCGGCGGCGCCGCCGTCGCGCTCGCCCAGGCGCGTCCTGAGCTCGACGCGGCCGCGCTGAAGGGAGCGCTCGTCGGCACCAGCGTCCGGGCTGGGGGCAGTCCTGTCGCCGCCCAGGGCGCCGGCGCGATCGATCCGTTGGCCGCTGCAGCTGCGGAGGTGATCTCGGAGCCAGCGACTGTCGGCTTCGGCCACGCCGACAAGGCGGGCTGGACGGCCGTGCGCAGGATCTCGGTCCGGAACGTCTCCTCCCGGCGCGTCAACGTCGACGTCGGCGCCGCGACCGAGGCGATCGCCGGGCTCTCCGTCACTGCCGAGCCCGCCCGCGTGCGGCTCGCACCCGGGGCGAGTACACGGATCAAGCTGACCGCGCGCCTTACCTTCCTGCCTCGCCGCGTCGGCGCGATCCAGGGCCGGGCGCGGCTGGAGGTCTCCGGCGGTGGCCGCGTCGTCGTCCCCTGGGCGGTGGCGCTGCCCTTCAAGGGCTCGGCGCTGATCGGCGGCGTCGGCATCTCAGCCCGTTCCTTCCGTGCCTCCGACCGGGCGCCCGCGGTACTGACGGTGCAGGCGGGCCAGGTGCGGGACCTCGCGGGGCGGCGCCAGCTCCGCCCGGTCTCCCGGCTCGACGTCGAGCTCTGGCGCGGCGAGGAGCGGCTCGGTCTCGTCGCACGGCTGCGCGACGTGCTCCCCGGCCGGTATGCCTTCGGGCTCACCGGCCGCGGCCCGCGCGGGGGCGCTCTGGCGAAGGGCGCCTACCGGCTGCGCGTGCTCGCAGTGCCTCCCGACGGTCCGGCCGAGGCGGAGACCGTGGACTTCAGGATTCGTTGATCCTGCGGCGTTAGACTCCTCCGCGGCCTCGAGAGAAGGAGTCAGGATGTCGACTGCGGAAGCCCCCACACATCTTCGTGAGAACCCGCTCGAGCTCGCGCGCCAGCAGCTGCGCAACGTCGGGCAGACATTCGGGATCGACCCGAACTTGATCAACGTCCTCGAGAAGTGCAAGAAGGCGGTCGAGGTCTCGATCCCGGTGACGATGGACGACGGCTCGGTCGGGGTCTTCCGCGGCCACCGCGTCACCCACAACATCGCTCGCGGCCCCTCGAAGGGCGGGATCCGCTACCACCCCGCCGTCACCCGCGACGAGGTCAAAGCGCTCGCGATGTGGATGACCTGGAAGTGCGCGCTGATGGGCCTGCCCTTCGGCGGCGCCAAGGGCGGCGTCGTGTGCGATCCGAAGACGCTCTCGCGCGGCGAGCTCGAGCGGCTGACGCGCCGCTACACGAGCGAGATCATCAACGAGATCGGTCCCGAGAAGGACATCCCCGCCCCCGACGTCGGCACCGACGCGAGCGTGATGGCGTGGATCTTCGACACGTACTCGATGAACAAGGGCCATTCCGTGCTCGGTGTCGTCACCGGCAAGCCGCTCGCGATCGGCGGCTCGCTCGGCCGCGAGGAGGCGACGGCGCAGGGCGCGCTCTACGTGATCGCCGACGCGCTCGGCGAGGAGGACAAGGCAATCGAAGGGCTGCGCGTAGTCGTGCAGGGCTTCGGCAACGTCGGCCGCAATCTCGCGCGGCTCCTGCACGCGCAGGGCGCCGTCGTGATCGCGGTCTCCGACTCGAGCGGCGGGCTGCACGCCCCGAGCGGGCTCGACATTCCGTCCGTGCTGGCGTGGAAGTCGGAGCACGGGACGCTCGAGGCGTATCCGTCCGCAGACGCGATCACGAACGAGGAGCTGCTGCTGCTGGAGTGCGACGTGCTCGCACCGTGCGCGCTCGAGCAGGTGATCAACGCCGACAACGCGGCGCAGGTGAAGGCCCGGATCGTCTGCGAAGGGGCGAACGGGCCTGTCACTCCGACCGCCGACGAGATCCTCGAGGATCGAGGCGTCCTCGTCCTGCCCGACGTGCTCGCCAACGCGGGCGGCGTGGTCGTCTCCTACTTCGAGTGGGTGCAGGGGCTGCAGGAGTACTTCTGGAAGGAGGAGGAGGTCAACGAGCGGCTCGACGACATCGTCACCCGCGCCTTCAAGGAGACACTGGTGACGCAAAAGCAGCACGGGACGAGCATGCGGATGGCCGCCTATGGGCTCGCGGTGCGCCGCGTCTCGGAGGCGACCGTGACGCGGGGGCTCTATCCCTAGAGTCGTGCTCTACACGGCAGCCGGGTGTCATCTCTGCGAGCGGGCGCTCGAGGTGGTCGACCAGGTCTGTGCGGGCGACTTCGAGCGCGTCGACATCGGCGGCTCCGCCGAGCTCGAGGCGGCCTACCGGGAGTCGGTTCCGGTGGTCGAGATCGACGGCGAGCGGGCGTTCACGTACTTCGTCCAGCCAGAGGCGCTGCGGCAGCGGCTGAAGGCATGCTAATGCCCCTGCCGGCAATGCATGCCAACGGGGGCGGCACCACCGGCAGGGGCATTAGACGGTTCCCGCCGCGCTCGCTGGAGCCCGTCGGCACAATGTCACGAATGTTGTTACAAGTGACGAAGGGGATGAGTTGGCGGATCGGTTGACGGTGGGGGTTGCGGCACGTCTCTCCCGCTACCTCCAGGTGCTGACGCAGGCCAAGAAGATGGGGAAGGACAGGATCTCCTCGCAGGAGATCTCGGACTACACCAACATCAACGCCACTCAGATCCGCCGTGACCTCTCCGGCTTCGGCAAGTTCGGCAAGCGCGGGGTCGGCTACAACATCGATTCGCTGCTCGGCGAGATCCGCAAGATCCTGCGCACGCAGGGTCAACACAACATCGCCCTCGTCGGCGCCGGCCGCCTCGGCCAGGCGATCGCGAGCTCGCCGATCTTCGCCGAGCACGGGATCAACGTCGCCGCCGTCCTCGACACGGATCCCGACAAGACGGGCCGTTCGATCGGCAACCTCGCCGTTCAGCCGTACGCGCAGCTGCACGAGGCAGTTCGTGACAACAACATCATCGTCGGCGTGATCGCGGTGCCCGCCGACAGCGCGCAGCAGGCTGCCAACGACCTGATCGACGCGGGCGTGAAGATCATCTTCAACTACTCCGAGGCGCTGCTCGACGTGCCGGGGGACGTCGCCGTCCACGCCTCGAACCCCGCCGTCGAGCTCCTCTACGCGCTCTATTTCCACCTGACCTGACGCACCGGGCGGCGCCGCCTCCCGGGCGGCGGAGCCGCCCTCCGGCGTCGCCTCGCGCGCCTAGCCGCACGCGGCTCTCCGGGTCTGGCCAGCCGGCCTATCCCCTCCGGCCGCGCACGCCCAGCCACGCGCCGGAGCGCCAGGTCGCGCGGTCGATGCGCTAGCGGCGGCCGCGCGTAGCAGGCGCTTCGCGTGTGTCCGGGACGCCGTCGTTGTCGTCGTCGGCGTCGGGGCGGTCGGCGAGACCGTCGTTGTCGTCATCGGCGTCCTTGGCATCGGCGATCCCGTCGCCGTCGTCGTCGCCGTCCTTCGCGGCCGGGACGCCGTCGTTGTCGAAGTCGAGGTCGCGTGAGTCGGAGACCGAGTCGTTGTCGTCGTCGGCGTCCCTCAGGTCGCCGACCCCGTCATTGTCGTTGTCGGGGTCGACTCGGTCGGCGGCGCCGTCGTTGTCGTCGTCGAAGTCCTTGCGGTCGGTGATGCCGTCGTTGTCGTCGTCGTAGTCCCGCGCGTCGGCGATTCCGTCCCCGTCGTCGTCGCGGTCCTTCGAGTCGACGGCGCCGTCGTTGTCGCGGTCGCAGTCCTTCGTGTCGGCGACCCCGTCGTCGTCGTCGTCACGATCCTTGACATCGTCCTCGCCGTCGTCGTCGGAGTCATGATCCTCCGCGTTCGCGACGCCGTCGTTGTCGTCGTCGAACTCCTCGAACTCCTCGTCTTGGAAGTCATCGTCCTGGAAGTCCTCGTCCTCGACGACCTCGTCGTCTGCGAGCTCGTCGTCGGCCGGCTCCTCCTCGTCGAGGCCGAGCTCGTCCTCCTCGCAGCCGGTCTCGGCGTCCTCGCAGAGCGGCGCGGCCTGGAAGACGGTCGCCGCGACCGAGCTGGAGGCCGTCGCAGCCCAGGTGAGCGCGATGACGAGATTCAGCAGCAGCACGACCGCACGCAGCATGAGATCGATATCGGCAGGATGCGGCGATGCGGAATCCCTCGTTCTGCGGGTCGCAGCGGCCGTGAAGATCCTGCTCTGGCACGGCTACCTGCTCGGGGGCACGGGCTCGAACGTCTACACGCGGGCGCTCGCACGGGAGTGGACGCGCGCGGGCAACGAGGTCACTGTCTTCAGCCAGGAGCCCGACCCGGGGCTCTACGACCTCGGCGGCGCCGCCACCGTCCGGCCAGACGTGGGCGGGCTGCTGCCGGTGTTCGTCCTCGACCGCTACGAGGGCTACGAGGTGAAGCGCGTCCAGGACTGCACGCGCGCCGAGCTCGACGCCTGGGTCGAGCGGAACGCGGCCGCCCTGCGCGAGCACCTGCCGGCCGACCTCGTCTTCGCGAACCACGTCCTGCTCGGCGCTCCGGTCGGAGCCGCGAGCGGTGCGCGCTTCGCGGTCAAGGCGCACGGCTCCGAGCTCGAGTACTCGATGCGCGGCAACGAGGCGCTGTCCGCCTGGGGGAGGGAGGCGCTCGCGCGAGCGGAGGCCGTCTTCGTCGGCTCCGGACACATCCGGGCGGTGCTCGAGGACGTCGTTGGCCACGTCGAGCGCGTGCACGAGGTGCCGCCGGGGGTCGATGTCGACGAGTGGCGTCCGCGCCCACGCGAGGAGGCGCTGGCCGGGCTGCTCGAGGAGGCGAGGCAGGATCCGTCGAATCCCGACAACGCGAACGAGCGGCTGCCGGACGAAGGCAACGCGGAGCGCCTGGCCGCCTTCCTCGCCGGCGACGAGCCGACTGTCGTCTACTTCGGGAAGCTCCTCTACAACAAGGGCGTCCACGTCCTGCTCGAAGCGCTGCAGCAGGTCGACGCCCGCGCCGTGATCGTCGGCTTCGGCGACTACCGCCAGACGCTGGAGGAGACGGCGGGTGCGCGCACGCTCTTCACCGGGCCGCTGGAGCACCGCCATCTCGTCCACCTGCTCGCACTCGCCGACGCGACCGTCGTCCCGTCGATCTTCCCGGAGGCGTTCGGGATGGTCGCGGCCGAGGCCGCCGCCGCGGGGTCGCCGCCGCTCGTCGCCCGGCACTCCGGTCTGGCCGAGATCGCCGACGGGCTCGAGCAGGAGTACCCGACCCATCTGCGCCACCTCGCAAGCTTCGAGACCGGCGACGCAGCCGGGCTGGCGGCCAAGCTGCGGGAGCTGCTCACGCTGCCGGAGGCCGACCGCCGCGCGATCCGTGACGCCGCTCGGAACGCGACCGTCAATCGCTGGAGCTGGGCCGGTGTCGGACGCCGCCTGCTGGAGCCGTTCAACTACCCTCACGCCGATGGGTGACGAGCAACGGCTTGGCTACGCCGAGCTCCTCGACGCTGCGCGCGAGGGGTTCGAGAGCGGGACCGACTTCACCATCGCGGTCGAGGAGGAGTTCGCGCTGCTCGACCCCATCTCGCTCGACCTCGTCAACCGCTTCGAGGAGGTGCAGGCGGCATCGAAGGGGACGCCGCTCGAGCCGAACCTCGTCGGCGAGCTGATCGCGTCGGAGGTCGAGGTCAAGACCGGCCGTTGCGAGTCGTTCGCCGAGATCCCTGCTGCGATGACCGAGCGCCGTGCGCAGCTCGACGCCCTCGTCGACACGCTCGGGATCGGGCTCGCCGCGACGGGCACGCACCCCTGGGCCGACTGGAAGGACCAGCGGATCATCGACACGCCGCACTACCGCCGCAACGACGAGCTGCTGCGCTACGTCGTCTGGCGCAACAACACGTTCGGACTGCACGTGCACGTCGGCATTCGCGGCGCCGACCGCGCGATCGCGGTCACGAACGGCCTCCGCGCCTTCCTCCCCGAGATCCTCGCGCTCTCGGCCAGCTCGCCGTTCGTGGAGAGCGTGAACACGGGGCTGCACTCGGCGCGGACGCAGATCTTCACGCGCTTCTTTCCCCGCTGCGGCGTCCCGGACGCGTTCGCGTCCTGGCAGCAGTACGAGGACTACGTGAGCTTCCTCTACGAGACCGGCTCGGTCACCGAGCACACGCAGCTCTGGTGGAGCGTCCGCCCGCACCTCGGCTTCCCGACCGTCGAGATCCGGATCGCGGACGGTCAGCCCGACCTCGCCGAGGCGCAGGCGCTCGCCGCCTTCGGCGCCTCGCTCGCGGCCCGGATCGCGCGGGCACACGACGAGGGCGAGCCGCTCGCGGAGCTGCCGCACCGGCTGATCGAGGAGAACATCTGGCGCGCGATCCGCTACGGCCTCTCGGGTGAGTTGATCGACCTCGAGCGCGGCCAGGTGATGCCCGCGCGGGCTCGCCTCGAGCGCCTGCTCGAGTGGGTGGCACCGGTGGCGGAGGAGATCGGCGCCGCCCCATACCTCGCAATCCCGGAGCGCAACGCCGCCGAGCGGCAGATCGCCCGCTTCGCGGAGGGCGCAACCCTCGAGGAGATCTACGCCGAGCAGGCCGGCGTGCCCGTCCGTGGCTGACGACGAGATCAGCGAGCAGGAGCTCGTCGACGCGCTCCGCCAGCTGCAGGTCGCCGACCTGCTCGTGCAGACGCTCTCGACGATTTCCTCGCTCGCCTACCACCGCCTCGCCGACGAGCACCGCGACCTCGAGCAGGCGCGGCTCGCGATCGAGGCTCTCCGCGCGCTCGTCCCGGTGCTCGCCGGCGCGGTCCCGGCGGAGCTCACGCGCGACTTCGAGCAGGTGACGGCGAACCTCCAGCTCGCGTACGCGGCGGCCGTCGAGAGAGCCCCCTGAACCGGGGCACCCGCCGTCGCTTGTGATACATAATCCGCCGCGCCGAGCACGCCTCGGCGCTCACTTTGTGACGGGGCAATTCGGACGGAGGCTTGATGGATTTCTTCAATGACCACGCTGTTGCGTTCGCGCTCGTCTGCGCGGGCGTCGCGGTCGGATTCGGGCTCTACTTCACCTGGTGGCTGCTGCAGCAGCCCGCCGGCAGCGAGCGGATGCAGGAAATCGCCCGCGCCGTGCAGGAGGGCGCCGCCGCGTACCTGCGCCGCCAGTACACGACGATCGCGGCCGTGGCGCTCGTTCCGTTCCTCGCGATCGGGTTCTACCCCGACCTCGGCTGGAGCACGGCGATCGGCTTCGCGATCGGAGCCATCCTCTCCGCCGCCGCCGGCTTCATCGGCATGAACGTGGCCGTGCGCTCGAACGTGCGCACAGCCGAGGCCGCAAAGCAGGGCCTACGACCCGCGTTCGACGTGGCGTTCAAGGCCGGCTCGGTTGCCGGCCTGCTCGTCGTCGGCCTCGGCCTGCTCGGCGTGGCCGGCTACTACGGCATCCTCACCGAGCTCGCCGACAAGAGCCAGGAGTCCGCGATCGACGCCCTGATCGGACTCGCCTTCGGCGGTTCACTGATCTCGGTCTTCGCGCGCCTCGGCGGCGGCATCTTCACCAAGGCCGCCGATGTCGGCGCCGATCTCGTCGGCAAGATCGAGGCGGGCATCCCCGAGGACGACCCGCGCAACCCGGCCGTGATCGCGGACAACGTCGGCGACAACGTCGGCGACTGCGCCGGCATGGCCGCCGACCTGTTCGAGACCTACGCGGTCACCGCGGTCGCCGTGATGCTGCTGGGGACGGCGTTCCCGCTTGGGAACCTGCCGCTCTTCCCGCTCGCGCTCGGCGGCGTCTCGATCCTCGCCTCCGTGATCGGGATCTACTTCGCCCGGATCGGCAAGGGCGGCTCGATCATCAACGCGCTCTACAAGAGCGTGATCGTCGCCACGGTTCTCTCGGCGCTCGGCTTCATCCCCGTCACGATGGCGTTCGACGAGGGGGTGTTCAGCTTCGGCGAGCTCTACGGCTCCGCGCTTGTCGGCCTCGCGATCACGTTCTCGCTCGTCGCGATCACCGAGTTCTATACCGGCTCGCGCTGGAACCCCGTCAAGTCGATCTCGAAGGCGTCGCAGACCGGCCACGCCACGAACATCATCGAGGGCCTCGCCGTCGGCATGCGCGCGACCGCGGCACCGGTGATCGTGATCGCGGCCGGGATCATCGCCGCCTACGAGATCGCCGGCCTCTACGGGATCGGCGTCGCCGTGATGGCGCAGCTCTCGATGTGCGGCCTGATCGTCGCCCTCGACGCGTTCGGTCCCGTCACCGACAAC
>DATMEO010000159.1:0-2416 GCA_035556515.1 Gaiellaceae bacterium
GCTACTGGGTCCAGAAGCCCCGTTCGGGCGGGTACACTGCGGTCATGCGGGATCGGCAGAAGTGCGGAGTTTGCAGCGACTTCATGCCACATGACGACACTGCGGCGAACCGCTGGAGCGGCCTCGTAATGAAGGGGTCCCCGGTTCGAGTCCGGGCGTCGGCTCTAATCGGCCTCATCTCGCGCTTCGTCGAGCGCGTCCGGAGCGGCGTCGGCGAAGCTCGTGAGGGGGAACGGGAGCATGGCTTCGAATGCGGTCGTCGCGCGCGATTGTCGGGTTGCGCAGCCCCTCGACGAGCGGGCGTGCGACGCTCGCTCCCACGGGCGTGACGAGGTGCAGCCAGTATGACGACAGCCGCGGGCTGAGCACCGGCACCTTGACGATCAGCGGCCGTTGCCCGCGCAGCCGCGGATCCGCTGGATCATCTCTCCGTAGGTGATGACGTCCGGGCCGCCGACGTCGAAGCTCTCGCCCAGCGCCTCGGTCCGGCCTGCGACTCCCGTGAGGTAGCGGACCATGTCGGTGAGGGCGATCGGCTCGGTGGGGGTCGAGACCCATCGCGGCGCGACCATCATCGGGAGCCGGTCGACGAGGGTGACGATCGTCTCGAACGCGGCACTGCCGCGGCCGACTACGACGGCGGCCCACAGCGTCGTCAGCGGAACGGAGAAGTTGCGCGCGCCGAGGGAGTGGACGAGGTGGTAGGCGACGTCGACGCCCTCGAGGGCGCCGCGCGTCGATTCGCCGTCGGTGAGGCCGGCGGCGACGGAGCGGAGTCCGGGAAGCTCCGGTGCGGTCGCTCGTCGGGAGACCGCGATGACTTCGCCCCGCTTCGCAAGCGCCGGAACGAGCGCACGGCCGACGAACCCTGTGGCTCCGAGGACGGCCGGCTCTCACAGCGGCTCGCCGTCGCCCCGGACGAGCGTCGTGACTCGCGCCGCCTCGGCGACCGGGTCGCCGGACAGAGCGAGGGCGCCGCTGCCCTCCAGCGCGCCATTCCCGGCGGCGGCGCCGGCGAGCGCGAGACGATGCCGGCCGGCGAGGGCCCGCAGCTGCGTGACGATCGGCTCCACACGCTCGCTGCTGACGGCGGTCAGGACCACGAGGCTCGGATCGAGCTGACGGCTTACCTCCTCGACCGTCTCGATCGGCGAATCGCCGCCGAGATAGACGATGCGCCAGCCTCGCGAGCGCAGCGCCAGCCCGAACGCGATCAGGCCGAGGTCGTGCTGCTCTCCTGGCAGGCACGCGAGCACCGCCGTCGGCCCGAGGCCGAGACCCCAGCCGCGCGCCAGGCCGAGCAGCCGTCCGCGCACGATGCTGGAGGCGAAGTGCTCCTGAGCGACCGAGGCCTCACCGCGCAACCAGCGCTCTCCCAGTTCGCGCAGATACGGCAGGACGACCTCGCTTAGCAGCGTGTCCACGGTCGCCACGGCGAGCAGCCGGTCGAGGATCGCCTGCGCCCGCGGCTCGTCGTACCGGTCGAGGGCGTCGGCGAGATCGTTCCGCAGCGCCTCGGGACGGAGCGCCATCAGGGCCGCTTCGTCGTCGACGGCGGTCCTCGACGCGAGTGCCGCCGCCTCGGAGGCGGCCAGGCCGTCGGCGAGGTGCTGGCGCATGACACGCACACGCTCGACGTCCGCGGGCGTGTAGAGGCGGAGGCCGCCGGCCGAGCGCACGGGGCGAAGGAGCCCGTAACGGCGCTCCCACGCGCGCAGCAGGTCAGGGCTCACCCCCGAGCGCTTGCTCAGCTCCCCGATCCGAAGGACTCCGTCGCTGTCGTCCATGACGACACTGTACAACATCTGAACAAATACTTGACAAGAGCGCGGAAGGCGGCTACGGTGCTGTACATGGACAACATCCGAACAAGAGGTGGACAGATGAAAGGACTGAATGCAGTCGCCGCTGCCCTGCTCGTCGTCGGCGGGCTCAACTGGGGCCTGGTCGCGCTCGCCGAGTTCGACCTCGTCGCCTGGATCTTCGGCGAAGAGTTCGGCACGACGAACGCGGCCAGCAGGATCGTCTACGGCCTCGTGGGGCTCGCCGCGGTCTATGCCATCGGCGCGCTGCTCGCGCAAAGCCGGACCGCCGACGCGCGCCGGCCGGCCGGCGCTCAGCGCTAGATCAACAACAACAACCAGCCAGGAGTCAAGACATGAAGAAGATCCGCAGCATCTCCACCCTCACCGCTGTGGCGGCCGTGTCCGCCGTGGCGGTTGCCGGGCCCGCAAGCGCCGGCCCGCAGGAGAGCGCCGCTTCGGCGGGCGCGAAAAAGGACATCGTCGAGACCGCGGTCGAGGCCGGGCAGTTCAACACCCTCGCCTCGCTGCTCAAGAAGGCCGGCCTGGTCAAGACCCTGAAGGGCAAGGGCCCGTACACCGTGTTCGCGCCGACCGACGCGGCCTTCGCGAAG
>DATMEO010000160.1:0-11566 GCA_035556515.1 Gaiellaceae bacterium
GTCGGCTACGCCGACGCGGCGCTCGGCGCGTCGATCGACGTCCCCACCCCTGACGGCCCGATCTCGCTGAAGGTTCCGGCCGGCTCGCAGCCCGGGAAGCTGCTCAAGGTCAAGGGCCGTGGCGCGCCGAAGCCGAGCGGCGGCAAGGGCGACCTGCTCGCGCGGCTGAAGCTGACCGTTCCCGAGAAGGTGTCGAAGCAGGAGCGCGAGCTGCTCGAGGAGCTGCGGAAGGCGAGCCGCTGATGGACGCCCATCCTCGCTACTCGATCTCCGTCGCGGCCGAGCTCGTCGGCATGCACCAGCAGACGCTGCGCGTGTACGAGGCGAAGGGCCTCGTCCGCCCGCAGCGGACTCCCGGCGGCACGCGCCGCTACTCCGAGGTCGACCTCGAGCGCCTGCGCGTGATCCAGCGCCTGACGACCGAGCTCGGACTCAACCTCGCGGGCGTCGAGCACGTGCTCCGGCTCGAGGACGAGCTGCGCCGGCAGCGGGCGCGCGCCGAGCGGCTCGAGCGCGAGCTGCGCGAGGAGATCAGGACCGTCCACCGCTCCTACAAGCGCGAGATCGTCCTCTACCAGACCCAACGGCACCCCGAACCGAGGCACTAGTGCGCCCCCAGGCAATGTCATCCCGGCTTCTGCCGGCTGCAAAGCGGCGCGCTGCGGCGTCCTCGGTCGCGCCGATAGCTTCGGCTATCGACGCTCCCTGCGTCCTTGCATCGCTTGCTTTTCGCTCGTCAGAAACCGGGCAACATCACCTGGAGGCGCACTGATGAACTTCGACAAGCTGACGATCAAGAGCCAGGAGGCGGTCGCGGCCGCGCAGGAGCTCGCGCGCCGCGCCGGCAACCCCGAGCTCTATCCCGAGCACCTCCTGCTCGCCCTACTCGACCAGGAGCTCGTGCAACAGCTCGTTCCCGACTCCGCTGCGCTCCGCGCCGAGACCGCGACGAAGCTGCGCGCAAAGCCCGCGATCGAGGGCGCCTCGCAGCAGCCCGCCGCTGGCGCCGCGTTCGCGCGCGTGCTCGACCGCGCCGACGACGAGGCGAAGAAGCTCGAGGACGACTACGTCTCGACCGAGCACCTGCTGCTCGCGCTCGATGCCGTCCCGCGCGAGCAATTGCTCGCGAAGATCAAGGAGGTGCGCGGCGGCCAGCGCGTCACGAGCCAGGATCCCGAGGGCACCTACCAGGCCCTCTCCAAGTTCGGCCGCGACCTGACGGAGGCGGCCGAGCAGGGCAAGCTCGACCCGGTTGTCGGCCGCGACGCGGAGATCCGCCGCGTGATCCAGGTGCTCTCGCGACGGACGAAGAACAACCCGGTGCTGATCGGCGAGCCGGGCGTTGGCAAGACGGCGATCGCCGAGGGGCTGGCGCAGCGGATCGTCGCCGCAGACGTCCCCGAGGGCCTGAAGGGCAAGCGCGTCTGGGCGCTCGACGTCGGCGCGCTCCTGGCCGGGGCGAAGTACCGCGGCGAGTTCGAGGAGCGCCTGAAGGCCGTCCTCGCCGAGATCAAAAACGCCGAGGGACAGATCGTCCTCTTCATCGACGAGCTGCACACGATCGTCGGCGCCGGTGCGGCCGAGGGCGCGGTCGACGCAGCCCAGATGCTGAAGCCGATGCTCGCGCGCGGCGAGCTGCGCACCGTCGGCGCGACGACGCTCGACGAGTACCGCAAGCACATCGAGAAGGACGCCGCGCTCGAGCGCCGCTTCCAGCCGGTCTTCGTCGGCGAGCCGTCGGTCGTGGACACGATCGCGATCCTGCGCGGTCTGAAGGAGAAGTACGAGTCGCACCACCGCGTCCGTATCCGCGACGCGGCGCTCGTCGCCGCCGCGGTCCTCTCCGACCGCTACATCGCCGACCGGCAGCTGCCCGACAAGGCGATCGACCTCGTCGACGAAGCCGCCTCGCGCCTGAAGATGGAGATCGACTCGAGCCCGCTCGAGCTCGACCAGGCCGACCGGGCCGTCCGCCAGCTCGAGATCGAGCTCGCCGCGCTGGGCAAGGAGTCGAAGGACGTGCGCGAGCCGGTCGAGCGCCAGCTCGCGGACGCGAAGGAGCGCCACGCCGAGCTCGCGGCACGCTGGGCCGAGGAGAAGGCGGCCCTCGACCGGATCGGCGAGATCGCGACGAAGATCGACGAGCTGAAGATGGAGGCCGAGCGCGCCGAGCGCGCCGGCGACCTGCAGCGGGTGGCCGAGATCCGCTACGGCGAGCTGCCCGCGCTCGAGCAGGAGCTCTCGGAGCGCCGCGCACCGGAGAACCCGATGGTCAAGGAGGAGGTCGACGAGGACGACATCGCCGCGGTCGTCGGCGCGTGGACGGGCATCCCCGTCTCGCGGCTGCTCGAGGGCGAGACCGAGAAGCTGATCCACATGGAGGAGCGGCTGCACCGGCGGGTGATCGGCCAGCGCGCCGCGCTCGTGGCCGTCTCGAACGCACTCCGGCGTGCCCGCTCCGGCCTGCAGGACCCCGATCGCCCGATCGGCTCGTTCGTCTTCCTCGGCCCGACCGGCGTCGGCAAGACCGAGCTCGCCCGCGCGCTCGCCGAGTTCATGTTCGACGACGAGCGGGCGATGATCCGGATCGACATGTCCGAGTACCAGGAGCGGCACACGGTGTCGCGCCTGGTCGGCGCGCCGCCCGGCTACGTCGGCTACGACGAGGGCGGCCAGCTGACCGAAGCCGTGCGCCGGCGGCCGTACTCGGTCGTCCTCCTCGACGAGATCGAGAAGGCGCACCACGAGGTCTTCGACGTGCTCCTGCAGGTGCTTGACGACGGCCGCCTCACCGACGGCCAGGGCCGCACGGTCGACTTCCGCAACACCCTCCTGATCATGACCTCGAACATCCGCTCGGCCGAGGCGATGCGCGAGCACTTCCGGCCCGAGTTCCTGAACCGGATCGACGAGATCGTCGTCTTCGACGCGCTCGACAAGGAGCAGCTGGCCGAGATCGCCGAGCTGCAGCTCGAGCGGCTGCGCTTGCGCCTTGCGGATCGGAAGCTCGCGCTCGAGCTGACGGACGCGGCGAAGGAGGTGCTGGCCGAGGCCGGCTGGGATCCGACCTACGGCGCCCGGCCGCTCAAGCGGGCGCTGCAGCGTCTCGTCGAGAACCCGCTCGCGCAGCGGCTGCTGGCGGGCGAGTTCGCCGAGGGCGACACGATCCGCGTCGACGCCCAGGACGGCGAGCTCGTCTTCGAGCGCGCAGAGGCTCCCGCGCCCGCCGCCGCCTAAGATCAACGGTATGTCTGCCGCGATCGTCGGCAGGGAGGATGAGCTCGCTGAGCTCGCACAGTTCCTGAGCCGGGACGACTGGCCCCGCACGCTGCTGCTGGAGGGGCAGCCGGGAGCCGGGAAGACGACGCTCTGGGAACACGCCGTCGACGCGGCCCGCGAGCGGTTTCACGTGCTCGCCGCCAGGCCGCTCGAGACGGAGGCGAAGCTGGCGCACTCGGGTATCGGCGACCTACTCGACGGCGTTCACGGCGCCTTCGACGAACTGCCCTCGCCGCAGGCGCACGCGTTGCGTGCCGCGCTCCTGCTCGAGGCTCCCGATTCGGGTGGAGTCGACCAGCGCGGCGTCGCGCTCGGCTTCCTCGGTGTGCTGCGGGCACTCGCCGCCGAGCGGCCCGTGCTCGTTGCCGTCGACGACCTCCAGTGGCTCGACGGCGCCTCGTCCCGAGTCGTGCTCTCGGCCGTACGCAGGCTCGCGGAGGAGCACGTCGCGCTGCTGCTGGCCCTGCGCGAGTCGGAACGCGCCGGCCTCGGGTTCGCGCCGGAGCGGGCCCTGCCGGCGTTCAGCCGGCTGGCAATCGAGGGCCTGAGCCTCGAAGATCTCCACCGTCTGGTGCAGGACCGGCTGGGGGTGGTTCTGTCCCGGCCGGCGCTCCGAACCGTGCACGCGACGGCGGCGGGCAATCCGCTGTTCGCGCTCGAGCTGGCGCGCACGTTGCCGGAGGGTCAAACGGCCGGTGCGCCGGTGCAGGTGCCGGACTCGCTGCACGAGCTGGTCGTCGCCAGGGTGACGGCCGTTCCGGCCGAAGCCAAAGCCGCGCTGCTCGCCGCCGCGGCGCTCGCCGACCCGACGCTGGCTCTGATCGGAGCAGCGACCGGGGGCGACGGCGCGGCAGCGCTCGGACCCGCCGTCGACGCAGAGCTCGTCACCGTCGGCAACGGTCGCGTCCGATTCACGCACCCGCTGCTCGCTGCGGCCGCGTACGCCAACGCCGGTCCGGCAGAGCGCCGCGACGTCCATGCAGCGCTTGCGGCTCACGTCCGCCCGGAGGAACGTGCACGTCACCTCGCGCTCGCCGCCGACGGTCCGAACGCGGAGGTGGCGGCCGCGCTCGACGAAGCCGCCGGTCTCGCAAGCGCACGCGGCGCCCCCGACGAGGCGGCCGAGCTGCTCGAGCGAGCTCGCCTGCTGACTCCACCAGACTCGACCGCCGACGCGCTCCGGCGGGCCGTCGACGCGGCGGGCCACCACTTCGAGGCTGGTGACGCCCGCCGCGCGCGGGCGCTGCTCGACGATGCCGTTGTCGAGTTGCCGGCGGGCGCGGAACGCGCCCGAGCGCTGATCGCACTCGCCCGCGTCCGCTCGTACGACGACGACATCCGCGCGGCCGTGGAGCTGCTCGAGGCGGCCGTCGAAGAAGGCATAAAGGAGCCGCTCGTGCAGGGCCGCGCGCACGAGATCCTCTCGGGCATCTTCTTTCGGCTGCGCGAGCGGCTCGCCGAGGCGGTCACGCACGCGAAGGCCGCGCTCGAGATTGCAGAGCGGCACGACGACGCCGGGGTTGCCGCAGCCGCGCTGGGCTCGCTCGTGCTCGCGGAAGCTGCGCTCGGCTCCGGCAATGCGCCCTCGACGCTTGCCGCAGCCGAGGCGGTCGGTTCCGCGGGCCGCGGCACGCGGGCAATGGGCGGAGCCGAGTTCCAGGTCGCCGTTGTGCGGATGTGGTGGGAGCAGCTCGACGAGGCGAAGACGTCGTTCGAGCGGATGCTGGCGGTCGCCGAGGAGATGGGCGACGAAAGCTCGGTCCCCTACATCCACGTGCTGCTGGCGCAGACCGAGTGCCTGCGTGGCCGCTTCGGCGAGGCGGCTGCGCACGCCGACGAGGGCGTCCTGCGCGCGGAGCAGGTCGGCCAGGAAACGCTGGTCGCGTACGCGCTCGCGCTCCGCGCGCTGGCGGAGGCGCACCGCGGCGACGAGGAAGCTGCACGCTCGGCCGCGACCCGGGCGCTCTCGCTGGCCGGAAGCACCAGCGGCAGGCCGGCCGAGCACTTCGCCACGGCTGCGCTCGGGTTGCTCGAGCTCTCGCTCGGCCGGAACGTCGAGACTGTCGGCGTCCTCACCCCTCTGGTCGCGTTCGCGCGGCGCGAGGAGCTGCGCGAGCCGGGCGTGTCGAGATTCGTGCCGGATCTGGTCGAGGCGCTCGTCGCCTGCGAGCGACTCGATCAAGCTGAGGACCACCTCGCGTGGTTCGAGGCGAACGCCGCGCAGCTCGAGCGCGCGTCGGGGCAGGCGGCCGCCGCACGCTGTCGCGGTTTCCTCGCAGCGGGACGCGGCGACCTGGCCGGTGCAGTCGCCGCGCTCGAGCACGCTCTCCAGCTGCATGACGGCTCACCGATCCCGTTCGACCGCGCACGTACGCTGCTCGCCCTCGGCGTTGCCCGCCGGCGTGTGAACGACCGGCGCGAAGCCCGCACGACGCTCGAGGAAGCGCGGACGGTCTTCGGTTCGCTGGGCGCCGTCGTCTGGGAGCGGCGCGCGGCGGCCGAGCTGGCGCGGATCGGCGGCCGGGCTCCGGGCTCCGGCGAGCTGACGCCGGTCGAGCGCCGCGTCGTCGAGCTCGTCGCCGCCGGGAGCACGAACCGCGAAGTCGCGGCGGCTCTCTTCCTCAGCACGCGAACCGTGGAGGGCCACCTCTCGCGCGTGTACGGGAAGCTGGGCGTGCATTCGCGCGTCGAGCTCGCGCGGAAGCTGGCCGACGGCTCGCCCAAAGTCACGTAGTTTCCCCGTTTTTCGCCGGACGGCCGCCGCCTAGCGTCGAAGCATCACTCGACGAGCCGGATCGAAGGATCCGGAAGGAGGCGGAGACAATGCAGATTCGGACGACACTCGCACTCGCAGCGGCGGCGCTGACGCTGGGTGTGCCAGTCGCGGCGGCGGATCCCGACGGCTACCAGCCCCAGCTCCAGCTCCAGGCAAGCGCACAGCCCGACGCGATCGATCGCTATCTGGCCAACAACGGCCCGGACGGCTTCCAGCCCCAGCTCCGGACGGACGCCGGACCGGACGCGGTCGACCGCTACATCGCCAACGTCCACCGCAGCTCCACTGCCCCGGCGAACCCGGTCGAGGCTGGGGGCGTCGACTGGCAGGTCGGTGCGCTCGGCACACTCGGTGGCGCGCTGATCGTCCTGCTCCTCGTCGCCGGCGCGGGCGTGGTTCGTGGGCGGCGTCGGCTCGCGCTCCGCTAGCCCGTACGTTGCGGGGAGACAACGCGGGCGCCTTGACCGGCGCCCGCGTTTCGTGTTAGTACCGCCTGCAACGAGTCGATCTCCGGTCTGCGGTTCCGGAAGGAGGAGGGCCTAGACTGTGGCGACGCTGAGGATCGATCTCCAGGGCGGCTTCGACACCGACACGGTCGAGATCTGGGTCGACGAGGAGCGGCGCTGGCGCGAGGACGCCGTGACGACCAAGTTCACGCTCGACCTGGCCGCCTCGGTTCCGCTCGAGGTGCCGGACGGCCCGGCGGACGTTCGCGTCGTCCTCCCCGACCGCGCGATCGAACAGACGGTCGAGGCGCTCCTCGCCGGCGATACGTACATCGTCGCGCGGGTCGAAAACGACCGGCTCGTACTCGAGCAGCTGGCGGAGGCGCCCTACTACCTCTAGTCCGGCCGACGGCCGCCGTACCCTCGTGTGCATGCTGCCGCCGATCGTGAACAGCGATCCCGGCGACGAGACCGGCTCCGAGTAGCCCTCCCGTCCGACCGGATCGAGGAAGACCGTAGTGGAGGACGAGCACGCTGCCCGTCGCTCTCTGGGCGCCTGTTCGGGACGTGTCTCAGGGACAGGCCCTGGGACACGTCCGTTCAGGCAGGGAGAGGGGGCGACGAGGGGATGGGGAGGCGCTGGGTGCCCGTCACGCCGGCCCGGAGGGGAGAGGGGCCGGCGGTGGCGTAGGTGGGGCCTCGGTGGTCGCCTTTGAGCATGGCCCCACTCTTGCGCACCCGTCCGCGGCGGACGATTCGGTGCGCAGGTGTCTGAAGGTGCGGTCTACCGCACCTCTCGGATTACCTCAGGTCGGACTACTTCAGGTGCCGGTCGAAGAACTCGAGCACGAGCTCGAAGCGCTGCACGCGGTGGACGGGGTTTCCCGACCGCGTCAGCTCGTGGCTCTCGGCCGGGAAGCGCACCAGCTCGACGTCCTTTCCCAGTAGCCGCAGCGTCGTGAAGAGCATCTCGGCCTGCTCGATGTTGCAACGCAGGTCGTTCTCGGAGTGGAGGATCAGGAGCGGCGTCTCGATCTGCTTCGCGTAGGTCCACGGTGAGATCTGGAGGTACTTGTCGACCGCGTCGTGGACGAAGTCGCCGTGGTAGCCCTTGAAGACCCAGCCGACGTCGCTGGAGCCGTACATCGAGACGAGGTTGTTGACCGCGCGCTCCGAGATCGCCGCCTTGAAACGGTTCGTGTGCGAGACGATCCATGAAGTCATGTAGCCCCCGTAGGAGCCTCCGAGCACGCCAAGCCGCTCTGGGTCGATAAAGCCGTAGCGCTCGAGTGCCGTGTCGACGACCGCCGTCAGGTCCTCGTAGTCGACCGAGCCCCAGCCCGGCCCGAGCTCCCCCGGGCCCATGATCGCGCGGCCCCACGCCTCGGCGTAGCCCGACGAGCCGCGCGGGTTCGCGTAGACGACCGCGTAGCCGCCGCCCGCGTAGACCTGCGTCTCGTCGAAGAAGCCGTTGCCGTACTGGGTGAAGGGCCCGCCGTGGATGTTCAGCAGCGTCGGGTACGTCTTTCCCTCCTCGAAGCCGGCGGGACGCGCGATCCAGGCCTCGACCTCCGAGCCGTCCTTCGAGATCGCGGTGAAGCGCTCGGGCTCGATCAGCTCGCGCCCGGTCGCGAACTCCTTGCCGACCTCGGTCAGCTGCTCTTCGCCGACGTAGAGCTCGCCGAGGTTCGGTGCGGTCGAGCCGGTCCGTGCGACCTTCCCGTCGAGGACGTCGTAGCCGGAGAGAACGATGTCGCCGCCCGCGACGAGCTCCGGCTCGCCGCCGTCCGGCGAGACGCGGTAGACGTGGACGTTGCCGCGGTCTTCGATCGCGAAGACGATCGAGCCGCCGTCCCAGATCGGCTCCCGGATCTCCGGGTAGGGATCGCAGGTGCGGTCGAGCGAGGCCGTCAGCACCCGGAAGTTCGCGCCCGAGGCGTCCATCGCGCCGATCTGCGTGTGCCGGGGAAAGTCGAACCCGCCCGGATCCCACTTGACGGCGAGCTGGTTTCCGTCGGCCGAGTAGCTCGGGGCGTAGTAGTTGGCGTCGTTCGCGGTCAGCTGTTTCGGCTCGCCGCCCTCCGCCGGGACGACGTAGACGTCGCCCTTCAGCTCGACGTCCCAGTTCTCGTTCCGCGCCGAGGAGAACGCGATGCTCTTGCCGTCGGGCGTCCAGGTGGGGCGTGAGTCCTCGAAGTCGCCGTCGGTGATCTGCTTCGCATCGGCCGAGCCGTCGGCGGGGACGACGTAGAGGTGGCGGCGCCGGTCGCCCGTCCAGCCGACCGAGTCGAGCTTGTAGAGCAGGCGCGTGAACCGGCGCGGGGCGCGCTTCTTGTCGTCCTCTTCGTCGTAGGCCTCGTCGGGCACCCGTGCCGAGAAGCAAAGCTGCGTGCCGTCCGGCGACCAGACCGGCTCGCCGACGTCGTCCTTCAGATCGGTGAGGCACTGCGCCTCGCCGCCGCCCATCGGCATCACGTACAGCTGCCTGTGCGCCTTCTCGTCGCCGCGCTTGGCGACGAAAGCGAGCCGCTCGCCGTCGGGCGACCAGCGCGGCTGCGCGTCGTTGTCGCCGCTCGTCAGCCGGCGGGGCGAGCCGGAGCCGTCCGTGCGCGCGAGCCAGATCGACTGGCGGTACTCGTTCTCCTCCCCGTCGATCGACCAGACGACGTAGGCAACCTCGTCGCTGCCCGGGCGCAGCCGAGGGTCGCTGACCCCCGTGAGCTGGTAGACGTCCTCGGGCCGCATCCCTGCCACGAGCGCAACTATGGCAGGTAGGTTCGCGCTCGTGCGCATCCTGGTGATCGGTGCGGGTGGGGTCGGCGCCGCAGCCGCCGCGGTCGCCACACGGCGCGACTTCTTCGAACGGATGGTCCTCGCCGACGTCGACGCCGCCCGGGCGGAGGCCGCGGTCGGCCGCACTGGCGATCCCCGCTTCGCGGCCGCCGCTGTCGACGCGTCCGATCCTGCGGCAATTGCGGAGCTCGCCCGCTCCGAGCGCGCGGACGCGATCCTGAACGCGGTCGACCCGCGCTTCAACCCGGCCATCTTCGAGGCCGCGTTCGACGCGGAGTGCACGTATCTCGACATGGCGATGACCCTGTCCGACGCCGTGCGGGGTGTGAAGCTCGGCGACGCGCAGTTCGCCCAGGCCGGTCGCTGGGAGGAGGCAGGCCGGCTCGCTCTCGTCGGAATCGGCGTCGAGCCGGGGCTCTCAGACGTGTTCGCTCGCTATGCGCGCGACGAGCTCTTCGCAGAGATCGACGAGATCGGCGTGCGCGACGGCGCGAACCTCGTCGTCGACGGCTACGACTTCGCGCCGACCTTCTCGATCTGGACGACGATCGAGGAGTGCCTGAACCCGCCGGTGATCTGGGAGCGCGACCGGGGCTGGTACACGACCGAGCCGTTCTCCGAGCCCGAGGTGTTCGACTTCCCGGAGGGGATCGGGCCGGTCGAGTGCGTCAACGTCGAGCATGAGGAGGTGGTGCTGATCCCGCGCTGGATCGACTGCAACCGCGTCACCTTCAAGTACGGGCTCGGGGACGAGTTCATCGACGTCCTCCGCACGCTGCACAAGCTCGGGCTCGACTCGAAGGAGCCGGTGAGCGTGCGCGGAGCAGAGGTCTCGCCGCGCGACGTCGTCGCAGCCGTGCTGCCCGACCCGGCGACGCTGGGCGACCGTATGCGGGGGCTGACGTGCGCCGGCACGTACGTCACGGGCACCGGCACGGACGGGCAGTCGCGCGCGACCTACCTCTACCACGTGCTCGACAACGAGCAGTCGATGCGCGAGTGGGGGCATCAGGCCGTCGTGCTGCAGACGGCGCTCAACCCGATCGTCGCCCTCGAGTTGCTCGCGAACGGCAGCTGGGACGGAACCGGCGTGCTCGGCCCGGAGGCCTTCCCAGCCGGCCCGTTCCTCGAGCTGCTGGCCGACTACGGCGCGCCGCACGGGATCGAGGATCGGTAGGTTCCGGGGGTGAGCACTGTCACCACAGGAGCCGAGGCGGTCGAGTGGAATCTCGACGATCTCTACGACGGTCCCGACGACCCGCAGATCGAGTCCGACCTCGAGGAGTCGCACACAGCCGCGAAGGCTTTTCGCGAGCGGTATCGCGGCAAGCTCGGTGAGCTCTCCGCGGCCGAGGTGAACGACGCGGTCGCGGAGCTGGAGCGGATCGAATCGACCTCGACCCGCGTCGAGACGTACGCGCGGCTCCGCCAGGCGGCCGACAGCACCGACCAGGCCCGCGGTGCGCTCGTCCAGCGCGTCCGCGAGCGGAACACCCAGATCGAGACCGAGCTCCTCTTCTTCGACCTGGAATGGAGCGCGCTCGAGGACGACGTTGCCGAGCGGCTGCTCGCCGACCCGGCGCTCGAGCGCTACGCCCAGGTCCTGCGCTCGCAGCGCCGCTACAAGCCGCACCAGCTCTCCGAGCCCGAGGAGAAGATCTCGGCCGAGAAGAGCCTCACCGGCGTCAGCGCCTGGGGCCGCCTCTTCAACGAGCTCGTCTCCGACCTCAGCGTCTCACTCGACGGCAACGATCTCTCGCTCGACGAGGCGCTGGCGAAGCTGGCGCGCGAGACCTCGCAGGAGGAGCGCGGACGGGTCGCCGAGGCGGTCACCGAGACGCTCCGCCCCGGCGTGCGCACGCGCGGCTACGTCCTCAACACAATCCTGAACGAGCGGTCGATCGAAGACCGCCTCCGGGACTACGAGACCTGGATCTCCGCCCGCAATCTCGCGAACGAGATCCCGGACGAGGCGGCGCAGAGCCTCGTCGACGCGATCCAGGCCCGCTACGACATCCCGCAGCGCTTCTACGCGCTGAAGGCGCGGCTGCTCGGGCTCGAGCGGCTGAAGGACTTCGACCGCTTCGCGCCGCTGAACGAGGTCGGCGGCACGATCGCCTGGGACGAAGCGCGCGAGATCGTGCTCGACGCCTTCAACGACTTCTCGCCGCAGGCGGGCGGGATCATCGGCGACTTCTTCGAGAAGGACTGGATCGACGCGGCCCTGCGGCCCGGGAAGATGCTCGGCGCCTTCTGCGCGACGACGGTCCCG